>NZ_JBEOVF010000045.1:0-84241 GCF_040295365.1 Streptomyces sp. NPDC002838 | reverse complement strand
CCGGTGTCCTCAAGGTCACCCGCGGGGTCAGCGAGGTCGTCGCGACGATCATGCTCAACGCGATCGCCACCTCCGTCATCGCCTACCTGTGCCGCGCCATGGCACCCGTGTTCATGTCGACCTCCTGCAATCCGGATGCCTGGGGGGAGGCACACGCTGCGACGGCGCTCCGCCGGGTTCGGCCGTCTCGCGACCGGCAGCCGGGCCGTCACAGTTCACGGGTGGCCACGGGGTGTGCCGTCGCTCAGGCCGCCGTCTGTCCGCGGTTGGTGCCGCCGCCCGACCGCTGCCCCAGTGCCTCGTCGCGCACACGGGCGCAGCTGCGGCTGATGAGGCGGGAGACGTGCATCTGGGAGATACCGAGGTGGTCGGCGATGCGGCTTTGGGTCATGTCCTCGAAGAAGCGCATGTAGAGGATGGCGCGTTCGCGCTCGGGCAGTCGGCGCAGGCCTTCCTTGGCGGACTCCCGGTCGACGACGACGTCGTAGGAGGCGTCCGAGGAACCCAGGGTGTCCACGAGGCTGTAGCCTTCGTCGCCGGCCGACAGCTCGGCGTCCAGCGACAGTGTGCTGAAGCTCTCGAGGGCCTCCATGCCGGCGGCGACCTCGTCCTCGGTCAGCCCGGTGTGGGCGGCGATGTCGGCGGCCGTGGGCTCGGAATTACCGGGGTTCTGGGTCAACTCCCGTCGCGCCAGCCGTACCTTGTTGCGCAGCTCCTGCACCCGGCGGGGCACCCTCAGCGCCCACATCCGGTCCCGGAAGTGCCGCTTGACCTCTCCGGTGATGGTGGGCACGGCGTAGCTCTCGAAGGCCCCCCGCTCCGGCTCGAACCGGTCGATCGCCTTGACCAGTCCCAGTGCCGCCACCTGCCGCAGATCCTCGAGCGACTCGCCGCGGTCGCGGAACCGGCCGGCGATCCGGTGGGCCATGGGCAGCCAGGCCGCGACGAGTTCGTCACGGACGGCGTCGCGTTCGGGGCCGTCCTCCAGTGCGGCCAGACGGGTGAAGAGGGCGCTGGTGTCGGGTGCGTCGTCGTGCTTACGCCGGGTGGCAACGTTCGGCTGGGTGGGCGTGCCGGGACGGCTTGTCGACATATCAATGAGCATGCGGAATCGCTCCTGAACGGTGGGTTTCAGGGACTTACCGCGGGAGGGCGCTGCCCGGATCACCCGGAGGGCCCCGGAGCAGCCACACAGCTCCCGCTGGCGCGCCTCCGGTCCGAAGCACGAAACTGCGTCTGCCCTGCCCCCGTTGGTACAAACTCCGGTTCCCAAATGTGCGGATCGAGTTTTCAGGACACGCGCACGGACAGGGGCACCACGGCGGTGATGCACTTCCCGCCCGCGGGCAGGCCGGTCACGCGTACGTCGTGCGCCAGTCGGCAGACGATGGGCCAGCCACGGCCGCCGACCCGGCGCCGCCCGCGCTCGTCGACCGGCGCGATACTCACCGGCAGTTCGTCGCTGCGGTCGCTCACCGACACGCGTACCCCGCGCCCCACGACGTCGACCTGAAAGTCCGTGATGCCACCGCCGTGCAGGATCGCGTTGGTGGTGAGTTCCGAGGCGACGAGCAGGGCGTCGGAGAGCGCCTCGGCGTCACACGGGGTGTGGGTGGCACGGCAGCGTTCCGTCACGGCCCGCTCCACGACCCTGCGCGCCTCGGCCGGTTTGCACGGTCGTGGCTGCCCGCACCGGTGCGCGGCGGTCGGTTCGAGGGCGGATTCGGTCCTGTGCTCCTCGCACATCCCTGAACTCCCTGATCGCTGAAAACAGAAGCCGGAGCCGGCGCATCTGCGGGCCATGTCCGGGCGAGGGCGCTCGCTGGCAGAGCGTCCGCCGCCGCAGCGGTCGTGCCCCCGCTGCGCGGGCTTCCGCAGGTGTCTACTCTTCGGCTGACCTCTCCCTGGCGTGCCAAACCTCACAACCCGGACGGGAGTCGGGCCATCCCTGCGCGTCGAGCGGGTACGCGGTTTCCATGACCGATGTGGTGGACTCAGACGAACTGCTGCGACGCATCCAGCGCGCCCGGGCCTGCGCGGAAGAGGAGGAGCGGGCCTGGCGGACACGCCGCGACAACCTGCGGCAGGCCGACCCGGACGGGGCGCGTGACGCGGCCGTACGGAGCCTGGCCTACGAGAGTGTGCTGAGGGTGCTGGACGAGATCCTGACCCCGGGCAAGCACGACGACGAGGCATGACTGGTGACGCATGACGTACCGCCCTCGGCGGCTGCCTGATTGGCGCCGTCGGGGCCGGGGACCCGAGCTCAATGGCTGCCGATCACACCCGAGCACCGGTTCTGGAAGCCCTGGCCGACTACCACCGCCGGGGGCGGCTGTCGTTCACGCCGCCGGGCCACAAGCAGGCCCGCGGTGCCGACCCCGCGGTGCGCGAGGTGCTCGGCGACGCGGTCTTCCTCGGTGATGTGCTCGCGTCGGGCGGCCTGGACGACCGGCTGACCCGGGGCCGGGTGCTGCAGCGCGCCCAGGAACTGATGGCTGAGCCGTGCACGCCGAGCACACCTTCTTCAGCACGTGGGCAGTTCCCTGTCCGTCAAGGCGGCGATGCTGGCCGTGGCGAGCCCGCACGAGAAGCTGCTGATCGGACGGGACGCCCACAAATCCGTCGTGTCGGGGCTGATCCTGTCCGGCATCGAGCCCGTCTGGATCGAGCCGCGATGGGACGCCGAGCGGCGGCTCGCGCATCCACCGTCCGCCGCGGAGTTCGAGCAGGCCTTCGACGCCCACCCCGACGCGAAGGGCGCCCTGATCACCAGCCCCACGCCGTACGGCGCCTGCGCGGACCTGCGGGCGGTGGCCGAGGTGTGTCACCGCCGCTCGGTCCCGCTGGTCGTGGACGAGGCCTGGGGCGCCCATCTGCCCTTCCACCCCGACCTGCCGTCCTGGGCGATGGACGCCGGCGCCGACATCTGCGTGACCAGCATCCACAAGATGGGCAGCGGCCTGGAGCAGGGTTCGGTCTTCCATCTTCAGGGTGATCTGGTCACGCCGGCGCTGCTGGGGATGTGCGCCGATCTGCTGGGCACCACCAGCCCGTCGGTGCTGCTGTACGCCGGGCTGGACGGCTGGCGCCGGCAGATGGCCCTGCACGGCAAGAAGCTCATGGGCGCCGCGCTGGATCTCGCCGCCGAGGTCCGGGCGGCCGTCGAGAAGACCGACGGGATGCACGTCAACGACCGGGACGACTACTGCGGCCCGGGACTGGCCGACGACCTGGACCCGCTGCCGGGCGTCATCGACATCGAGGCACTCGGCATCACGGGGTACCAGGCGGCTGACTGGCTGCGGGAGCACAGGCGCATCGACTGCCATCTGACCGACCATCGCCGCATCGGCGCGCAGATCACCCACGCCGACGACCACGAGACGGCCGCGGAACTGCTCGCCGCGCTCAAGGGCCTGGCCCGGGCGGCGCCGGAGCTGCGCCCGGCGCCGCGGGTGGAGGTGCCGTTGCCGTCCGAGTTACGGATGCCCCAGGCCCGCCTGCCCCGGGACGCGTTCTTCGGACCGGCCGAGAACGTGCCGGTGTCCGAGGCCGCCGGGCGGGTCGCAGCGATGATCACGCCGTATCCGCCCGGAATCCCGGCCGTCCTCCCCGGTGAGCGGCTGACGGAGCCGGTGCTGCGGTACCTGCGCACCGGCCTGGCCGCCGGGATGAACCTCCCCGATGCCAGCGACCCCGCGCTGGAGACGATCAGGGTGGTCCCCCGGGACACCGAGTGACCACCGGGTGACGATCAAGTGACCACAGAGTGAAACGGGTCACGTGACCCGGATCTGGCTACGCACATCCCCCATAGATGGTTTACGGTTCATTCATACGTGGCCACGGGGTCGACCGCATCCGTCCCCCGCACGCCACCGCTAACGGCCCTGGCTGGTCTCCCCCGTCCAGCCAGGGCTTTTTCATGCCCTCGGCGGCGTCGGCCGGCATGCCGGCCGACGCTCTGCGGAGAATTCGTCAGTTCGCCGAGGTGCCCGGGGCTCCGTCAGCCGCTGAAATGGGCACAGGGATAACACCGGAACCCGTCGCCGGCGAGGAGCCCCGTGTCATGACCAAAGCGATCAAGCTGCTGACCGCCCTTCCGCCGCCTCAGCGCCGGAGCCTGATGAACCTCGCCCGAGAGGTCTCCTTCCCCGAGGACGCCCGCATCTTCGAGGCGGGAGGGACGGCCGACCGCTTCTGGGTGATCCGCTCGGGAGCGGTCTCCCTGACCCAGCAGGTGACGTCCCACCAGCGGGTGACCGTCGCCAGCCTCGGCTCGGGGGATCTGCTCGGCTGGTCGTGGCTGTTCCCGCCGTACCAGTGGGACTTCGGCGCGGAGGCCTTCAGCCCGGTGCGCGCCTATGAGTTCGACGCGGCCTCTGTGCTGCGGCTGTGCGAGGAGGATCCGCAGCTCGGGGTGATCCTGGTCCGCAGCGTGGCGGAGATCCTCGCGCACCGGCTGGAGACCACGCGGGGCAAGCTCATGGAGCAGTACACGATGCACCGGCGGGGCGCCCTGTAGCGCACCGGGCGGCGGTCTCAGACGCGGTAGCGGCGCAGCGCCGGCACCGCGAAGGCCAGGCTCAGCATGACGGCCACGACCAGGAGCCCGCCGCCCGCGACCGCCGTACGGGCACCGAAGGCCGAGCCGGCGGTGCCGTGCAGGACGTCGGCGAGGCGGGGGCCGCCCGCGACGACGACGGTGAAGACGCCCTGCATGCGGCCACGCATCTCGTCGGTGGCGGCGGACAGCAGGATCGCCCCGCGGAAGACCATCGAGACCATGTCGGCGATCCCGGCCGCGGCCAGGAACACGACCGCGAGCCACAGGCTGCCGCTCAGTCCGAAGCCGGTGATGGCCGCGCCCCAGGCGACCACCGCGCCGATGACCATCCAGCCGTGCCGGCGGGCCCGGGAGAACGTGCCGGACAGCAGCCCGCCGACCACCGCGCCGATGGGAATCGCCGCGAACAGCAGGCCGAGCGCGAGCCCTTCGCCGTAGGGGGCGTAGGTCTGGGACGCCAGTTGCGGGAACAGGGCACGGGGCATGCCGAAGACCATGGCGATGATGTCCGCGAGGAAGGACAGCAGCAACACCTTGTGCGCGGCGATGTAGCGGAAACCGGCTGCGATCTCCCGCACGCCGGCCCGCCGCTTCCCCGTGGTCGCGAGGGGCGGCAGCGAGGGCAGCCTGTAGACCGCCCATACGGTGACGCACAGCGCGAGGGCGTCGATGAGGTACAGCTCGGGCAGTCCGATGACGGGGATGAGGGCGCCGGCCAGCAGCGGCCCGACCACCTGGCCGGTCTGCATGACGGTCGAGCCGAGGGCGCTCGCGGCGGCCAGTTGCTCCTTGGGGACCAGGCGGGCGATGGAGGCGTTGCGGGCCGGGGCGTTCAGCCCCCAGAACGCCTGCTGCACGGCGAGCAGGACCATCAGCACCGCGACCGAGTCGAGCCCCGCCACGGCCTGGAGCCAGAACAGGACGGAGGTGACGGCGATGCCGCTGTTGGTGATCAGCAGCAGCTTGCGGCGGTCCATGCTGTCGGCGATCGCCCCGCCCCACAGCGCGAACACGATCAGCGGCAGCAGGCCGGCGAGGCTCGCGGCGCCGACCCAGGCCGAGGAGCCGGTGATGTCGTAGATCTGCTTGGGCACAGCGACGGCGGTGAGCTGGCTGCCGACGGCCGTGACGATCGTGGAGGACCACAGTCGGCGGTAGGCCGGGATGCGCAGGGGACGGGTGTCCATGGCCCAACGGCGCCATCCGCTCCGGTCCTGCTTCGCCTCGTCCGCCGCAGCCGACTGTGGTTCGGTGCCGCTCTCGCTCGTGTCCACGGGCTTCCTGGTTGCTCGTTACATCTTTCGGACCAGGGATCACTATCGCAGCACCGGCCGGGCGTTCCGGATCCGCATCCTCACGTTCCGGCGATCAGCATGCTCCCGAGGGCGATCATCATCGCGGCGACCAGTCCGTCCAGGACCCGCCAGGCGGCCGGTCTGGCCAGGAAGCGGCCCAGCAGCCGGGCGCCGAAGCCCAGCGCGGCGAACCAGCACAGGCTGGCCAGGGCGGCGCCGAGGCCGAACGTCCAGCGCAGCGGGCCGCGGTCGGCGGCGACGGTGCCGAGCAGGAACACGGTGTCGAGGTAGACGTGCGGATTGAGCCACGTCATCGCCAGACAGGTGAGCACGGCTCGCCGGCGTGAGCCCTCCGCCTCGCCGTCGGCGCGCAGGGCGCCGCCCGGTCTGATCACCCGGCGGGCGGCGAGAGCGCCGTAGCCGACCAGGAACGCGCCGCCGATCCAGCCGATCGCGGTCAGCGCGCCCGGCCACGCGACCACCACGGCGCCGACACCGGCGACGCCGAGGGTGATGAGCAGGGCGTCGGACAGGGCGCAGATGCCGACGACGGCGAGGACCGCGTGGCGGCGGACGCCCTGGCGCAGGACGAAGGCGTTCTGGGCGCCGATGGCGGCGATGAGCGAGAGGCCGGTGCCGAATCCGGCGGCAGCGGCGGTCAGGGAGGCGGACATGACGTCGACGCTAGGGAAACGATCACAGGGAGTACAGCTAAAGATTCTTACGTAGCATTAGCTGCTGTGATGCTGACGTGATGATGACGGAACTCCCGCTCGACCAGGTGCGGACGCTGCTCGCGGTGGTGGACGAGGGCACGTTCGACGCGGCGGCCGCCGCCCTGCATGTCACGCCGTCCGCGGTCAGTCAGCGGGTGAAGGCCCTGGAGCAGCGCACGGGACGCGTGTTGCTGGTGCGTACGAAGCCGGTGCGGCCGACCGAGTCCGGCGAGGTCGTCGTGCGGTTCGCCCGCCAGTTGGCCCGGCTGGAGCGGGACGCGAGCGTCGAGCTCGGCATGAGCGGCGACGGGGAGCCGACCCGGGTCTCGATCGCGGTGAACGCGGATTCCCTGTCGACCTGGTTCCTGGAGGCGCTCACGCGCGTTCCCGAGGAACCCCGGCTCTGTTTCGAGCTGCGTCGCGAGGACGAGACCCGCACGGCCGCGCTGCTGCGGGAGGGCCTGGTGATGGCCGCGGTGACCTCGTCGCCGGATCCCGTGGCGGGCTGTTCCGTGCGCGCCCTGGGCCGGATGTGCTACGTCGCGGCGGCGAGCCCGGCGTTCGCCGAGAGGTATCTCGGCGAACCGCTGCGGGACGCGCTCGCCAACGCGCCGGTGCTGGTCTTCGACCGGAGCGACGACCTCCAGGACGCCTTCGTGCGCCGGCTTGGCAGGGGTCGGGGCGCGGCGAGCGCTGTACGGCACTTCGTCCCCACCTCGGAGGGCTTCGTCGAGGCCGTCACGGCGGGTCTGGGCTGGGGCCTGGTGCCGGAGGTGCAGGCGGACGGGCTGCTGCGCGAGGGCCGCCTCGTTCCCCTGGCACCGGACCGCACGGTCGACGTCCCGCTGTACTGGCAGCAGTGGAAGCTGGACTCCCCCGCGCTGGCCGCGGTGGCCGAGGCGGTGATGACGGCGGCCTCCGAGGCCTTGCGCTGACCGTTGACGGCCTCCGGTCGGACTCGAAGCGTCGCGTCAACCGTTGACCGCTTCCAGCCGAGCCGCCGCACTGTCCAGGAGCATCTCCAGCGCCGTGGGATAGGCGCTGGTCACCATGCGGGTGGCCAACAGAGGTGCCGCCTCGGCGATGCGGGGATGGGTGGTGCGGGGCAGGCGGGCGTACGTCGAGCGCCACATGTCCTCGTCGGCGCGCTGTGCGGCGTTGGGCAGGGCGAGCGAGGCGGCGTCGAGCGCGGCGAAGGCCAGGGTCTGGTCGATGAAGGCGTGGTAGACGCGCACGGTGTCCGCCGGCGGGAACCCGGCCGTGCGCAGGACGTCCAGGACCGCCTCGTCGGCGGCCAGTTCGTTCGCCCGGCCGGTGACCCGGTTCGTGGTCAGCAGGGCGGCCTGCGGGTGGGCGATGTACGCGGCGTGGATGCGCAGCCCGACGGCCCGCAGGTCCGCCCGCCACTCCCCCGTCGGCCGCCAGCCTTCGAGAGCCTGGCCGATGAGCGCGTCGCCGATGGCGAGGGTCAGGTCGTCCATACCGCGGAAGTACCGGTAGAGCGTGGACGGGTCGGCGCCCAGGGCGAGGCCGAGACGGCGGGCGGTGAGGCCGGCGCTGCCGTGTTCGCGCAGCATGCGCAGCGCCGTGTCGACGATCAGCCGCTCGGAGAGCACGGTGCCGCTCTTGGTGGGCCTGCGCCGACGCCGCTTCTCCTCGGGAACCACGGGTTTGGGCATTCATCGCTCCTTATGCCAACGCCATTGACCTTATGTGAACCGGCGGCGTTGTATCTCCGGCGGGGCCCCATCACGTCGTAGACCTTCAGCCGAGGGAGTTCCAGTCATGCGTGTACTGCTCGTGGGCGCCGGTGGTGTGGGCACGGCCATCACCCGGATCGCGGCCCGGCGGCCGTTCTTCGACCGGATGGTCGTGGCCGACCACGACCCGGCGCGGGCCGAGGCGGCCGTCGCGGCCCTCGGCGACGCCGGGTCCCGTTTCGCGGCCGAGCGTGTGGACGCCGGCGACGAGGCGGCCGTGGCGGCGCTGCTGGAGCGGTACGGCTGCGACGTCCTCCTCAACGCCACCGACCCGCGGTTCGTGATGCCCCTGTTCCGTACGGCACGCGCGGCCGCTGCCACCTACCTCGACATGGCGATGTCGCTGTCCCGGCCGCACGCCGAGCGCCCGTACCAGGAGTGCGGGGTCAAGCTGGGCGACGAGCAGTTCGCACAGGCGGACGACTGGGCGAAGGCGGGCGCGCTGGCCCTCGTCGGGATGGGCGTGGAGCCGGGGCTGTCGGACGTCTTCGCCCGGTACGCGGCCGACGAACTCTTCGACGAGATCGAGGAGATCGGCGTCCGCGACGGCGCGAACCTCACCGTCCACGGGTATGGCTTCGCGCCGTCCTTCAGCATCTGGACCACGATCGAGGAGTGCCTGAACCCGCCGGTCGTCTACGAGTCCGACCGGGGCTGGTTCACCACCGAGCCGTTCAGCGAGCCCGAGGTGTTCGACTTCCCGGAGGGCATCGGCCCGGTCGAGTGCGTGAACGTGGAGCACGAGGAGGTGCTGCTCGTGCCGCGCCGGGTCGAGGCGCGCCGCGTCACGTTCAAGTACGGCCTGGGCCGCGAGTTCATCGAGACCCTCAAGACGCTGCACCTGCTGGGCCTGGACCGCACCGACCCGGTGACCGTGCCGAGCCCCGCCGGCCCGGTCGCGGTCTCGCCCCGGGACCTCGTCGCCGCCTGCCTTCCCGATCCGGCGACGCTGGGCGAGCGGATGCACGGCAAGACCTGTGCGGGCACATGGGTGCGGGGCGTCAAGGACGGTGCGCCGCGCGAGGTGTACCTGTACCACGTGGTCGACAACCAGTGGTCCATGGCGGAGTACGGCTGCCAGGCGGTGGTGTGGCAGACCGCCGTCAACCCCGTCGTCGCCCTGGAGCTCCTCGCCACGGGTGCCTGGTCCGGCGCGGGCGTCCTCGGCCCGGAGGCCTTCCCGGCCGGCCCCTTCCTGGACCGGCTGACCGCCTACGGCTCCCCCTGGGGCATCCGCGAGCAGTGACCGCGTCCTGGCCGATACCCACCCGGCCCCGGAACGCGGCGGTTTCACTCAGGCATCGACAGGTGACCCGGAAGCGAGTAAGGCATCCCCGAGGGCACGTACGACTTCGATCGCAGGTGACTTTTCATGGACAACTGGCGAGACCACGCCGCGTGCCGCCACGAGGACCCCGATCTCTTCTTCCCGATCGGCACCACCGGACCGGCGCTGGTGCAGACGCAGCGGGCGAAGGCCGTGTGCCGGCGCTGTCCCGTCCGGGAGGAGTGCCTGCAGTGGGCGCTCGACACCGGGCAGACACTGGGCGTGTGGGGCGGCACGAGTGAGGACGAACGCCGTGCGCTGAAGCGGCGCGCGGGCGCCCGGCGCAGCTCGGGGTGAGGCGAGGGCCCGGCGTCGCGTGACGCCGGGCCGCTTGTCACCCGTGCCGGGGCCGCTTCAGCGGCCGGTGCGGCGCAGCGGGCCCCAGGAATTCTCCTGCCGGTCCACTTCCGACCGTGCCTCGTCGATCATCCGGGGGTCGATCCAGCACAGGGGGCGGACGTCCGCGACCAACGGCTCGTTGTCCGGTCCGCGGCCCGTCTCCCGGCCCTTGAGGACCCAGGGGCGGACATCGGCCCCCTTCTCGTGCGGCAGATGGGAGTAGTCGTACAGGCGGCGGGCCACCCACACCTGCACGGGCCGGTCCTGCCACCACTCCTCGACGTCGAGCGGGTTGGCGGACAGTCCCGGCATGGGGGCGCCCGTGAGGTCGTCGGTGCTGGACACCTCGGCGAGGTCGGCGCCGGGGCCGCGCGACCAGCGGACGTACAGGCCCTGGTGCCGTTCGACCAGGCCGGTCAGTTCGGCGAGTGTGCCCACGACCGGGAGGTCGTCCGATGCGCTCATGTCGTGGCCTCCCTCTTCGCCTCGCGCGAGACGGGGTACCCGCACGAAGCGACCGGAATCGGACGGACCGCTACCGTGCCGGAGCCCCGGGCAGTCGCAGCGTGAAGACGCTCCCGGTACCGGGCTCGCTCGTCGCGTGGGCCGTACCGTCGTGCGCGGCGATCAGGTGCCGGACGATGGGCAGGCCCAGGCCGCTGCCGCCGGTGCGGCGGCTGCGGGACTTCTCCGCGCGCCAGAAGCGGTCGAAGACGTGCGGCAGGTCCTCGGGCGCGATCCCGGCGCCGGTGTCGGCGACCTCCAGGACGACGTCGTCGCCGTCGTGGCGCGCGGCGAGTGTGACGGCGCCTCCGGCGGGCGTGTGGCGCAGCGCGTTGGAGACCAGGTTGCCCAGCGCCTGCCGCAGCCGGACCGGATCGGCGTCCAGCCAGGGCTTGCCCTCCACCGCGGTGCGCAGGGCGACCTGGGCCGTGTCGGCGGCGACGCGGTGGGCGGCGGCGACCTGGTCGAGGAGTTCGTCGCAGCGGACGGGTTCGCGGTGCAGGCGCAGGGTGCCGGCGTCGGCGTCGGCGAGGTCGCGCAGGTCGTCGATGACGCACTGGAGGACCAGGGCCTCGTCGTGCAGCGAGGCGAGCAGGGCGGGGTCCGGGTCGACGACTCCGTCGCGGGTGACCTCCAGCCAGCCGCGGATGTTGGTGAGCGGGCTGCGCAGTTCGTGGGCGATGTCGCTGACCATCGCCTTGCGCTGGGCCTCCAGGCGTTCGCGGCGCTCGGTCAGTTCGTTGAATGCCGCGGCCAGGATGCCGGTCTCGTCCCGGGTGGTCACGGGCACGCGCACATGCCGCTCCGGCGGCTGCTGGGCCGCCGCGGTCAGCGCGCGCAGGGGCCGTACCAGCCGGGTCGCGATCACGGCGGTCACGGCGACGGTGACGGCGAGCACGAGCCCGGCGGCGCCGACGACCTTGGCCTTGTTGGCCGGAGACATGTCGAACCGCACGGCGGCGGTGTCCCCGCCACCCAGGAACAGCTGGGCCACCGGTGCCACATAAGGGTCGAGCTGCGCGCGCCGGGCGTCGTCGAGGCAGGCCTGGGCCCGTCGGCCGACCTCGGCGTCCGGCTGCTTGAGGAACTTGCCCATGACGTACCGGGTGCTCAGGCTCTGGTCGGTGACGTCGACCATGACGAACAATGGCGACCTGAAGTCCAGCCCTTGCCGGTCCAGACAGCCGCCGGCCCGCTCCGTCAGCGCGGCCAGCGCCTTCTGCTCGGTCGGGGTCGGGGTGTTGAGCTGCCCGTCGGCGCACTCCTCGGGCACGTAGCCGCCCGCGAGCGTGCCGTCCTCCTCCTTGAGCACCGGGCGACCGCTGGGTGTGCGCACGACGGTGGTCTCGATGCCGTAGCGGGCGAAGCAGCCCCGCCGCGCCTCGGCCAGCTTCGTCAGCCCGGCACGCTCGTCCGCCGTCAGCCGGTACGGGCCCACCACCCGCGGGTCGATGCCGCTGCGCTGCGCCCCTCGCTCGCTGTAGGTGTCGGTTGCCAGCGGGTCGACGGTGGCGGCGGCCCGCGGGGGCAACGAAGTGCCGGGCCGTGCGGAGTCGGCGATCGTCCTGCGGTCGGTGGTGGTCAGGGCGATGCGCCGGCCGGTCTTCGCGGACAGCTGCCGTACGGTGTCCCGCACCCCCCGCCAGTCGGGGTGGGTGGCGGCGTAGGCGCTGAGCCGGGCGAGGACGTCCATGTCCTCGGCGAGCACCTGGCCCTGCTCCTCGCGCAGGGCGCGGGTGGTGGTCTCCACGGCCAGCCAGGCCGTCGCCGCCACGGAGCACACGGCGATGAGCCCCGAGGCGATCAGCAGCCGGACCAGCAGGCGCTTGCGCAGCGGTATGCGGCCGCTCATCCGTGGGCGCCGCTGAGCTTGTAGCCGACGCCGAAGACGGTCAGCAGCCGGGCCGGGCGGCGCGGGTCGGCCTCGATCTTCCGGCGCAGGTTCATGACGTGGACGTCGACGGCCCGTTCGGTGGAGGCCCGGTCGGTGCCGCGGGTGACCTCCAGCAACTGCCGCCGGGAGAACACCCGTTCCGGTTCGGCGGCCATGGCGAGGAGGATCTCGAACTCGGCCGGCGTGCACTCCACGGGTTCTCCGTCGCACCGCACCTCGTGCCGTACGGGATCGACCGTGACCCCTGCGGCACGGACGACGGCATCGTCCCGCCGGTCGGCGACCGCGCGCCCGCTGCGCCGCAGGACCGTGCGGATGCGGGCCATCAGCTCGCGCGGGCTGTAGGGCTTGGTCATGTAGTCGTCGGCGCCGAGTTCCAGGCCCAGCAGTACGTCGTCCTCGGCGGTGCGCGCGGTGAGCATCAGGACGGGGATGTCGCCGTCCCTGCGCAGGACCCTGCACACGCCGAAGCCGTCGATCACCGGAAGCATCAGGTCCAGTACGACGAGGTCCGGCCGGAGCCGGTGGGCCGCGTCGAGGGCGGCCCGGCCGTCGTGGACCACGGTGGCCGTGTGGCCCTCCGCGAGCAGGGAGCGGCGGATCAGTTCGGCCTGCATCTCGTCGTCCTCGGCGACCAGCACATGTGCGCACACGCGGCGGATCCTAAGCGGTTCGGGGGGCATCGGCGGCTTCAGCGAGCCAGGGACTCGGCGTCGCCCATGACGACGACGGGGTGCCGTTCCGGGTCGAGGGCCAGCAGCAGTTCCTTCATGTGCTCCTCGGCGATGCTCACGCAGCCCTGCGTGGGGCCGTCGTGGTCGACGTGCAGCCAGATGCCGCCGCCGCGGCCCGCGCCGAGGGGGCGGGTCCAGTCCAGCGGTGAAGTGCCCGGTTCGCGGTTGTAGTTGATGGCGATGACGTAGTCGAAGGACCCTGCCAGCGGCTCGCCCTCGAATCCCGTACCGCGCGCGGTGAACCCGACGGACCGGTCGTACGGCAGCCGGGTCCCGGGGTCGCGGAGCAGCCCGCCGGCGTCGGTGAGGGTGTAGACGCCGATGGGTGAACGCAGGTCACCGGCCCGGTGGTGGTCGGTCCAGCCCTTGAGCGCGTTGTGCGCGGGCCGGCTCTCGCCGGCCTGCCAGCCGGCCGCGGTGCGCTCGTACAGGACGACCGTGGACAGCGGCGAGTCCCTGCCCCGGCCGGTCACCACGACGGCCTGGCGGGAGCGGGAGGGCACCTTCGCCCACGTCTTGGGCCCCAGGCCGGGCAGTTGCCGCGGCACGACCTGGACGGTGATATCGGAGGAGGGAGTGGGTGCGCTGACCGTCGCCGGGGTGGCCTGGGCGCCGTGGTCCGGGGACGCTGCCACGCCGCCGCATCCGGTGAGCAGCAGGGTGGCGGCCAGCAGCGCGGCACGGGGGCTGCGTGTGATCATGGATCGACCTTGACCGACAGTTGTGAGGAACTCGTCAGGTTCTGGGATTGGTTCGGTTTGCCCGCCCTGTACGTCGCCCCCGATCAGGTCAAGCCGCGTTGCGTCGCCCGTCGTCCCCGGACCAGGGCGGTACGCTCCCGGCACCGCCCTCCGCCCGAGAAAGGTACCCCCGTGAGCGTTCGCGTCCGCCGCGTCTACGAATCGCCCGATCCCGACGACGGCGTACGTGTCCTCGTCGACCGGCTGTGGCCGCGCGGTCTGTCGAAGGACGCGGCGCACGTCGACGAGTGGCCCAAGGCTCTCACGCCGTCGACCGAGTTGCGCCGCTGGTACCACGCGGGCGAGGGATCCCACGAGGAGTTCAGCCGCCGCTACGAGGCGGAGCTGGCCGCTCCGGAGGCAGCCGAACTCCTCGAGCACGTCCGCGAGTTGGCGGGCAACGGTGCGGTGACGCTGCTGACCGCGGCCAAGGATCCGGAAGAGAGCCACGCCGCGGTGCTGGCCCGTCTCCTGCGGGCGTGAGGAGACGGGCCGAGAGCCGGGGTCAGGCGGTCTGCTGGGCGGCAGCCCGTCCCGCCGCCCGGCCGGAGAAGAGGCAGCCGCCGAGGAAGGTGCCCTCCAGCGCGTTGTAGCCGTGGACGCCTCCGCCGCCGAAGCCGGCGACCTCGCCGGCCGCGTACAGGCCGTCGAGGGGCTGTCCGTCGGTGCCGAGGGCCCGGGAGTCGAGGTCGGTCTGGATGCCGCCGAGGGTCTTGCGGGTCAGGGTGTGCAGCTTGACGCCGATCAGCGGCCCGGCCGCCGGGTCGAGGATGCGGTGCGGGGTGGCGACCCGGCCGAGGCGGTCGCCGATGTAGCGGCGGGCGTTGCGGATGCCCTGCACCTGGGCGTCCTTGCTGTAGGAGTTGGCGATCTGGAGGTCGCGGGCCTCGATCTGGCGCCGGATTCCGGCCGCGTCGAGGAGCGCCTTCTCCGTCAACCCGTTCATCTTCTCGACGAGTTGCTCCAGGTTCGGGGCGGTCACGAAGTCCGCGCCCTTGCGCAGGAACGCGTCGACCGGTCCCGGCGCGCCCTTGCCGAGGATTCGCTCCTTCAAGAAGCCCGCGCGGTCCTTGGCCGTGATGTCGGGGTTCTGCTCGGAGCCCGACAGCGCGAACTCCTTCTCGATGATCTTCTGGGTGAGGATGAACCAGGAGTGGTCGTATCCGGCGATGTCCTCGGTGGTGCGCAGGTACTCGAGGGTGCTGAGGGTGTCGTAGCCGGGCAGGCACGGCTCGGGCAGGCGGCGGCCGAGCGCGTCGAACCACATCGAGGACGGTCCGGGCAGGATGCGGATGCCGTGGCCGGGCCAGATCGGGTCCCAGTTCTGCAGGCCCTCGGTGTAGTGCCACATGCGGTCGCGGTTGACCAGGCGTACGCCGGCGTCCGCGCTGATGTCGAGCATCCTGCCGTCGACGTAGGCGGGGACGCCGGTGACCATCTCGGCGGGCGGGGTGCCGAGACGTTCCGGCCAGTAGCGGCGGACGATCTCGTGGTTGGCGCCGATGCCACCGGTGGTCACGACGACGGCCTGGGCGGTCAGCTCGAAGTCGCCGACACGGTCGCGGTTGGAGGCGACACCGCGCGGCGAGTGGTCCTCGGCCAGGACGGTGCCGCGCACCCCGCGCGCCGCACCCTCCTCCATGACCAGTGCGTCGACCTGGTGGCGGTGGTGGAAGGTCAGCAGCCCGTCACGGGCCGCCTGTTTGGCGTACCCGACGAACGGCTCCACGACCCCGGTGCCGGTGCCCCAGGCGATGTGGAAGCGGGGCACGGAGTTGCCGTGGCCGTGGGCCGTCAGGTCGCCGCGCTCGGCCCAGCCGACGGTGGGCAGGAACTTGATGCCGTGGCCCTCCAGCCAGGACCGTTTCTCCCCCGCCGCGAACTCGACGTAGGCGCGCGCCCAGCGCACCGCCCAGGAGTCCTCGTCGGCCACGCGGTCGAACCGTGCGCTGCCCTGCCAGTCGTTCCAGGCGAGGTCGAAGGAGTCCTTGATGCCGAGGCGCCGCTGTTCCGGCGAGTCGACGAGGAACAGTCCGCCGAAGGACCAGAACGCCTGGCCGCCGAGATTGGCGGCGTTCTCCTGGTCGACCAGCGCGACCCTGCGGCCCCGGCTGGTCAGTTCGTGCGCGGCGACCAGGCCCGCGAGGCCCGATCCGACGACGATGACGTCGGCATCCATGGCGACCGTCCTTTTCCTCATACGGTGGTGTCGCTGCCGTCGGTGAGCAGCGCGGTGAGCAGTTGCTTGAGCCAGGCGCGAGCATGCTCGACGTCCCGGTCCAGCAGCAGTTGGGTGGTGACTCCGTCGTAGGCGGCGACCACGGCGTGCGCGGCACCGTCGATGTCGCCGAGCACGGCGGGCAGTTCCGTGTGCCCCCGCGCCCGGGCGAGCCGCTCGGCGATCGCCCGCCGCAGGCGCGCCCGGTGCTCCAGCAGGGTCTGCGCCACGCTCGGTTCGCGGGCGGCGTGCACCAGGAAGTCCGTCTTCACCAGGAGCCAGTCCCGGTCGAGGAGCAGTACCTCGGTGACGCGGTCGACGGCCGCGGGCACGTCGAGGTCCGGCCCGTCGAGGGCGAGCGCCCCGGACACCTGATCCGCGATCAGGTCGGCCCGCTGCCGGTAGAGGGCGAAGAACAGCTCGTCCAGGCTGTCGAAGTTCGAGTAGAAGGCGCCCCGGCTGTAGCCCGCGGCCTCGCAGACCTCCTCGATCGAGACGCGCCCGAAGCCCTTGGCGGCGAAGACCGCGAAGGCGGCGTCCAGGAGGTTGGCCCGCGTGCGGACGCGGCGCCTGGTCACGCGCCGTGTCGTCTGCTCCACCGCCATGCCCCGCCCTCCGTTCGATACGCGAATGTATCCGATACACCGATGTATCGACAGGTCCTGGCCGACTGTCCTGGCCGACCGAAAACAGAGTGGGAACACATTTTCGAATAAAGAGTACGCTGGGTGCATGAGCAGGCACCTCCAGGGCTCCCTCTTCGACCAGACCGACGAGCTGGAACTCGGCCGCCTCGACGGGATCCGCCGGACCGAGCTCGGCCTCGGCGCCTGGATCGACGTACTGCCCGGATGGCTGAGCGGATCCGACGCACTGTTCGAACAACTGGCCGCCGACGTGCCGTGGCGCGCGGAGCGCCGCACGATGTACGACCACGTCGTCGACGTACCTCGGCTGCTGGCGTTCTACGGCGCGGACGACGTACTGCCGCATCCCGTGCTGACCCAGGCCCGCGAGGCGCTGTCCGCCCACTACGCGGAGGAGCTCGGCGAGCCCTTCACCACGGCCGGGTTGTGCTACTACCGCGACGGCCGGGACAGCGTGGCCTGGCACGGGGACCGGATCGGTCGGGGCGCCCGGGAGGACACCATGGTCGCCATCCTGTCCGTGGGCACACCCCGCGATCTGCTGCTACGACCGATGCACGGCGGCGGCGCCACGGTCCGACGGCCTCTGGGGCACGGCGACCTGATCGTGATGGGCGGCTCCTGCCAGCGCACCTGGGAGCACTCCGTACCGAAGACCACGCGTGCCACCGGACCGCGGATCAGCATCCAGTTCCGCCCGGACGGCGTGCACTGAGGCGGACGGGCGGCCGCTCAGCTGCGCGCGAGGGGCTGCCTCCGGCGGACGGTGCCGGAGGCAGCCTCGTTCCTGACGGAACCCTGTCCTCCCCCGCACGGCCTCCCCCACACTGGCGCACATCCCGGGGGGAGGCCGCGATGAGTGGGGAGTCAGGGCAGCCGGCAGCCGTTCGCCGACGCGTCGAACTGGACATGCTCCGTGCCCTCGTCGTCCTCGGCCTGGTCTTCTTCCACGCCGCCCTGGTCTTCTCCCCGGACGACGACTTCTACGTCAAGAACGCGCAGACGACCGACGCCGTCACCGTCGTCGCGGGGCTCGGTGTGGTCTGGGCGATGCCCCTGCTGTTCCTCGTCGCCGGGCTCGGCGCCCGGTACTCGCTCCGTCGTCGCGGGCCGGGCGGTTTCGCCCGTGAACGGCTGCTGCGCCTCGGCGTCCCGTTGGTCTTCGCGACGCTCGTCCTGTGTCCCCTGCCCCAGTGGCTGCGTCTGCGTGCCGCCGACCCCGGCTACGGCGAGTCCTACTGGCGCTTCTGGCCCCGGTTCCTCACCGTCCACCCGGACCCCGGCGACTTCCCCTTCGTCCTCGAAGGGGACCACTTCGAGACCGGCCACCTGTGGTTCGTCGTCCTCCTGCTCGTCTTCAGCCTCCTCCTCGCGCCGGTCGCCGCTCCCCTCGCGTCCGCCGGCGACCGCGCGGGCGGCGCGGTGGGGCGGCGGCCCGCCCTGCTCCTCCTGCCCGCGCTGCCGCTCGCCCTGATCAACGCGCTGCTGGGCATGGAGGAGAGCTTCGCGGGCTGGAACCGCTGGGCCTATCTGCTGTTCTTCCTCTTCGGCCACGTTCTGGCCGGCGACGACCGGATCCGCGCGGCCATGCGCCGACTCGCCCTTCCCGTCGGCGTGCTGGGGATCGTCCTGTTCCTGGGGACCGCGCCCGGATTCATGTCGCAGGACGATCCGTTCACCGCGAGGACCACCTTCGCACTGTTCACCCGGGCGCTGTTCGGGGCGGCGGGCTGGTGCTGGGTGGTGGCGATCCTCGGGCTGCTGGATCGGCCGCGCGGCGGCGGAGCGCGTGAAGGCGGGCCGCGCGAGGCCGGGTCCCGTGAGGGCGGGTCGCCCGGGAGTGAGCCGCCCTCACGCGTGCTGCCCTATCTCGCGGTCGCCGCCCTGCCGTTGTACGTGCTGCACCAGCCCGTCGTGGTCGCCTTCGCTTACGGAGTCGTGGGCTGGGCCGCCCCCATCGTGGTCAAGTACACGGCGATCGTGGTCTGTTCCCTCGCCGTGATCCTCGTGGTGTACGAGTACGCCGTGCGCAGGACACGGGTCACCCGCTTCCTGTTCGGCATGCGACCGGACCAGCCGACTCCGCCTCCCTCATGACCTGCTTTGCTGTGTCCGTCGGGCTGGAACCTCACCACGGGGACGATCATGCGGACAGACGTGCGGCAAGTCGCCGACGGCACCTATCTGGTGCACGGCAGCAACACCAACTGGGTGATCCTCACGGAGGGGGACGCCGCGACCCTGGTCGACACCGGCTATCCCGGGGACCGGGAGCAGGTTCTCGCCTCCCTTGCGGAGGTGGGCAGTTCGCCGGAGGCGGTCGCGGCCGTGCTCATCACCCACGCCCACAACGACCACCTGGGCTCCGCCGAGTACCTGCGCGGCACCTACGGCACGCCGGTGTACCTGCACGAGGACGAAGTGCCGCACGCCAGACGGGAGTTCCTGCACCAGGTCAGCGTCGGGACGGTCCTGAAGAACGGCTGGCGTCCCGGTGTGCTGCCGTGGGTCGTGCACGCGCTCCGTTCGGGCGGCACCGCCCACGTCCCGGTCGCCTCTCCGCAGCCGTCCCCGGCGGCGGGCCCGCTCGATCTGCCCGGCCGGCCTGTCCCGGTGCCCACGCCCGGCCACACCGACGGGCACGCCGCCTACCACCTCCCGGGCAAGGGCGTGGTGATCTCGGGCGACGCCCTGGTGAGCGGTCACCCCACCTCGCGGACGATGGGGCCGCAGCTGCTGCCAGACATGTTCCACCACGAGCGGCCCCGTGCCGTGGCCTCGCTGGAGATACTCGCCGCTCTGGAGGGCGATCTCCTTCTCCCGGGGCACGGACCCGCGCACCGCGGTCCGATCCGTGAAGCGGCACTTCAGGCCCGGGAGCGCGCGCTTTAAGGTGAGGTGACGATCACCGGCTCGGCGATACGCAAGATGAGGACACGCGACCCATGGCACTGCAGATCAGCGCGACCAACCCGGAGCATCCCGCGCTCCTGCTCGAACTGCCGTGGCACCTCCCCCTGGAGGAGTGGCCCGAGGAGTACCTGGTACCGCTGCCGCGCGGTATCTCCCGGCACGTCGTGCGGTACGCCCGCGCCGGCGACGAGGTCATCGCCGTCAAGGAACTCGCCGAGCGCCCGGCGCTGCGCGAGTACGAGCTGCTGCGCGACCTGGACCGGATCGGCATTCCCGCGGTCGACCCGCTGGCGGTGGTCACCGGGCGTACCGACGCCGACGACGCCCCGCTGGAGCCGGTGCTGGTCACCCGGCATCTGGGCGGCTCGATGCCGTACCGGTCGATGTTCGAGACGACGATGAGGCCGGCGACCATGCACCGGCTGATGGACGCGCTGGCCGTGCTGCTGGTGCGGCTGCATCTCGCCGGGTTCGCCTGGGGCGACTGCTCGCTGTCCAACACGCTGTTCCGCCGGGACGCGGGCGCGTACGCCGCGTACCTGGTGGACGCGGAGACCGGCGACCTGCACCCGCAGCTCAGCGCCGGGCAGCGCGACTACGACCTCGACCTCGCCCGGGTCAACATCAGCGGCGAACTGCTGGACCTGGAGGCGTCCGGGGCGCTGCATCCCTCCGTGGACCCGATCGAGTTCGGCATGGAGATCTGCGCGCGCTACGGGAGCCTGTGGAAGGAACTGACCCGCACGTCCGTCTACCCGGCGGGCAAGTACCACTACATAGAGCGCCGGATCCGCCGCCTGAACGAGCTCGGCTTCGACGTGGCCGAGATGCAGATCGAGCACTCCTCCAACGGCGACACGGTCACCTTCGTGCCCAAGGTCGTGGACGCGGGCCACCACCAGCGCCAGCTCCTGCGGCTGACCGGCCTGGACGCCGAGGAGAACCAGGCGCGGCGGCTGCTGAACGACCTGGAGAGCTGGATGGCCACCCAGGACGACTACGCCCCGGGCGACCCCCTCGCGGCCCGCCCGGAGGTGCTCGCCCACCGCTGGGTGCGGGACGTCTTCCGGCCCACGGTGCGGGCCGTGCCCATCGAGCTGCGCGGCTCGATGGACCCGGCGGAGATCTACCACGAGCTGCTGGAGCACCGCTGGTACCTGTCGGAGCGCGCGCAGCACGACATAGGGCTGGACACGGCGGTGGAGGACTACATCAAGAACATCCTCCCCAAGGCGCGCGAGACGCTCCAGCCCAGCCCCGCCTCCGACTGACTCAGGCCTGCGGCACCACGGCCACCGGGCAGCCCGCGTGATGCAGGACGCCATGGGCGACCGAGCCGATGCGGGCGCCGACGGCCGTACGGTGGGCGCGGCGGCCGACGACCATCAGCTGGGCGCCCGCGGCCACCGACAGCAGCACCTGCCCGGCGCTGCCCATCTCCACGTGCTCAACTATCGGCACGTCGGGGAAGCGGTCCCGCCACGGCTGCAGCGCCGCCGTCAGCGCCTTCTTCTCGTACGGCTCAAGACCGCCGGCCTCATCGAGCAGCTTCAGCGAGCCCGGGCTGTAGGCGAAGACCGGCGGCAGGGTCCAGGCCCGTACCGCGCGCACCGTGGCACCGCGCGCCGCCGCCGTCTCGAACGCGAACCGCAGCGCGTCGGCGCTGTCCTCCGTGTCGCCCTGCTGGCCCACGACGATCTCGCGCCCCGCTGCCTCGACGGAGGGCTCGTCGTCGGCGCGCACCAAGATGACCGGGCGCGTCGCCTCGACGATCACCTGCTGGCCGACCGAGCCGAGCAGGAAGCCGACGACCCGGCCGTGGCCGCGCGAGCCGAGGACCAGCATCTCGGCGTCCGCCGCCGCGGCGACCAGCGTGTCCACGCTGCCGCCCTCCACCACGTCGGTGGACACCTCCAGCCCCGGATACCGCTCGGTGACGGTCCCGGCGGCCGAGGCCAGCACCTCCCGCGCCCATCCGGCCTGGACGTCGGGGTCGGCCGCCTCGATCGCCTCGTGCGGCTGGAACCGCCAGGCGTGCACCACCCGCAGGGCCAGCCCCCGCCGGACCGCCTCCCGGGCCGCCCAGGCCAGCGCGGCCAGGCTCTCCTCGGTTCCGTCGATCCCTGCCGTGATCGGGCGCGTCATGCTGCCGGCCTCCATCTGTCTCGGTCACGTGGCTCGGACCCAGTCTTCACTACGGTCGGCATGGCTTTGGAATGGGAGCAGGTTGGCGTGGACGCGGCGGATCCGGTGGCCCTGGGGCGCTGGTGGGCCGAGGCGCTGGGGTGGGTGGTGGTCAACGACTCCGCCGAGGAGTACGAGATCCGGCCGGAGAAGGCCCGGGTGCCCGGCCCGCTCTTCATGCCGGTGCCGGAGGGGAAGATCGTCAAGAACCGTCTCCACCTCGGCTTCCGGCCCGACGGCCAGGAGGCGGAGGTGGCCCGACTCCTCGCCCTCGGCGCCCGGCACGCGGACATCGGCCAGGGCGAGCAGAGTTGGGTGACGCCGGCGGATCCCGAGGACAACGAGTTCTGCGTGCTGGGTGAGCGCCTTGACGGACGGCGGGCGGGCTCCCACGCACCCACTGCCGCATGCCTGAGCGAAGCGGGACGATCGAACATACGATGGGCGGGAACCGGCGCGCGGCTCGGTGGCAGTGGCCAGGGGGTACGCCGTGCCGTGAGTCCGACCTCGGGGTGGGAGACGTATGGCACAGGCCGCGGACGCAGCGCGGACCGTCATCTTGACCGTGGACGACGATCCGGGAGTCTCCCGCGCCGTCGCCCGCGATCTGCGGCGCCGCTACGGCGAGTCGTACCGGATCGTGCGCGCGGAGTCCGGCGAGTCGGCGCTCCAGGCGCTGCGCGAGCTGAAGCTGCGCGGTGATCTCGTGGCGGTGATCCTGGCGGACTACCGGATGCCGCAGATGAACGGCATCGAGTTCCTGGAACAGGCCCTGGACGTGTATCCGGGGGCACGGCGGGTGCTGCTGACCGCGTACGCGGACACGAACGCGGCGATCGACGCGATCAACGTCGTCGACCTCGACCACTACCTCCTCAAGCCGTGGGATCCGCCCGAGGAGAAGCTCTACCCGGTCCTGGACGACCTGCTTCAGACGTGGCGGTGCAGCGACTACCGGCCGGTGCCCAGCACCAAGGTGGTCGGGCACCGCTGGTCGGCGCGTTCCTCGGACGTGCGGGAGTTCCTGGCCCGCAACCAGGTGCCGTACCGCTGGTACTCGGCGGACGAGCCCGAGGGGCAGCGGCTGCTGGCGGCGGCCGGGCAGGACGGGCAGCGGCTGCCGCTGGTGATCACCCCGGACGGCACGCCGCTGGTCGAGCCGGAGGCGCCCGAGCTGGCCGCGCAGGTGGGGCTGGCCACGACGCCCGCGGCCGACTTCTACGACCTCGTCGTCATCGGCGGCGGCCCGGCCGGGCTCGGCGCCGCCGTCTACGGGGCGTCCGAGGGGCTGCGGACGGTGCTCGTGGAGCGGTCGGCGACCGGCGGGCAGGCCGGGCAGAGCTCCCGGATCGAGAACTACCTCGGCTTCCCGGACGGCGTGTCGGGGGCGCAGCTGACCGACCGGGCGCGGCGGCAGGCGGCGAAGTTCGGCGCCGAGATCCTCAGCGCGCGCGAGGTGACCGGGTTGGAGGTCAACGGGGCGGCGCGGACCGTACGGTTCTCGGACGGCTCGGCGGTCGCCGCGCACAGCGTGATCCTGGCGACCGGCGTGTCGTACCGGCAGCTCGACGCGCCGGGGACGACCGATCTGACCGGCTGCGGGGTCTTCTACGGCTCGGCGCTGACCGAGGCGGCCTCCTGCCAGGGGCACGACGTGTACATCGTGGGCGGCGCCAACTCCGCCGGGCAGGCGGCGATGTACCTGGCCAGGGGCGCCAAGTCGGTGACGCTGCTGGTGCGCGGGCCGTCCCTGTCGGCGTCGATGTCGCACTACCTGATCCAGCAGATCGAGGAGGCGCCCAACATCTCGGTGCGCTGCGGCACGGCCGTCGAGGCCGTGCACGGCTCGGACCGTCTGGAGCAGCTGACGCTGCGCGACGTGGAGAGCGGGAAGACCGAACTCGTCGACGCGCAGTGGATGTTCGTCTTCATCGGCGCGGCCCCGCTGACCGACTGGCTGGACGGTACGGTGCTGCGCGACGAGCGCGGGTTCATCCTGGCCGGGCCCGACCTGACCCCCGACGGGCGGCCGCCGGCGGACTGGGAGCTGGACCGGCCGCCGTACCACCTGGAGACCAACATTCCCGGCGTGTTCGTCGCGGGCGACGCGCGCGCCGAGTCCGCGAAGCGGGTCGCGTCCGCCGTCGGAGAGGGAGCCATGGCCGTGATGCTCGTCCACCGGTATCTGGAGCAGTCGTGAGCGGGCGGCTCATGCCCTGCAGCCCGCAGGAGATCGGGTCGCTGTTCCTGTTCGAGAAGCTGTCCCCCGAGCAGCTGGGTCGGCTGTGTGGCGAGGGGCGGGTGGAGAAGTTCGATCCCGGTCCCGTCTACACCGAGGGCGAGCCCGCCACCTGCTTCTACGTGATGATCGAGGGCACGGTCGTACTGTCGCGCCGGGTCGGCGGCGACGACGTGGAGGTCAGCCGGACCTCCCAGCGCGGGGTGTACGCGGGGTCCATGCAGGCGTATCTGGGGGACCGGGTGCCCCAGGTGTACAACAACTCGATGCGTGTCACTGAACCCACGCGGTTCTTCGTGCTGCCCGCGGACACCTTCGCGAGCTTCATGCAGGAGTGGTTCCCGATGGCGGTGCATCTGCTGGAGGGGCTGTTCTTCGGTACGAAGAGCACGCAGCGGGTCATCGGGCAGCGCGAACGGCTGCTGGCGCTGGGGTCGCTGTCGGCCGGTCTCACGCACGAGCTCAACAACCCCGCGGCGGCTGCCGTACGAGCCACCGCGACCTTGCGGGAACGCGTGGGCAAGATGCGGCACAAGCTGCGGGTGATCTCCTCGGGCTCGTTCTCGCCGGAGACCTTGGCGAACCTCATCGACATCCAGGAACGCACCGCCGAACGTGTCGCCAAGGCACCCGTGCTGAGCCCCCTGGAAGCCTCGGACCGCGAGGACGCGCTCACCGACTGGCTCGACGACCGTGACATTCCCGAGGGCTGGCGGATCGCCCCCACCTTCGTGCAGGCCGGGCTCGACATCGACTGGCTGGACCAGGTCGCCGCGGCCGTGGACGAGGAGCTCCTGCCGAGCGCGATCGGGTGGCTCAACTACACGGTCGAGACCGAGCTGTTGATGGACGAGATCGAGGACTCCACCACCCGCATCTCGCACCTCGTGGACGCCGCCAAGCAGTACTCCCAGCTCGACCGGGCGCCCTTCCAGAACGCCGACGTGCACGAACTCCTGGACAGCACCCTGCTGATGCTGTCGGGCAAGATCGGTCAGCGGATCAAGGTCGTCAAGGAGTACGACCATACGGTCCCGAAGATCCCGGCGTACCCGGCGGAGCTCAACCAGGTGTGGACCAACCTGATCGACAACGCGGTGCACGCCATCAACAGCACGGGCGGGGAAGGGACGTTGACCGTGCGGACGGCCCTGGACCACGACCGGCTGCTGGTGGAGTTCCGTGACACCGGGCCCGGCGTGCCGAAGGAGATCCGCGGCCGCATCTTCGACCCGTTCTTCACCACCAAGCCGGTGGGCGAGGGCACGGGGCTGGGCCTGGACATCTCCTGGCGGATCGTCGTCAACAAGCATCACGGCAGCCTGCAGGTCGAGTCCGAACCGGGCGACACGCGCTTCCAGGTCCTCCTTCCGCTCACTGCCGCGGAGCCCGACACATCTTCTGAGGAGCCCGTATGACCGCCGTCAAGGGAATCGATCCGAGCGTTCCGCCGAGCGGGGACGGCTGCGTGGAGTGCGACGCGGCCGGCGGATGGTGGTTCCATCTGCGGCGCTGCGCGCAGTGCGGGCACGTCGGCTGTTGTGACAGTTCCCCTGCGAAGCATGCTACGGGGCATTACCGGGACACCGGGCATCCCTTCGTACAGAGCTACGAGCCCGGCGAGAGCTGGTTCTGGAACTACGAGACGAATGAACTGTACGAGTCGGGGCCCGATATGGCCCCGCCGGTGAGCCATCCCGCGGAGCAGCCGGCGCCAGGCCCTGCCGGGCGGGTGCCGGTGGATTGGGCTCGGGCCCTGCGGCAGTGAGCGCCTGAGAGCTCGAGAGGTTCTGTCCGACGGCGGCTGCGGATTGTGTGTGGCCGGTTGCGCAGTTCCCCCGCGCCCCTTGAGGTCGGCTCAGGCCACCTCGGCCACAGAGGCGCTGTCAGTGTCCCGTGCCAGGATGGATTCCGTGCCGCCGATCTCGAACACCACGCCGCTCATCGGCCGGGAGGACGAACTCGCCCGCCTCGCCGGTGTGCTGGAGCGCGCCCGGGGCGGTGAGGCCCGGGCCGTGCTGGTCGCCGGGGACGCCGGTGTCGGCAAGACGCGGATGCTGGACGAGGTCGCCGGCCGGGCCGCCGAGGCCGGGATGACGGTGCTCACCGGGCACTGCGTCGACCTCGGTGACGTCGGGCTGCCGTATCTGCCGTTCACGGAGGTCCTGGGCGTGCTCGCCTCCGACGGGCGGTTCGCGGACGCCCTCGCCGCGCATCCGGTGGTGGACCGGCTGCTGGGCGGCGGCACGGACGCCGTGCGGGACACGGGCGGGCGGCTGCGGCTGTTCGAGGGCATGGCCGGGCTGCTGGCCGACCTCTCGGACATCGCTCCCTTGCTGCTCGTGCTGGAGGACCTGCACTGGGCCGACCAGTCCTCCCGGGACCTGCTGCGGTTCCTGCTCAGCCGGGGCATCCTCCAGCGGCCGGCGGGCGGTGCGCCCACGCACCGGCTGGCGGTGCTCGCCTCCTACCGCGCGGACGACCTGCACCGCCGTCACCCTTTGCGTCCGCTGCTGGCCGAGCTGGTGCGGCTGCCGGGCGTGGAGCGGCTGGAGCTGCGGCCCATGGCCGACGCCGAGGTGGCCCGGCTGGTGCGGGCCCTTCAGGACAGTCCGCTGCCGGACACCACGGTCCGGCGGATCGTCGAGCGCGCCGAGGGCAACGCCTTCTACGCCGAGGAGCTGGTCGCGGCCACGGAGACGGACGCCGGGGGCGTGCCCAGCGGCCTCGCGGACGTCCTGCTCATCCGCTTCGAGCAGCTGTCCGACACCGCCCAGCAGGTGCTGCGTACGGCCGCGGTCGCCGGGCGCCGCGTCGAGCACGACCTGCTGCGGGACGCCGTCGGACTCCCCGAGGACGAACTGGAGTCGGCGCTGCGCGAGGCCGTGGGACGGCAGCTCCTCGTCCCCGGCGACGGGGACACCTACGCCTTCCGGCACGCCCTGGCCCGCGAGGCGGTGTACGCCGACCTGCTGCCCGGTGAACGGGCCCGGCTGCACGGCGCGTTCGCCCGCCTGCTCGCCGGGCGGGGCCGCCGGCCCGGGAGCGCGGCGGAGCGGGCCCACCACTCCCGGGAGAGCCATGACCTGCCCGAGGCGCTCGCCGCCTCACTGGAGGCCGCGGACCACGCCCAGCGCGTCGGCGCGCCCGCAGAGGAGCTGCGGCACCTCGAAGCGGTACTGGACCTGTGGTCCACGGTCGAACCGTCCGCCCGGCCCGCGGGCGAGGGCGTCGACCGGGTGACGCTCACGCTGCGCGCCTCGGCGGCGGCCGCGCACGCCGGGCAGGCGCACCGGGCGGTCTCCCTCACCCGTGCCGCGCTCGCGGGCGTCGGCCAGGACGCGGACTCCGAACTCGCCGCCCGGGTGCGGTACACGCTCGCCGGGAACCTGCTGAGCGTCGACAGCCTGACGGCCGCGTTCGCCTACAGCAGCGAGGCGCTCGCCATGATCCCCGCCGAACCCCCGTCGCGCACCTGGGTGTGGGCGGCGGCCACGCACGTCCTGGCGGCACGTCAGGTCGGGGAGAGCGAGACGGCACTCAAAGTCGCCCGGCAGGCCCTGAGCATCGCCGAAGAGCTGGACGTCACCGACGCACGGGCTGATCTGCTGATCTCGCTGGCCATCCTCGAAGGGGACGGCCGCCGTACCGCGGAGGGGCAAAAGCGGCTGCGCGAGGCCCGGGAACTCGCGCGGCGTTCTGGCAACGCGCCCGTGGAGCTGCGCGCGCTGTTCAACCTCGCCGTCGGCTGCTTCGAGTCCGGTGACCTCGACGCGTGCCTGCCCTGGCTGACCGAGGGGCTGGACCGCGCCCGCCGTGCGGGGCTGCTGTCCTCGCCGTATCCGCTGGAGATGCGCTACCTCCGGCTGCTGGCGCTGTACACGCTGGGCCGCTGGGACGAGTGCGCGCGTGCGGCGGCCGCGGACGCCGAGGTGTTGCCCGCGGCCGGCGCGTACACGGCCGGCCCCGCGTTGTACGTGGCGCTCGCACGTGGCGACCTCGGGGCCGCGGGCCGAGCTCAGACGTTGCTGGAGGGGCCGTTCGACTGGATGGGCACGCTCGTCGCGGGCATCGTGCTGACCGACGCGGCGGCACTGCGGGGCGATCCGGAGGAGGCCGTGCGGCGGATGCGGTCCACGGTCACGGCGCTCACCGACGACGCGGGCACGCCTCCGGACGTCACGGTCCGGCTGGCCGCCCTCGCGCTCCGCGCGGTCGCCGACGCGGCCGCCGGGCTGCGCCTCGCCGGCGACGAGGCCGGTGCGGGCCGCTGGGCGGACACCGCGAGCGAGCTGGTGGAACTGGCCCGGGCCACGGCCGTGCGCGGCCAGGACGGCACCCCGCAGGGCCCGGAGGGGCAGGCGTGGCTGGCGCGTGCCGAGGCGGAGTGGGCGCGGGCCGTGTCCGGGCCGGACGCGGCGGCCTGGGCGAAGGCGGTCGCCGCGTTCGACTTCGGCGACGTGTACGAGCGTGCCCGCTGCCAAGTGCGGTTCGCCGAGGCCTTGTTGGCGGCCGATCGGCGCGAGGAGGCGGCCGTCGAGGCCCGTGCGGCACGGGAGACGGCGACCGGGCTCGGCGCCACGCCGCTGCTGGAGCAGGTGGACGCCCTGGTCCGTCGCGGGCGTCTGGCGGACTCCCCGGCCGCCGATGCCCGGGCCACGATGCTCACCGCCCGTGAACAGGACGTGCTGCGGCTCCTCGCTCTCGGCCGCAGCAACCGGCAGATCGGCGAGGAGTTGTTCATCAGCGGCAAGACGGCGAGCGTCCACGTCTCCAACATCCTCGCCAAGCTGGGCGTGGCGAGCCGTACGGAGGCGGTGGCCGTCGCCTACCGCGAGGGCCTGATCGCGCCGGAGCCGAGCGCGTCCGGCCGCGGGCCGTCCTGAGTCACTGCCCTGCGCTACGGCGTCGCGTCGGTGCCCGGCGGGTCGTCGCAGTCGAGGCTCTCCAGGTCGACGGCGTCGGCCATCGCCCGCATTCCCTTGTCGTTGGGGTGCAGATGGTCGCCACTGTCGAAGACGGGCCGGATCCGCTCGGGGTCGTAGGGAGCGCGCAGGACGCGGTCGAAGTCGGTGACGGCGTCGAACTCCCCGCTGTTCCTGATGAACGCGTTGACCTCATGGCGTACGTCCGCGGTCCCGGCGTTCCATTCGGACCAGCCCTTGAAGGGCGCGACAGTGGCCGCGACGACACACTTGCCGGCCGCGTGCACCCGCTCGACGATCTCCCGGTAGCCGTCGATCAGGTCCCCGGCGGTGACACCTGGATAGGCCTTGATGTCGTTGACGCCCTGGAAGAGGAACACGGTGCGCACACCCGGTTGGGAGAGCACGTCCCGATCCAGCCGGTTCAGGGCGCTCTCCCCGGGGCCGTCCGCGAGGACCTTGTTGCCTGCGAGCCCCTCGTTGGCGACGCCCTTGACGTGGGTGTCCGCCTGCCGGAGGCGGCGGGCGAGGTGGTCGGGCCAGCGGCGGTTGAGGTCGCTGGTCGACTGCCAGCCGTCCGTGATGGAGTCGCCGAGGGTGACGACGGCTCCGGTCCTCCCGGCCGCCCGCACGGAGACCGCGTCCAGGTAGAACCAGGAGCCGATGGCCTGCGTCCAGTGGGTCGCGCTCTCCTCGGCGGTGTGGTCGCCCTGGGTGGCGTAGGAGGTCTGCAGGGCCATCCAGTGGCCGGTCGCCGGTCCGCCGGCGTCGGGTGAGTGAATGCTGATCACCAGGTTGGTCGCGGCGGGCAGGCTGCCGGGCAGCGGATCGCTCCATACGACCCCTCCGGCGGGGACGGTGACGGAGGGCGAGCCCTCGAAGGTCAGCCGCCGGTTGCTGCCCCGCACCAGTTCGGCGCCCCGCTTCTGGAGACCGGCGTAGACGCTGTCGAAGGTCACCGGCCGGTCTCCGAAGGCGTTGGAGAGCCGGATCCGCATGTCACGGCCCGCGACGCTGGTGTGCACGACGAGCCGGTAACCGCGGTCGGCGGCGGCGGTTTCGACCATGCGGTCGGCGCTCGCTGCCCAGGTGACGACGCCCTCGGGGACGTCGTACGCCCGGGCGGACGTGGACCGGCAGGCGGAAACCGCCAACAGCACGGCCACCACGCCGTACGCGAGTGCCGACCGGGCCGTCACCTGGCGGAGTCCGCCGCGATCAGGAGCTCGCGCGAGGTGCCCGACAGGGGCGTGGTGAGCAACCTCGCCTCCCAGAACTCGTACTCGCCCTTCACCAGTGGGGGATCCTCTCCGAACGGGATGACGACCGGGTGAACTCGTAGTGTTCCCACAGAGCGGGCGGGAACCCGTGTGCCTTGGCGCACGTTGTCCGGACGACCCCGAGGGGTCCCGGACGACGACATCAGGGCGGCACGATGAGCGAGTTGGTCCCCGGCGGCAATCTGCTTCTCCCGGGCGGTGCCGTGACCGTCCGGGTCCCCGGCCCGTTCGACGTGTCCGCGCTCATCACGGACGACGGCGGCAAGGTCCGGGGCGACGACGACTTCGTGTTCTACAACCAGCCGGCCGCTCCGGGCGCCCGACTGCACGGCGACACCCTGACCGTCGACCCGCCGAGGCTGCGCACCGGAGCGAGCCGGGTCACGGTGGTGGTCAGCCCCTCCGACCCCGCCACTCCCCTGGGCCGCCTGCCCGCCCCCACGCTCCACGTCACCGGTGCGGGCGGCCGACCGCTCGCCCGGTTCGCGCCGCCACGGCCCCGACAGGAGACCGTGCTGCTGCTCGCCGAGATCTACCGGCGCGGCGACGGCTGGAAGCTGCGGGCACTGGGGCAGGGGTACGCCGACGGACTGGCGGGCCTCGCCCGTGACTTCGGGGTCGACGTCGTCGACGACACGCCGACGCCTCCGGCCTACGGCACGTCCCCCACAAGCCCGGAGCCGCCCCTGCCCTCCCCCGACCCGGACGGCTTCCTCGGCCTGGTCAACTCCGCCCGCAGCGCGGCCGGTTCACCGCCGGTCGTCCTCGACCCCCGTCTGACCGCCGCGGCCCGTGCCCACGCCTCCGCCATGGCCTCGTCGGGGCGCCTCGGCGTCGAGGGCCCGGACGGTGTCTCCGTCCACCAGCGTGTCACCGCCACCGGATACGCGTATCTCACCGTCGGCGAGCACCTGGTCTCCGGCCCGCGCACGCCCGCGGAGTTCGTCGCGTACTGCCTGCGCACCGACCAGCCCCGCCGCACTCTGCACGACCCGGTCTTCACCCACGCCGGTCTGGCGTACGTCGGTGACGGCCGCACCGGCGACACGTACTGGACCGCGCTGTGGACGAGCCCCTTCACGCCCGCCGGTCTGGCGCGGACGCAGGCCGACGTCGTCGACCTCACCAACCGGGAGCGCGCCCGGGCGGGGCTGCGTCCGCTGGCGGTGGATCCGCTGCTCACCGTCGCCGCGCAGGCGCACAGCGCGGACATGGTGGCCCGGGCCTTCTACTCCCACACCTCGCCGGAGGGTTCACAGCCCTGGGACCGGGCGGCCGCCGCGGGATGCCGACGGCGTTCGATCGGCGAGAACATCGCCTGCGGCCAGCGCTCCCCCGCCGAGGTGGTGGAGGGCTGGATGAACAGCCCGGGCCACCGCGCCAACATCCTCAAGCCGGACTTCACCCACATAGGGGTCGGCTTCGAGGGCGGCGGTCCCTCGGGCACGTACTGGACCCAGCTCTTCGGCGCCTGAGAAGGCGCCCGGGGCACCGACACGACCGCGAGCCGCGATCTTGGCGGAGCGCGGCCTTCCGGGACAGGATGCCTCCATGAAGGGTGACCTGTTTTCCAGCGAGCACATGGTGCAGCCGGCCACAGCGCCGGGTATGACGGTCGAGAACTCCAAGTGCATCCGGTACGCGGTGCACGGCGAGATGCTCGCCCGCCAGGGGGCGATGGTCGCCTACCGCGGCAATCTCCAGTTCGAACGCAAGGGCCAGGGCGTGGGCGGCATGCTCAAACGCGCGGTCACCGGGGAGGGGCTGCCGCTGATGGCGGTGCGCGGGCAGGGTGAGGCCTGGTTCGCGCACGAGGCGCAGAACTGCTTCGTCGTCGAGGTGGACCCCGGCGACGAGTTCACCGTCAACGGCCGCAACGTCCTGTGTTTCGACTCCTCGCTGTCGTATCGGATCTCGACCGTGAAGGGGGCCGGAATCACCGGTGGCGGTCTGTTCAACAGCGTCTTCTCGGGGCACGGCAAGCTGGGGCTGGTGTGCGACGGCACTCCGCTGGTCATCCCGGTCTCGCCGCAGTATCCGGTGTTCGTCGACACGGACGCCGTCGTCGGCTGGACGGCGGGCCTGGACACCTCGCTGCACCGTTCGCAGTCGATCGGGTCGATGCTGCGCGGCGGTTCCGGGGAGGCCGTGCAACTCATGCTTCAGGGACAGGGCTACGTCGTCGTACGGCCGAGTGAGGCCACACCTCAGAAGGCTCAGCAGTGAGATCCCCCGTGAGGTGATCTGCGCCTCACGGGCAACCCGGTCGGCTCCGCCCACGTCTTGATCGACAACAGACCACGCCCTGGCCCTTGGGCCGGGGCTGGTTTTCGACGAACTATACACTCTGTGTATACATGCAATGTATAGATGGCGTGTATACGGACCGAAAGGTATGCATGTACGGCAAGGCATTCGCCCCCGAGTACCAGGGCGCCCTCACCACCCTCTCCGTGAACTCGTCGCTGACCGACGTACTGGCCGTCGGCACCGAGCGGTTGAGGGCCGCCGAGCGCGCCGGGCAGCACGGGGAGGCGGCGCGCTCCGGGCTCGCGGTGGCCGAGGCGCACCGCCGGCTGGGCCGGATCGGGGAGGCGGACCGGGCGTGGAAGGCGAGTTACCGGGCGGCGCGGGCGGCCGGGGACACCGCCTCGATGGCGTGGGCACTGTGGAGCGGCGGCACGCTGGCCCGGCAGCGCGGCGCGTTCGCCCTGGCCCGGCGGCTGCTGGAACTCGCGGCCGACCTCGGCGAACGCGGCGGCGACATCGTGGCCCGCGGCTACTCGCTGGCGGGCCTCGCCGAGACCGGCCGTATCCAGGGCGACTACGAGGCCGTCGGCAGGCTGCACGAGCAGTTGCTGGCCGAGGCACGTCGGCGTGGCGAGGCCCGGCACACGGTGTGGGCGCTGGAGGGCATCGCGCAGATGCACCGCAACACCGGCGCGTACGACACGGCGTACGCGATGTTCGAGGAGGCGGCCGGCATAGCCGCCCGGGCGGAGGACCGGCGGGGTCACGCCTGGGCGTTGCGCGGGCTCGCCGATGTCGTCTCCGTGCGCGACGGCGACACCGAACGGGCGCTCGCCCTGCTGTCCGAGGCGGAGACGACGTGCCGGGCGATGAACCTCTCCAGCGCGCTGGCGTACAACCACAAGATGCGCGGCAACGTCCTCTACCGCGCCGGGCGTTACACCGAAGCCAGGGACCTGTACGAGCAGGCGCTCGGGGAGTTCCGGGCCATGAGCGAGCCGCGCGGTGAGGCGCTGGCCCGGCTCGGGCTGGCCAAGTCCCTGGCCCGGCTGGGCCGCGACCGCACCGAGACCGCCGCCGAACTCGTCGGCCTGGCCCGCGTCCTGGAGCGGATCGGTCTGCGGCACGCGCGCGAGATGGTGGCGCGGGCCCAGGAGGAGCTCGGGCTGCGGGCGGAGGTCGTACGGTGATGGCGCTCACGTCGGCGGTCGCCGTTCCCGAAGTTCTCGAACGCTGCCGGGCGTTGGTGCGGCCCGCGCTGCGGGACGCCGTCGGACGGCTGCATCCATGGGTCGGCGAGATGGCCGCGTACTCCTTCGGCTGGTGCGAGGTCGGCGGCAGCCCGGCCGTCGCGCCCGGTGGCAAGGGGGTGCGGCAGGCGCTGGCCGTGCTGGGCGCGGAGGCGGCCGGTGCGCCCGGGCGGGACGGGGTGCCCGCGGCGGTCGCGGTGGAGTTGGTGCACACCTTCTCCCTGCTGCACGACGACATCATGGACGGCGACGCGGCCCGGCGCCGCCGTCCCACCGTGTGGAAGGCGTACGGAACGGGCCCGGCGGTCCTGGCGGGCGACGCGCTGTTCGCCCTGGCCGTCGAGACGCTCGCCGTCCCACCGGCGGGCCCCGGGGCGCTGCGTCTGCTCTCCGCGGCCCTCGGCGACCTGGTGTGCGGCCAGGCGGACGACCTGCTGTTCGCCGGGCGGCCGTGGACGGGGCGGCGGCGGGTGCGGCCGGAGGAGTATCGCGCGATGGCCGAGCACAAGACCGGCGCGCTGCTCGGCTGCGCGGCCGCGCTGGGCGCCCTGCTCGGCGGCGCGCCGCCCGCCACGGCCGCCGCGCTGGACCGTGCAGGACGGCACCTGGGGGTCGCGTTCCAGGTGGTCGACGACGTGCTGGGGATCTGGGGCGACCCGGCCGTCACCGGCAAACCGGTCCACAGCGATCTGCGGGAACGTAAGAAGACCTTCCCGGTACTGGCCGCGCTCGACTCGCCGAGTCCCGCCGCCGGACGCCTCGCCGAACTACTGGAGGCGGACGGGGAACCAGGGGCGGTGGCCGCTCTGATCGACCAGGCGGGCGGCCGGGCGGCGGCGCTGGCCGAGGCACGCCGGCACCTGACCGCGGTCGATGCGGCGCTCCTCGACGTGCCACTGGCGGCGGGGCCGGCCGAGGAGCTGCGGTCGCTGCTGGACTTCCTGCCGCGGCGCGACCTCTGAGGCCGTGTTGACCTTCGCCGCACCGCGCGTCAGGGTTCGAGGCGGCGCGGATCTCCGCCCCGTGCCGGAAGGGTGACTGCCTTGATCGGGATCACGGACATCGAGAACGCGGCCGAGCGGATCGCCGGCCACTTGGTACGCACCCCGACAGTGCCGAGCCCCGGCCTGTCCGCACTGCTCGGTGTCCCGGTCACGGCGAAGCTGGAACTGCTTCAGCGCACCGGCTCGTTCAAGGCGCGTGGGGCGACGGCCAGGCTGCTATCGCTCGGCGAGGCGGAACGGGCCGCCGGGGTGGTGGCGGTCAGCGGCGGCAACCACGGGATCGCCCTCGCGGTCATGGCCGCGGCCCTCGACGTGAAGGCGACGGTCGTCATGCCGCGCTCGGCGCCCGCCCGGGCGGTGGAGATCGCCGGGGCCGTCGGCGCGTCGGTCCGGCTGACCGACGACATGGACGGCGCGTTCGCGCTGGTGACGCGGCTGCGGGACGAGGGACTCACGCTGGTCCATCCCTTCGACGACCCGGTGGTGATCGCCGGGCAGGGCACGGTCGGACTGGAGTTCGCCGAGGACGCCGGTGACCTCACCGACGTGCTCGTCAGTGTCGGGGGCGGCGGGCTGATCGCCGGTGTCGCGGCGGCACTGCTCGCCCGCCGGCCGGGCCTGCGGATCTGGGGCGTGGAGACCGAGGGCGCCGAGGCGATGTCCCGGGCGCTGGCGGCAGGCGGCCCGGTGCCGGTCGCCCTGTCGTCGATCGTCTCCACGCTCAGCGCCCCGTCCGTGTCGCAGCTGACGTACGACCATGTGTCCGCCCTGGTCACCGAGGTGCTCGTGGTCTCCGACCGGGAGGCCGTGCAGGGCTCGCTCGATCTGGCCGACCACGCCAAGGTATGGGCCGAACCGGCCGCCGGCTGTCTGCTTCCCGCGGCCCGGCGGGTCCTGGAGCGGGTCGGTGACGGGGCCCGGCTGGGACTCGTGGTCTGCGGGGGCAACGCGACGACCGGTGATGTCATGACCTGGTCCCAGCGGTTCGGGCTGCGTTGAGACGGGACAACTCCGATCAGCGGTTGGACAGTTCTTATTGACTGGTCGTACAGCAAGCGAACAAAAGAAAAGAGGCGCCTTTCAGTTGCGGATTCATTGAACGCACCCCGACGCAGCCGCCGTACCACTGTGAAAGGTGAGAACCAGGGGTTCAGCGAGGGATGACCATGGTCAAGGCGCACGTCTCCACACACGAGTTGGTCGCCGGCAGGTACCGGCTCGTGGAGGTCCTCCACCGCGAAACGAACCGCATCTGCTGGTACGGCGAGGACATCCAGGTCGAGCGCCCCTGCCTGCTCACCCAGATCGGGCTCCCGGTCGGCCTGGACGGGGAGACCTCCCGTCGGGCCACCGCCCGGGTCGTCCGGATGTCGGAGACCATGGGGCTGCTGTGTCCCGGCCGGGTCGCCGTGGTCGTCGACGCCGTCGAGGAGTCCGGCACCCTGTGGACCGTCACCGAGTGCATCGACGGCATCCCGCTGGGGGAACTCATCGCCCGGCAGGGCACGTTCAACTACGTACGGGCGGCCCGCATCGGCCTGGAGCTGCTCGACGTGCTGGAGGCCGCGCACGGCGAGGGCATCACGCACGGCGAGCTCAGCCCGGGCCAGGTGTTCGTGCAGGAGGGCGGCTCCGTCGTGGTCACCGGCTTCGGGCTGGCCGGCGCGACCCTCGCACCCCGGGTCAGCGCACCCTCGTACGCCTCCCCCGAACAGGCTCGCGACGATCGCATCGGACCGGCCGCCGACCTGTGGGCGCTCGGCGCGATTCTGTACACGATGGTCGAGGGCCGTCCGCCCTTCCGCGACCGGGACCGGCCCGAGACCACCCTGAAAGGAGTGGACCGCCTTCCACTGCGCACGCCGGTGCGCGCCGGCCCGCTCACCCAGACCTTGCAGGGGCTGCTCCGCAAGAACTCCACGGAGCGACTGACCCGCCCCGTGGTCCGCGAGGCGCTTACACGTGTCCTTACCGGGGACCCCGACGAGGCCACTCCCATGGTGGGCAGGCCCCGGCTGCGCGGCGTGTACGGCGCGGGCCCGGGGTGGAGCAGGCGCACCATGGTCGCCGGCACGGCCCTGGCCGTCGTCACCGTCGCCGTCTCCGTCCTCGCCGTGACCCGGCAGCTGCCGGGCACCGGCACCTCCGCCGGCGAAGCGCCGCCCCAGCCCTCCGTCTCCGCCTCCGTGCCCGACGACGGCGCCGACGGACAGCAGCCCTCCCAGCCGCCGACGACACCGACAACACCGACACCCACCCCTACGCCGACACCGACTCCGACGCCCACACCCACGCCCACCCCCACACCGACGGCGTCCCCCACAGGCACGCCGCTGCCCCCCGGGTTCCACCTCTACCACTCCCCGGAGGGCTTCTCCGTCGCCCTCCCCGAGGGCTGGAAGCCGCTGCGCACGACGCGCGCGTCCGGCCTGGCGTACCGCGTCGTCTTCGGCGCGGACGACGACCCACGCGCACTGGCCGTCACCTACAGCGAACGCGTGGGCCCGGACCCCGTCGCCGTCTGGCGCGACGACGTCGAGCCGGGTCTGAAGGAGGAGGCGGGCAGCTACCGGCGGGTCGGCGACATCCGCGCGACGACCTATCAGGGACGCGAGGCGGCCGACATGGAGTGGCTCGCCGACATCAACGGCACCCTCCTGCGCACCTTCGGTCGGGGCTTCCTCATCGGGGAGGGCCGCAGCTTCTCGCTGCGCTGGGCCACCCCGGCGGAGGACTGGAACGACGCCGCGAACCAGGAGGCGCTGGACACCTTCCTGAGAACCTTCCGGCAGGCCTCAGACTGAGCCACGGGGAGCCCGCATCGCGTGGAGCGGCCCTCCGTGCAGCGGCTCGGTGCGCCAGCGCGCCGTGAACGTCCGGTCCGCGAGCGAGCACGTCACCACCAGGTGGTGCGGCGTCTCCAGGAAGGCCACGTCCACGACGAGGGTGTGGGCGTCGGTCCATCCCCCGCTCACGGCCGTCGGGACCGGGCCGTCGTCGTGGACGGTCCAGCCGTCCCCGCCGAGCCGCAGGACGAGTCGGTGACCGACCTCGGTGAGCGTCAGACTCCAACCGTCGGCGTCCGCGCCGACCCCCACCGCGGTCAGCGTCGGCTGGTCCGCGCAGGCACCGCCGTACGGCGTGAACTCTGCGCCGGACCAGGCCTCCGGCCGCTCCGGCGGGGTCGGCTTGCCCGCGGCCGGCGGCAGCGCGAGCCGCGCCGGCCGCTCCCCCAGTGCCGCGTCGGCGTCCTGCCCGCCGGGCAGCGGTCCGGGGCCGAACGCCGGCAGCAGATGCTCCCAGACCAGGTTCAGCAGTTTCTGCATCTGCTCGGTGGCCGCGGTCGTGGCGATCACGGCCTCGTGCTCGGGCAGCACCAGGCAGAACTGGCCGTACGCCCCGTCGCCGCGGTAACCGTGCCGGGACCTCCAGAACTGGAAGCCATAACCCTGCTGCCAGTCCGACAGCGCGCCCTCGGGCGTACCGTCGGCGTTCGACACGTGAGCCCGCGTTGCCTCGGCGACCCATCCCTCGGGCAGCAGCCGCTCGCCGTCCCACACACCGTCCTGGAGATGGAGCAGCCCGAGCCGGGCGATGGCGTCGGTCGTGGCGTGCAGTCCGCTGAAGCCCAGTTCACGCTCGGCCCGGTCCCGCGCCCATGCGACCTCGCCGATGCCGAGCGGATCCAGCAGCCGGGGTCGCAGATAGTCGGTCAGCGACTGGCCGGTGACGCGCTGGAGGATGGCGCCGAGCGTGTACGTGGTGGGCTGGTTGTACGCGAAGACACTTCCCGGCTCACGCTCGGGCGGCAGCAGCAGGAATCCGCGCACCAGTTCCCCGGGGTCGATCGCGTGTGCGCGTTCGAACGTCTCGGCGTCGTGTCCGCTAGGCCATCGACGCCACGTGCCGCACGAGCATCGCGCGGCTGCGCGGGTCGGTGATGTCGGCCTCGAACTCCGGGAAGTACGAGATCACCGGGTCGTCCAGCCGGATCAGTCCCTCGGCGACGGCGAGACCCGCGGCCGTCGCCGTGAAGCTCTTGCTGAGCGAATACAGGAGATGCGGCCGTTCCGGGGTGTACGGCGCCCACCACCCGGACGCCACGACCTGACCGTGCCGCAGGATCATCAGGCTGTGCGGCTCGATGTCCGGGGCCGCTTCGAGGGCGTCGAGGAAGGTGCGGACGCCCGCCGCGTCGACGCCTTGGGCGGCGGGGGTGCTCCGGGGCAGCGGGCGATCGCTCATGCCCGCATCCTCTTCCGGCGACCGGGAGGTGATCGAGGGGAATCGAGCGGTTTGCCGGCCCTCAGACGGCCTGTTTTCGCTTCCGCTGACCGGGGACTCAACCCTTATGGTGCAAATCGGATACACGATGATGACCGAGCAGGCCGGCCCCCGTGAGCTCGTCGACCATCTGGTACGGGCCGAGGAGGCGGGCTACGACTTCTCGGTGACCTCGGACCACTACTTTCCGTGGCTGCGCTCACAGGGTCACTCGCCGTACGCGTGGAGTGTGCTGGGCGCGGCCGCCCAGGCGACCTCGCGCATCCCGCTGATGACGTACGTGACGTGTCCCACCGTCCGCTACCACCCGGCGGTGGTGGCGCAGAAGGCGGCGACGATGCAGCTGCTGTCGGAAGGCCGGTTCCGGCTGGGGCTCGGCTCGGGCGAGAACCTCAACGAGCACGTGGTGGGCGGCGGTTGGCCGTCCGTGGACGTGCGGCACGAGATGCTCGAAGAGGCGGTGGAGATCATCCGCGCGCTGTTCGAGGGCGGCCATGTGAACCATCGCGGTACGCACTTCGACGTCGAGTCGGCCCGGCTGTGGGACCTCCCCGACCAGCCGCCGCCGATCGGCATCGCGGTCTCCGGCGAGCAGTCCTGCACCCTGGCGGGCCGACTGGCCGACCTGGTCATCGCCACCGAGCCCAAGTCGGGGCTGCTCGACGCCTTCGACCGGCACGGCGGCGAGGGCAAGCCGCGGGTGGGCCAGCTGCCCGTCTGCTACGACCCCGACCGCGACGCGGCCGTCAAGCGCGCCCACGCGCAGTTCCGTTGGTTCGGAAGCGGCTGGAAGGTCAACTCCGAGCTGCCGCACCCGGACGCCTTCGAAGCGGCCACGCAGTTCGTCACGCCCGACGACGTCGCCGACGCGATTCCCTGCGGCGACGAGCCGGAGGACTTCGTGGAGGCCGTACGGCCGTACGCCGAGGCCGGTTTCACCGAGATCGCCCTGGTGCAGATCGGCGGGGAGTCGCAGCAGGCGTATCTCGACTGGGCGGCGAAGACGCTGCTGCCCGCGCTGCACGACGCCCTCGACTGAGCGGGACGTACGGCCCCCGCACCGCGGGCGGGTGCAATAGGCTTCCGACCTGCACATTGTGCGGTCCGACCAGCCTGCCCAGGAGAAACAACCGTGACCCTGTCGATCGTCCCGTCCGAGACGTCCCCCGTACCCCTGTCCGACCTCGTGGCGCGGGACGCGCGCGAGTTCGGGGTCTACGCACGGACCGGAGGATGGGCCTTCGGCCTGCTGGTGGCGCGCAGCGTGCGGCCCGGAGGCCAGAGCGCGGACGAGACACCGAAGGTGTCGGCGAAGGAGTTCGCCGAACTCGCCGGATGCTCGCCCGAGCGCGTCATGCGCTACTACAAGGCCTGGGACCGTGCCGCCGACGACGGTCTCGTCCCGCACTTCGAGGCGCTGACGCCGGGTCAGGAGGTGGAGCTGCCGGACGCGGACGTATGGCTCAGCTACTACGTCTCCCGCAACAGCGCCACCTCCGAGCGCGGCACCGCCATCGCCGAGGCCGCCGAGGCCGAGGGCATCCGGCCGACCAAGGCGCTGGAGGTCGCCGAGAACCCCACCGCGCTGCGCGCCGCGATCCTCGCCGACCCCTCCACCGCGCGGGCCGCGCGCAGCGCGCTGCTCGACCGGCTGAGGGAGGACCCGGAACTCCAGGCCGAGTTGGCGCGTGACGTCGTACGCACCGACGACCTGAAGAAGGCAGTCGCCAGCGAGAGCCGGGCCGCCGACCGGATCGGATACGTGCGGCAGATCGCCGAGTCGGGCCAGGTCAAGACGCCCGCCGGGCAGACCATCGACGCGCCCGTCGACCTCCGTCAGGAGGCCGAGCGGCATCTGTCGCTCCTCGATGAGCTGGAGGAGGACGAGGACACCGGCGAGTGGGCGACCGATGCGTACGACACCATGAAGTCGCTCGTCGTCGAGGCGGTGGAGGCCGATCCCGAACTGCGCGTCCAGGAACGGCGGACGAAGTTCTACAGCAGCCTGCAGAAGGCCACCAAGGTCTTCGAGGAGCTCACCTTCGACGACGCCCAGGAGTTCTACGAGGACGACATGGTCCAGCGCCTGGAGGAACTCCAGCAGGCCATCGCCACGTGCATCACCTCGCTGCGCGGGGCGCGGGGCAATCACCCGCAGGGCTGAGCATCTTGTGCACGACGGGGGTACTAGAGGGCTCTACGACAGTTCTCACCGGAGGCCCTCTCGTGAACTCCTTCGTGCACAAGTCCCTGGTCGTGCAGCTCCAGGCGGGCACCACGGACCGCTTTCCGGTACTCGCCCATCTGAGCTACGACGCGGCGGACCCGTTCGCCGTCACCGCGGTGTTCAGCCACGACGGCCGGGTGCTCGCGCGGTGGCGGCTGGACCGGGAGATGCTCAGCGACGGACTTCAGGGCCCGGTGGGCGTGGGAGACGTGCGGCTGCGTCCCGTGTCGACGGGCGTGTGGCAGGAGCTGCGCATGGAGTTCCGCGGCGACGCCCGCCCCGACGGGGGCCGTCCGTGTGCCGTGGTGTTCGCCTGGGCCCCGGCGCTCGCGGCCTTCCTGCGGGAGACCCGCGACATCGTGGCACCCGGGCGGGAAGAGGTCCGCATCGACGACTTCCTCGCGGAGGTCATCGCCGGGGGCTGACACGAACGGCGGTTCGACACCCTCGCCATCACTTCGACGTACGGCCACGCCGCGTCAGCATCGGAACGACGAACCAGCACAGCACGTACCAGACGAGCACTCCCGTGACCAGCCAGGGCACGTACGCGTCATCGGTCGCGACCCTGAGGATCAGCAGGAGCGCGGAGGTCAGGGTGGCAAGCAGCAGCATCAGGCCGACGAAGGTCAACCGGGAGGCCCACTCGACCGCCTGCGGCTTCACCCGCCGCCCCACCACCAGGCGGTGCAGGGACACCGGGCCGATCAAGGCGCCGGTGGCGGCGGCAGCCAGCAAGACCGTCACGATGTAGATGACCTTGTCCGTGTGCGGCAGGTCCTCGTACTTGGGCGTGAACACGACGGTGAGCAGGAAGGCGAACAGAATCTGCACGCCCGTCTGGGCGACCCTGACCTCCTGGATCAGCTCTCCCCACTTCCGGTCGGCTCTCTCCTCCTCGGTCTCGTTGCGCCCCGTGTATCCCGCATCTGCTCCGCTTCCGGTGCCCGACACGCTTCCTCCCTGCCTGAGTGGCCCCGTTCTCCTTCTCTGCACCGTGTTCCCTGCTTCGCGCGGAACGGACAGGTCCTGCGTCGATGGGCACAGCATGTGACGCAACGTGTTTGCGACGCGGCCGAGCGGCAAACCGGATCCCATGACGGAATCGGAGAAGGAAACGAACAAGAAGACAGCAGCCGCCTCGACCGCCGCCTCCAAGGCGCGGCAGAACGCGGACAAGGCGACGGCCCCGGCGGCGGAGACCGCGCGCGCCGCCGCCACGAAGACGGACGACGCGGCGTCGATGGCGAAGGCCGGTGCGCAGCGGGCCGCCGATTCGACGAGCGCGGCCGCGCACACGGCGGCCAAGAGTGTGGAAGCGGGCCGTCAGGCGATTGTGTCGGCCTCGGGCCAGGTCGCGGCCGGCGCGAAGACGGCGTGGACGGTGCTCAGCCACCGCAAGCTGGTCACCGCGGGCGTCGGAGCGGGCCTGACCGCGCTCGGCGCGGCGTCCTACGTGGCGGGCCGCCGTGCGGAGCGACACACTCTCGGGCCGGTCACGCGGCTCACCGGCGGACGCCTCTGAGGTGCCGACGGCGTGGGCGGGGGCCGTTTCAGCGATCAGCGGACGGTTACACGAAGCGCGAGACGTACGGCGTCGACCATCCGAGGAGTCCCGTTGACCATGTCCGGCCCCGAGCTCACTGTCACACTCAGCGGCGGCAGCACCGCCGACGCGCAGAAGATCGTCCGGGCCCTGGAGCCCGCCTTCGGCCCCGCGGACGACCTGCCCGCCGACGATCACGCCACCGTCCACACGGCGACGTTCGCCGACGGCACCGCCGACCGGCTCGCCGGGACTCCGCAGGGCCACCTCGGTCACCTGTCCGCTCCGGTGACCGTCACCGTGCAGGGCACGCCGAAGGCCGTGGAAACGGCGAGCGACATGCTGTCCCGCGCCTTCCCCGTGCACGACCAGGGCTCCGCCTCGGGCGACCAGGAGCGGGAGAGGCAGCTGCTCCTGGCGCCGTGAGCGACATGCCGGGACCTACCAGCGGGCTTCCACCTGGTCCTTGATCCGCCGGTCGTACAGGTCGCCGATCGCGGTGAGCGTCGCCTCCGACAGCTCCGGCAGCTTGGCGGCGGCCGCGTTGGCGCGGGCCTGCTCGGGCGAGCGGGCGCCCGGGATCACGGTGGTCACGCCCGGCCGCTGGATGATCCAGCGCAGGGCCAGCTGGGCCGGGGTGTACCCCTCGGGGGCGAGCGCGGCGAACTCGGCGGCGGCCTCGACGCCCGTCGTGTAGTCCACGCCGGAGAAGGTCTCACCCACGTCGAAGGCCTCGCCGTGCCGGTTGTAGGTGCGGTGGTCGTTCTCCGGGAAGACCGTGTCCTTGGTGTACTTGCCCGACAGCAGGCCCGAGGCCAGTGGGACGCGGGCGATGATGCCGACGCCGGCTTCCCGGGCGGCGGGGAGCACCTCGCGCAGGGGCTTCATGCGGAACGGGTTGAGGATGATCTGCACGCTCGCCACGCCCGGCCGGGCGATCGCGGTCATCGCCTCCTGGCAGGTCTCCACACTGACGCCGTACGTGGCGATCCGCTCCTCCTCGACCAGGGTGTCCAGGGCGTCGAACACCTCGTCCGTGGAGTACACCGGCGTCGGCGGGCAGTGCAGCTGGACGAGGTCGACGCGGTCGACGCCGAGGTTGCGCCGGGAACGGTCGTTCCAGGCGCGGAAGTTGTCCAGGACGTAGTTCTCCGGGATCTGGTCGACGCGGCGGCCCATCTTCGTGGCGACCAGCACATGCAGGTCGGGCCTGCCGCGCAGGAACGTGGCGATGGTCTGTTCGCTGCGCCCGTCGCCGTACACGTCGGCCGTGTCGAAGAAGGTGACCCCCGACTCGGCCGCCGCCTCCAGTACCGCCAGGGCTTCCTTGTCGTCGACGTCTCCCCAGTCGGCACCCAGTTGCCAGGTGCCGAGACCGACGACGGATGCGTGCTGTTGCGACCTACCGAATGTGCGCTCGTCCATGACGTCAGTCTGTCATCCGTCACCCGCCCGCGCGGAAGCGGCCGCTCCGGCCGGTCACCCGCACATCGTTCACTCACACGAGTGAGGAGGCGCCACGGAAGGCATGCACGCGTCAATCGCCGCCTAGTGTGGGCCCGTGCCCGATCGTTCAGCATGCAACTTCCCACAGGGAGACCCTTCCTGAACCCGTCGCGGCTTCCTCCGTTCCGCCGCCGCCCTGGCCGCCGTACCCGTCCTGGTGGCGGCGGATCCGGCGGTCGCGGCCGAGGAACTGCCGGACTTCCCGGCGGGGGTCGCCCTGTACCGCTCGGCGTACCGGAACTGGGTCGGCGAGATCACCGCCGACGGACTGTGGGCCTGTGCGCCGGCCGGCCCCGACCAAGTCGTCGCCGTCGTCAACTGGGCCTGGCGGCACGACTGGACGGTACGCGCCCGAGGCTCCTCGCACGGCTGGTCGCCACTGACGATCACCGAGGGCACCGCGTCGGACGCACGTGTCCTCCTCGTCGACACCGCCTCCCACCTCACCGGCCTGTCCGTGGAGTCCGCCTCCTCCGTCCGCGCCGGCACCGGCGTCACGCTGGAAGCGCTGCTCACCTACCTGGAGGAGAACGGCCTCGGTGTCACCGCCGCGCCCGCTCCCGGCAACCTCACACTCGGCGGCGCGCTGGCCATCGACGCGCACGGCACCGCCGTACCGGCGCGGGGCGAACAGCGGCTGCCCGGGCACACGTACGGCTCGCTCAGCAATCTCGTGCTGTCGCTGACGGCGGTCGTCTGGGACGAGGACAGCGGCGCCTACGCGCTGCGGACCTACCGCCGCGACGAGGCGGACTGCGCCGCGCTCCTCGCCCACCTCGGCCGTGCCCTGGTCACCGAGGTCGTGCTGCGGGTGGGCGCGAACACGAATCTGCGGTGCGTGAGCCGTACGGACATTTCGGCCGGCGAGCTCTTCGCGGCACCCGGCGGTGACGGGCGTACGTTCGCGAGCTTCCTGGAGCGGTCCGGGCGGTTGGAGGCGATCTGGTTCGCCTTCACGGAGTATCCGTGGCTGAAGGTGTGGAGCGTGGCATCCACACGGCCGCTCACCTCCCGGCGGGTGACGTCGCCGTACAACTACCCGTTCTCCGACAACGTCCCGACCCCGGTGGCGGACCTGGCCGGGCGGATGGTCTCGGACGCGGCCTGGTACCTCGCGCCGGTGCTGGGCACCGCACAGTACGAGGCGGCGGCGCTCGGGCTCGTGGCGACGCTGTCCGCCGACATCTGGGGGCCTTCCAAGAACACCCTGCTCTACCTGAAGCCCACCACGCTCAAGATCACCACGAGCGGGTACGCCGTGCTCACCACCCGGGACCAAGTGCAGCGTGTCGTCGCCGAGTTCGCCTCCTTCTACCGGGAGCGGCTGACGGTGTACGCGGCGCTGGGCCGCTTCCCGGTGAACGGCTCGGCGGAGATCCGGGTGACGGGCCTCGACGATCCCGCCGACGCCGAACTGGACGGCGCCCGCGCCCCACTGCTGTCGGCGCTGCGGCCGAGCGGCGAACACCCCGAGTGGGACACGGCCGTCTGGCTGAACGTCCTGACGCTGCCCGGCACGCCGCACGCGGAGGCCTTCCTGCGCGAGATCGAGCGGTTCCTGCTGCGTGCGTACGACGGCGGGCACGCCCTCACCCGGGTCGAGTGGTCCAAGGGCTGGGCGTACACGGAGGAGGAGGTGTGGGACGACGAGGAGGTGCTGGGCACGGCCGTGCCCGCCTCATACGGCGAGAGCCTGTGGGAGGAGGCGACCGGAGTCCTGGACCGGCTCGACCCGCACGGCGTCTACGGCAACGCCTTCCTCGACCGGTTGTTCCGTTAGGGCGTAACGGGTCGGCGGCCTTCCGGATCGCGTCACTTTCTTCGGGTGAGGCAGGCCACTGCTGGGGCCCCGTCCATGAAAGATCACCGGAATGCGCGCTCCCGCGCGAAGGAATTCCTCCTTCCGGGTCCCGCGGACCACCCTGACAGCAAGATCATCTTCGTTCAATCTTGCACGACATGTTGGTAATTGTCCGGATCGGAGCCAACCACCCTCGGGGGATTTCTCCCGCTCTCATCCGCACCGATAGGCATGCGGGGTCGCCAAACGAACGATCCCAGGAGGTCCCGCATGCCCGAACTCAGCCGTCGCCGTGCGCTCACCGCCGCGGCCGCCCTCGCCACGGTGGCCGGCGCCCACGCCGTCGCCGCGCCACCCGCGGCCGCCGCCGACCACCACCCCGGCTCCCCCGAGGCCTTCGACGAGGTCTACAAGGGCCGCCGCATACACGGCCGGTCGGCCGCCGGCGGCGGTCACCACCACGGCACCGGATACGCGGTGTTCGTCGACGGGGTGGAGCTGCACGTCATGCGCAACGCAGACGGCAGCTGGATCAGCGTCGTCAGCCACTACGACCCGGTGCCCACCCCGCGCGCCGCCGCCCGCGCCGCGGTCGACGAACTGCGGGGCGCCCCGCTCCTCCCGTTCCCCGCCAACTGACCCCGCCCATACGCTCGTTGGGAGACCCGCAGATGACCGTCCGCAAGAACCAGGCGAGCCTGACCGCCGACGAGAGGCAGCGTTTCGTCGCCGCGGTCCTGGAGCTCAAGCGCAGCGGCCGTTACGACACCTTCGTCACGACGCACAACGCCTTCCTCCTGTCCGACACCGACAACGGCGAGCGAACGGGCCACCGTTCACCGTCCTTCCTGCCCTGGCACCGCAGATTCCTGCTGGAGTTCGAGCGCGCGCTGCAGTCGGTGGACGCCTCGGTCGCGCTGCCGTACTGGGACTGGAGCACCGACCGCTCGGCGCGCTCCTCCCTGTGGGCGCCCGACTTCCTCGGCGGCACCGGACGCAGCCGGGACGGCCGGGTGATGGACGGGCCGTTCGCCGCCTCGACCGGCAACTGGCCGATCACCGTGCGCGTGGACGGGCGCACCTACCTTCGGCGTGCGCTGGGCACCGGTGCCCGGGAGCTGCCGACGCGGGCCGAGGTCGAGTCCGTCCTGTCCATACCGACGTACGACATGGCCCCCTGGAACAGCGCCTCGGACGGCTTCCGCAACCACCTGGAGGGCTGGCGGGGCGTCAACCTGCACAACAGGGTCCATGTCTGGGTCGGCGGGCAGATGGCCAGCGGGGTCTCCCCCAACGACCCGGTGTTCTGGCTGCACCACGCGTACATCGACAAGCTGTGGGCCGAGTGGCAGCGCCGTCATCCGGGCTCCGGTTACCTGCCGGCCACCGGGACGCCGGACGTGGTCGACCTCGGCGAGACGATGAAACCGTGGCATGACACGCGTCCCGGGGACCTGCTGGACCACACCGCTCACTACGCCTTCGACACCGACTGACGGACGCCGGTCGCCGGTTTGCTCCGCAGGTCACGCGGTACCCGCGCCGGACAACACCCGACGAGTCACATAACGACGAGGAAGGGAGCGACCCGTGTCGAAGGTCGAGGAATCCATCGAGGTCGGCGTTCCGGTGCACACGGCGTACAACCAGTGGACGCAGTTCGAGACGTTCCCGGAGTTCATGAACGGGGTGGAGCGCATCGAGCAGCGCTCCGACACGCTCACGCACTGGGTGACCAGCGTCAACGGCGTGCACAGGGAGTTCGACGCGGAGATCACGGAGCAGATCCCGGACGAGCGGGTCGCGTGGACGACGGTCTCCGGGGAGGCCCGGCAGGCGGGTGTGGTCACCTTCCACCGGCTCGACGACGACCACACGAAGGTGATGCTGCAGATGGACTTCCATCCGGACGGCGTCACCGACACCGTCGGCGACAAGCTCGGCTTCGTGAAGCGGCAGACCAAGGGCGACCTGGAGCGCTTCAAGCAGTTCATCGAGGAGCGCGGCCAGGAGACCGGCGGCTGGCGCGGCGCGGTCGTCTGACCGGGCGCGGTGCGCTAACCGGCCGCTTCAGTACGGCACTCCGGGTGCCCCCAGCCCTGGGCGTTCTTGGCGATGGGCTCGCCGGCCGCGTAGGACCGCCCGCACAGACAGCGGCCGGGGAACTTCGCCTTGATCGTCCTGGCCGAACCGCCGCGCCCGGCCGAAGCCTTGGCCCCGCCGGACCGCTTGCGCGGGGCACGAGCCGGTACGTCCGGTGCGGGCGGCGGCTCCGGCGAACCGAGGCCGCTGCCCGCGGGCTCCTGGACAGTCGCCGCCTGGCTGGCGGCCCGGTCGGCGAAGTCGTTGAGCTTGTCGCCGTCGACCTGGTGGGCGGGCACGTAGCGGAACTCGACCGAGCGGCCGTCGAGCAGTTCGTCGATGCGTACGACCAGGTCCTGGTTGGCGACGGGCTTGCCGGCGGACGTCTTCCAGCCGTTGCGCTTCCAGCCGGGCAGCCAGGTGGCGACGGCCTTCATGGCGTACTGGGAGTCCATCCGGACCTCCAGCGGCACGTCCGGGTCGGTCGCCGCCAACAGGCGTTCCAGCGCGGTCAGTTCCGCCACGTTGTTGGTGGCCTTGCCGAGCGGCCCCGCTTCCCAGCGGGTCGGGGTCTCCGACTCGTCGGCGACGACCCAGGCCCAGCCGGCCGGTCCGGGGTTTCCCTTCGAAGCGCCGTCGCACGCGGCCACCACACGTTCACGCATGGACCCGATCATGCCACGGCCGGACGGGGCGCTCGGACCCCGCTGTCAGGAGACCTCGGTGACCTGCGGCATCTCGCCCTCGGTCGTCGTCACGTCGATCACCGAGAAGCTCGCGCCCTGCGGGTCGCTGAGGGCCGCGAACCGGCCGAACGGGGTGTTCATCGGTCCGAACCTGAGGACGCCGCCGAGCTTGGTGGCCCGGGCGACGGCGTCGTCGCAGTTGTCGACGGTGAAGTAGACGTTGATGTACGGCGGCACCTCGGGCGGGAACTCTTCCGTCATCTTCATGCGGCCGAGGACCATGTCGCCGTCGACCTCGAACAGGCGGAAGTCGACCGCCTCGTCCTGCATCTGCTTCGCGGAATACGGGAAGACGGCCGGGAAGAACGCGTCCGACTTCTCGGGCTCACGGGTGAAGACCTCGGCCCAGCAGAACGCGCCGGGCTGCTCGGGCGGCGCCTCGAACCCCTCGTGGGCGCCGGCCTGCCACACGCCGAAGACGACGCCGCTGGGATCGCGGCCCAGACACATGGTGCCGAAGTCGCCGACCTGCATCGGCTCCATCACCACCTCGCCGCCGTTGTCCCGGATCTTGCGGGCGGTGGCCGCGGCGTCCGCCGACGCGAAGTACAGGCACCACTGCGACTGCCCCTCCTGGCCGGGCATCGGCGGTACGACGGCGGCGACGGCCTTGCCGTCCGAGTAGGCCTGCGTGTAGTTGCCGTACTCCGACGACGCCTCGCCGAAGGTCCAGCCCAGGACGTCACCGTAGAAGCTCTTGGCTCCCTCGACGTCCGTGAACATCGCGTCGGCCCAACAGGGGGTTCCCTCAGGTTGTACGGCCATGGCTGCGGCCCTCTCCGAATCGGTGGATGGTCCGTTTCCTCACGCTAGCCATCGATGCGCCCGACCGCGCGTCGAATGGCCGGGTCCGTTTCAGACTGGACAGGAGAGGTCGGCTTTCGACGGGATTTCCGGCAGGGGCCTCGGCGGGACGGGGTGCGGTATGGCGGACGGAATGATGCGCGCGTGGTCCGTGGTGGCGCCCGGGCCGGTCGAGGAGGGCTCCCTCCGGTTCGTGGGCAAGCCGGTGCCCGTGCCCGGGACGACGAGTTGCTGCTGCGGGTGCGCGCCTGCGGGGTGTGCCGTACGGATCTGCATGTCGCCGAGGGCGACCTGCCGGTGCGCCTGCCGGGGGTGACGCCCGGGCACGAGGTGGTCGGGGAGGTGGCGGGCCTCGGGGCGGCGGTGCGCGGCTTCGCGCCCGGCGACCGGGTGGGCGTGGCGTGGCTGCGCGGCACCGACGGCACGTGCGGCTACTGCCGACGCGGGGCCGAGAACCTGTGTCCGGCCTCCCGGTACACGGGCTGGGACGCGGACGGCGGATACGCGCAGTACACGACCGTCCCGGCCGCCTTCGCACACCGGCTGCCCGACAGTCTCGACGACGTGACCGCCGCGCCGCTGCTGTGCGCGGGCATCATCGGCCACCGCGCGCTGCGGCGGGCCGCGCTGCCGCCGGGCGGACGGCTCGGTCTGTACGGCTTCGGAGGCAGCGCCCACCTGTGTGCGCAGGTCGCGCTGGCCGAGGGCGCCACCGTGCACGTCATGACGCGCGCAGCCGAAGCGCGGCGGCTGGCGCTCGCCCTGGGAGCCGCCTCCGCCCAGGACGCGTACACCCCGCCGCCCGAGCCGCTGGACAGCGCGATCCTGTTCGCGCCGGTCGGCGAGCTGGTCCCGGTCGCGCTGCGGGCCCTGGACCGGGGCGGGATCCTGGCGGTGGCCGGTATCCATCTGAGCGACATCCCGCCGCTGCGCTACGAGAGCGACCTCTTCTACGAGAAGGAGCTGCGCAGCGTCACCTCCAGCACGCGTGCGGACGGCCGCGAGTTCCTGGCCCTCGCCGCCCGGTACGGTGTGCGCGCCACCACGCACACCTATTCGCTGTCCCGGGCCGACGAGGCCCTCATGGACCTCAAGGCCGGCCGCTTCGACGGGGCTGCGGTGCTGGTCGACGACCTGGCCGCCCGAACCGGCTCGTCGGCAGGGAGCATGGGCGGCGGCTTGTGAGGCGGCCGGGCGCCCTTCACGCGGACCGCGGGTGAGCGGCGCGCGGGTCCGTCGTGGCCGACGCGTGTCTTCCCCCCGGTGCCCGGCTGTGCTTGCCTGGGGAACCGTTTCGGGCCAGGGCGGGAGTGGTCGCATGCGGAGAGCGTGGATCGTGGGTGTGCTGCTGGTCGGCCTGCTGCTCGGCGCGTGCGGGGATCCCTCGTCCGGTCCGGAGGGCGCGCCGCCCTCCCCCGACGTTCCGGCCTCGTCGGCCACCACCGAGCACCGGCGGCCGGCCGCCTCTCCGCGGGCATCGGCGAAGGCGCCCGGCGCACCGGCGAAGGCACCCACCGTGCTGTATCTCGGCGACTCGCTGGCGATGGAGAACCAGCGGGTACTCGGCGAGGAGCTGCGCCGCGACCTGAAGGCGCGGTACACCAGCGCCCCCTATTCGGGCACCACGTTGTGCGACTACCTGGAGGGCACCGGGGCGAAGTCGCTCGTACCGGACCGGGACAAGGCGGCCGCCCTGGTGCGGTCACTGCACCCGGACTACGTGGTCCTGCAGTTCTGGGGCAACGCGTGGGACTACACCTGGTGCATGGACGGCATCGCCCACGCCGACTCGCCCACCGAGTACTTCAAGCGGTACGCCGCCGACGCCCGGCGGCTCACGGAACAGATCACCGCGGCCGGCGGTGACCGGCGTCCGCGGATCGTCTGGGTGTCGCAGGGCCCGGACCCGATCACCCCCGACCGGGTCCGGCGGGTGAACGAGCTCTACGAGGAGCGGGCGGCCGCCTCGGGCGACCTCGTCGCCGACGCGGGAAGGACGGTGAGTGCCGCCGGAGCCCGCTACACCTGGGTCCAGCACCTGCCGTGCACCGACTACGAGCACGACCACCCCGACTACTGCACCCAGCCGGACCGGGACCGCACCGCCCTCCACCTCGACGACGACTACCTGCACTTCTGCCTGGCACCCACGACGTCCACGCCGAAACCCTGCCCGGTGCGCTCCCCCGGCATCCTGCGGATCGCCCGGGAGATCACGCGGGTGATCGGCGAGGATCTGTAGCGTCGGCCGCCCTTGTGCGGGCGGCCGGCCCAGCGTGGCTCACTCGCCCGCGGCCGCCTTTTCCAGGGCGGCGATGTCGATCTTGCCCATCGCCATCATGGCCTTGGTCGCGCGGGCCGCCGTCTCCGGGTCCGGGTGCGTGGTCAGCTCGATCAGGCGGTCGGGGACGACCTGCCAGGACAGGCCGTACCTGTCCTTCAGCCAGCCGCAGGGGCCGGGCTCGCCGCCGCCCTCGGTGAGCTTGGTCCAGTAGTAGTCGACCTCTTCCTGGTCCGCGCAGGCGATCATGAAAGAGATCGCCTCGGTGAACTTGAACTCCGGGCCGCCGTTCAGGGCGAGGAACCGCTGGCCGTTGGCCGTGAACTCGACGGTCAGCACGGAACCGGCGGGTCGCGGGCCGGCCTCGGTGTAGCGGGAGACGTTCCCGACGCTGGAGTTCTTGAAGATCGAGACGTAGTAGTGGGCGGCTTCCTCGGCCTGGTCGTCGAACCAGAGACACGTGGTGAATCCGTCGGTGGCCATGACTACCTCCTGGGGCGTGGAACTCGGTCATCTGTATCGACCGATCCTCGCCGCGGAACTCATCGGTCGGACCGCCGATCAATCCGGGTGGCCGATACACCGGCCGGAACTAGCATCCGGACCATGACGTCTTCCCCCGTTGGCCGGACGATCTGTCCGGCACGGGCTGGGCGTACGGCGTACCGGCGGACTACCTGAGGGAGTTCGTGCGGTACTGGCGGCACTCCTACGACTGGCGGGCGGCCGAGGCGCCGCTGAACGAGTGGCCGCAGTTCACGACCACCCTCGACGGGGCGAACGTGCACTTCGCCCACATCCGCTCCCCCGAGCCGGACGCCACTCCGCTGATCATCACGCACGGCTGGCCGGGACCGATCGTCGAGTTCCTCGACATCGTCGGGCCGCTGACCGACCCGGCCGCCCACGGCGGCGATCCGGCCGACGCCTTCCACCTCGTCGTGCCAGCATTCCGGGGTTCGGCCTGTCCGGCCCGGCTGTGGACACGGGCTGGGAGGCGGGGCGGGTCGCGGACGCGTGGGCCGAGCTGATGCGGAGGCTCGGCTACGAGCGGTTCGGGGCGCAGGGCGGCGACTGGGGAGCGGCCATCTCCCGCGAGCTGGGCCGGGCCCATCCCGACCGGGTCATCGGCGTCCATCTCAATCTGCTGCCGGGCGCACAGGCGGCCACCGAGCCGACACCGGAGGAACTGGCGGCGCTCGGCCCCGAGGAGCGGGAGCGCACGCTCGCCTCCTGGCGCCGGTGGAGCGAGTTGTTGCGCGAGGGCACCGGATACGCCGTGCTGCAATCCACCCGGCCGCAGACCCTGGCGTACGCGCTCACCGACTCGCCCGTCGGTCAACTCGCCTGGATCGTCGAGAAGTTCCCTGAATGGACGGACTCCGAGGAACCGCCCGAGGAGGCCGTGTACCGGGACCGGCTGCTCACCGACGTGATGCTGTACTGGCTGACCGGAACCGCCGGTTCGGCCGCCCGGATCTACTACGAACGGGCCCACGCCACGGACGTGCCGCCCGGCCGACCGAGCCGTCGACCGCGCCGACCGCGCTCGCCCTCTTCCCGGCCGAGCCGCGGATCCCGCTGCGGCACAAGGCGGAGCGCACCGAGAACATCGTGCGATGGACGGAGTTCGACCGGGGCGGCCACTTCGCCGCGATGGAGGAGCCGGACCTGTTGGCCGGGGACGTGCGGGCGTTCTTCCGGCAGCTGCGCGAGAAGTGAACCGGTGAAGTCCCTCTGCCCGTAGCGAATCTGCTGCGGGCCTACAAATCCCCGGCAGGGGCGGTCCCCGGCCCAGAGTGGAGATCACGGCGACGCGCACCGCGTCCCGACCACCCCCGACGACTCGACGACTCGACGACTCGTCACAGCTCGTCCTAAGGAGTGCCGATGTCTCCATTCACCGCCGGCCCGGGGCCGGCCCTGCTGCCGCGGGCGGAGGAGGGCGACACCCCTCCGACCCGGTTCGACGACCACCTCGCCGCCCAACTGCTCGGGCAGCGCATCGTCCTCCTGGGCACCCAGGTCGACGAAGTCTCCGCGAACCGGGTCTGCGCCCAGCTGCTGATCCTGTCCGCGGAGGACCCGCGCACCGACATCAGCCTGTACATCAACAGCCCGGGCGGTTCGGTCCACGCGGGCCTGGCCATCTACGACACGATGCGGCTGATCCCGAACGATGTCTCGACCCTCGCCATGGGCTTCGCGGCGAGCATGGGGCAGTTCCTGCTCAGCGTCGGCGCGCCCGGCAAGCGCTACTCGCTGCCGAACGCGCGGATCATGATGCACCAGCCGTCGGCGGGCATCGGCGGCACCACCGCGGACATCGAGATCCAGGCGGAGAACCTGGAGCAACTCAAGCGGACCATCGAGCGGATCACCGCCGAGCACACCGGGCAGAGTCCGGAGACCATCTCCCGGGACGGCGACCGGGACCGCTGGTTCACCGCCGAGGAGGCCAGGGAGTACGGCATGGTGGACCGGGTCGTGGAGTCGCTCGCCGACGTCCGCCCGGCCGCCTCGAAACGACGGATGGGGCTGTGACATGGGGACGTACACGATTCCGAACGTCGTCGAGCGGACCCCGCAGGGCGAGCGGTCGTACGACGTCTACAGCCGGCTGCTGGCCGAGCGGATCATCTTCCTCGGCACCGAGATCGACGACGGCGTCGCCAACGTCGTCATCGCGCAACTCCTCCATCTGGAGTCCTCGGCCCCGGAGAACGAGATCGCGATCTACATCAACTCCCCCGGCGGCTCGTTCACTTCGCTGATGGCGATCTACGACACGATGACCTATGTGCAGCCGCCGATCTCGACGGTCTGCGTCGGCCAGGCGGCCTCCACGGCGGCCGTCCTGCTGGCCGGAGGGGATCCCGGGCGGCGGGTCGTGCTGGAGCACGCGCGAGTGCTGCTCGGGCAGCCGGCCACCGCCGGCAGCCGGGGCACGGTCTCCGATCTCGCCCTGCAGGCCAAGGAGATGGTGCGGATCCGCTCCCAGGTCGAGGAGGTGCTCGCGCGGCACACGCACCACGACATCGCGACGCTGCGCGCCGACATGGACCGCGACAAGGTGTTCACCGCCGAGGAGGCGGTGGCGTACGGGCTGGCCGACGAGGTGCTCAGCCGACGCCTCGTGACAGTCTGAGGCGCCGGCCGACGCCGATGGGTCAGGCGGCCAGGCAGAGCCCGTTGTAGGGCGCGGTGGACGGGCCTCGGCTCCTGCCGGAGTGGCGGGTGAGCTCACCCTGCGCCAGCGACAGCAGGTCGCCGAGACCCAGGCCGAGGGCATGGGCGGCGGCCGCGAGGACCTCCGAGGAGGCCTCCTTGCGGCCGCGCTCCACCTCCGAGAGATACGGCATGGAGATCCGGGCCGCGTCGGCGACGTCCTTGAGCGTGCGCTCCTGGGCGAGGCGTTGGCGCCGCAGGACGTCACCGATCAGGTCGCGCCAGAGGGGTTCCTTCGGCGCGCGGGGGGCTTGGGGAGCGGGGGCCGACGGCACCGCGCGGGGCGGGGACGCGGCGGGGCGTTCGGACGCTGGGCGGGCGGTCCCCGGGCGGGCGGCGGGCGGGCGCAGGGGGATGACGCGGGCTTCGTTCGGCGCTTGGTTGCTCACCTCTTCAGACTAAATTCCCTGGCCCGAAGGGGAAGGGTCCGGCATTCCGCCCTGGGTGGAATCACGATCGAGAAGGGGTGCGGGAACGGTGCTGCGCGAGACGTTCGCCTCCGGCACCGGACAACTCACCGTCCCTCTGGACGAGTTCGGCTGCCCCTGCGCGAAGTCGGTCAGGGGGCGGGCGCCGCTGTGAGCCACCACCCAGTTTCTCTCCCGGCCATGCGTTCGGGCATGCGCCGTCACAGGCCGGGTACGCGCTACGGAGAACAACCGCGAAAACCGCAGCAGGATCCGAGACAACCGAGGCCGAAGAGGCAGAAGTCGAGCCGTGACTTTCGTGGGAGAGGTAATGGACACCGCCGTGATCCGGTCGAAGGCACAGGTCGTGAAGCAGACCGCCGTGACCAGGACGACGGGTGACGGACCGCTGCCAGGAGTCGAAGACCCGAAGACCGTGGCTCCGCGCGACGCGCGAGAGCTGTCCCGCCAGTTCTTCCAGCGCCTGACGCAGCTCGAGGAAGGCACACACGAGTACCAGTACGCGCGCAACACGCTCATCGAGATGAACATCTCGCTCGTGCGGTTCGCGGCCGGCCGGTTCCGGGGCCGCGGGGACGACATGGAGGACATCGTCCAGACCGGGATGATCGGCCTCATCAAGGCCATCGACCGTTTCGAGCTCGCGCGCGAGGTGGAGTTCACGTCGTTCGCGCTGCCGTACATCGTCGGAGAGATCAAGCGGTTCTTCCGTGACACCACATGGGCGGTGCACGTACCGCGGCGGCTGCAGGAACTGCGCGTGGAGCTGGCCAAGGCGCGCGAGGAACTCGCCAGCCGCCTGGACCGCGAGCCGACCGTCGCCGAACTCGCCACCCTGATGTGCATCCCCGAGGACGAGGTCGTCGAGGCCCAGATCGCCTCCAACGGCTACAACTCCTCGTCGCTGGACGCGGCGCTCACCGGCGACGGGCCCGAGGGCGGCGAGGCGGTCCTCGCCGACTTCATCGGCGTGGAGGAGGACGGGCTGCGGCTGGTGGAGGACTTCCAGTCGCTGGCCCCGCTGATGGCCGAACTGAGCGAGCGCGACCGGCAGATCATCCACATGAGGTTCGTGGAGGAAGCCACCCAGGCGGAGATCGGCGAACGTCTCGGCTGCTCGCAGATGCACGTGTCCCGGCTGATCAAGCGGATCATCGCGCGGCTGCGCGAGGGCATGCTGGGCGAGCTGGGCTGCGCCTGACCCGGATGCCTGAAGGCGGGTGCCGCCCCACGTACGGGTCCGGGGCGGCACCCGCGACTCGGCTCACTGTCCGCCGAAGGGCACCACGGCGCGTACGCGCTTGCCGACGGGCACGCGTTCGACGGCGATCTCCGCCGCCAGCGTGTGCACGATCTCCAGCCCGTGCCGGCCGACCCGTTCGGGATCCCGGGGGAAACGGCGGGGCAGTGCGGCGCTGCTGTCGTAGACCACCACCCCGACCGCGGTGTCCGTGCCCTCCAGCTCCAGGATGTACGGGCCGTTGCTGTGCCGGTCCGCGTTGGTGACCAGTTCGCTGACCACCAGGAGCACCCCGTGCTCGGTGCGGTCGTCGACGGTGGCGCACCACTCGGTCCTGAGCTGGTCGAGGAAGGCCGCGGCGAAGGTCCGCGCCTCGGCTATGGAACCCGGTTCACCGCTGTAGTGCGCCGCCCGCCGTAGCGGTTCCACGGGCACGTCGAAGCCAGTGGGTATCACTGCTCCGTCCAGGTGCTCGATCATGCGTTTCTCTCTCGGAAGCCGGACTGGCCGGACGCTGCTGCATCAGTGCTCGTACCCCGAGCCGCGCGCCGCAGTCCCCGAGTCCGCGTGACGGCCCTTACGTCGTCGACGGCGCGACGCGGACGGCCCTCCCGGCGGGCGCGCCGCGCGGGTGCTGCTTAGCGTGGCAGCGTGAGTCCGCGAACACCCTCCGAGCAGGCCGTCGTCGCCCGGCACGGCTGGCTGCAGGCGGCGGCCACCGTCCTGGGCGCGCTGATCGTCATGGGGGTGGTCGCCGCTCTGGGGCTGTGGGCGGCCGGTGCGGCCGACCTGCCGGACAACGCCTTCCCCCGGGTGGTCGCGGCGACCGTCGTCACGGCCGTCGGCGGCACGATCGAGCTGTCGGGGAACGCCGGAGAACTCGCCACCACCGAGGCGGGGCTCACCGTGACCCCGCTGTCGGTCACCCTCGTCGGGGCGCTGGTGCTCGCCGCCGGCTTCCTGCGGCCCCTGCGGCACCGGGCGGTCACCGGCGCCGGTGAACTGGTCGAATGGGCCGCCCGGATCGCCGTGCTGTGGCTGCTCGCGCTCCTTGCTCTGGCCCTCGCGGCCCGCCAGACCTTCGCGGTCTCCCTCGGCGACGGCACGCTCGGCGACATCGGTGAATTGTTCGGCCTGGCGCCGGAGGTCGGGTTCACCACGGATGTGCCGCTGACGCTGTTCTTCGGCCTGCTGTGGCTGGCCGGTGTGATGGTGCTGGCCATACTCGTGTCGCGCGGGGCTCCGGTGCCGCCCCGGCTGCTGCGCGTCCAGGAGACGGTACGGCCCGCCGCGTACGCCATGGTCGTCCTGCTGCTCGCCTGCGTCGTCCTCGGGATCGTCATCGCGCTCGTCGTCGCGGCGACGCGCGGCCACGCTGCGGAGACCTTCGCGCTGATCCTGCTCGGCATGCCGAACCTGGTCTGGCTCACCTTCACGATCGGCCTCGGCGCCACGTGGAACGGCCGGGTGGAGGGCCCGTTCGGGCTGCCGATGCCGCATGTGCTCGACCAGGTGCTGCGGGGTCAGGACGTCTCGGCGCTCAACCTGAGCACGATCGCCGAGTACGACGGCAGGGTGTGGTGGCTCGTGGTCGTGGACGCCGTACTGCTGCTGGGCGCCGCGTTCCTCATGGCGACACGCTCCCCGGCCCGGACGCGCGCCTGGCAGAACGCCGTGCACATGGCGGTCGCCCTCGCACTCACGGTCCTCGTGATCTGCCTCGTCGGCCGCATCTCCGCGCACTACGGTCTGTCGCTCCTCGGCATCGGCGACCTGGCCGGCGATCTGGCCGGAGAGGTGTTCCTGAAGCCGGAGGTGTGGGGCGCGCTCAGCCTCGCCCTGCTGTGGGGGCTGCTCACCGGCTTCCTGGGCGGGCTGCTGCCGAGGCCGGTGCGATGGCGGCGTGCGGACTAGGGCCCTTCTGATGGATCAGATCGCAGGAAATCGGCGGCGCCCCGTCGACGCGGCAGACGGGCGTGCCAGACCTCGCCTCTGCGGCATGGTCCGCCGGACAGGCCCCTGGCTGCACTGGAGGCTGGGTGCGTCGCCGCACGACGGCTCTGGCCCTGCGGTACACCCGAAGACCGCCTGGCCGTCTCCGAGTTGATCGCCCTGCACGGGCATCTGGTCGACGCCGGCGAGCTGCACCGTTCGGCGGAGGTCTTCACCCCGGACGTCGTCTACGACCTGTCCGACTTCGGCCAGGGCCAGGTCACCGGGATCGCCGCCCTCACCGAGGCGGCTCTTGCGCTGGGCGCCGCGAATCCCGTCGCGCACCACGTCACCAATGTGGTGATCGAGGAGATGGACGACGGCCGGGTGCGGGCCCGGTCCACGGGGCTGGGTGTCATGGCGGACGGCTCGTGCGGGTCCGTGACGTACGAGGACACGGTGGTGCGTGCCGCCGACGGCTGGCGGATCTGTCACGCAGGGTGCTGGCGCGGCGCGTGCCGCTGAACGGGCTGGGACAGGCCTGACGGTCCGGCACTCCCGCGGGACGCGGCTCAGGCGACGGGCGTGAACAGCGCCGCGGCGGTCCGCTGCATGCGTAGGGCGTCGACCGACTCGGCCAGCAGTTCGTACTCGGTGGTGTCGTCACTGGCGGCGATCCGTACCAGCCGTCCCGCCGCCAACTCGTCGGCGACCAGCTCCTGTTGGGCCATGTCCCCGCACCAGGCGCGCAGCATGGCGGGCACGTCGGGCACGGTGTCGGCGACCGGGGCGAGCGCGCCGGGCGGGAAGTGCCCGGCCTCGGGCTGGGGGTCTAATCGCTCGGCGATCCAGGAGGCGCGGTCGCGTAACCACCACAGGGCCAGGGCGAGGGTGGGGGCGCGGTAGGTTCCGAGGGGTACGCCGATGCGCCGACCGCCGCAGGTGCCGTACCCCGTGACATGGCACAGGAATTCGTCGTGCACGATCACTCCCCCGTTGCTTCACTAGCCTGTCGGCCGGGCCTCGCTTTCGATGCGGCTCGTGTGCTGTGCGCGGCTCATGCGCAATGCGTGACGGGAGCTTCGCTGGATGTGAAGGCTCCTAGCAGATGAGTATGTTCACTACTGAAACACTGTCACCACAACTTTCCGGCCAGTCTCCTGGCATATTCACCGCCCGGACTGGCCGAAATCTGACGAGTGCATGCCGACGCCGTCATTACCCGAGGGGTAATCGACCGCCGCGGGCCGTCCGGGCATGGTTGCGGTACCGGGTCCGCCGCGCCGCGGACCCGGTTCCGACCAGCAGATACGTCCTCGTTGGAGGCTGATGTCCCATGCCCGAGAACACCGACCGTCACGAGAGCGCCGTCGCCCGCTACTTCGAGGCCTGGAACGCGCGTGAGCCCGAGGTGCGGGCCAAGGCGGTCGCCGCCGCCTGGACCGCGGACGGCGGCTACACCGATCCTCTCGCCGACGTCAGTGGCCATGAGCGGATAGCGGCCGTGATCGCGGCGGCCCACGAACAGTTCCCCGGCTTCGCCTTCCGGCTCACCGGCGCGGTCGACGGGCACCACGACACGGCGCGCTTCTCCTGGGAACTGGTGAGCGAGGCCGACGGATCGGCGCCCGTCGCCGGATCCGATGTGATCACGCTCGACGCCGACGGGCGGATCAGCACGGTGCTCGGTTTCCTGGACCGGGTGCCCGCCGGGGCGTGAGGGACGTCGTCCGCGATGAGTTTTCCCGCTGCCGGTGGTCTCTTCAACAGGAGACCACCGGCACAGGAGGACATCATGGCCACGACCGGAAAAGTGGACGCGGAATTCACCGCCGAGCTGCGCGGGAGCCCGGAGAAGGGCAGCTGGACGTGTGTCCTGTGGCCCGCGTCCGTCGAGTTCTTCGGCACCCGCGGGTTGGTCAAGGTGCGCGGGACGATCGACGGGCACCCCTTCCGCAGCTCCTTCATGGCCCTCGGGGACGGTACCCACATGCTGCCCGTGAAGGCCGAGGTGCGCCGGGCCATCGGGAAGGAGGCGGGGGACACGGTGACCGTGCACCTTCAGGAGCGGCTCAGCTGATACGTGCCGACAGTCCCCCCGCGATACGGGTCAGGCCCTGACGATCGCGTCGATCCGCGCCAGCTCCTCCGCGTCGAAGTCCAGGTTGCGGATCGCGCCGACGCTGTCCTCCATCTGCTGCGGGCTGCTCGCCCCGACGAGCGCCGAGGTCACCCGGCCGCCGCGCAGGACCCAGGCCAGCGCGAGCTGGGCCAGCGTCTGGCCGCGGGACTTGGCGATGTCGTCGAGGGCGCGCAGCCTGCCGACCAGTTCCTCGGTGACCGCGTCGGAGTTCAGGAAGGGGCTGTCGCTCGCGGCCCGGGAGTCCTCCGGGATGCCGTCGAGGTAGCGGCCGGTGAGCAGGCCCTGCTCCAGCGGGGAGAAGACGATGGAGCCGACCTGGAGCTCGTCGAGTGCGTCGAGCAGGCCCTCGTCCTCGGGACGGCGGTCGAGCATCGAGTAGCGCGGCTGGTGGATGAGGAGCGGGGTGCCCAGCTCACCCAGGATGCGGGCGGCCTCGCGGGTCTGCTCGGCCGAGTAGTTGGAGATGCCGACGTACAGCGCCTTGCCCTGCTGGACCGCCGAGTGCAGGGCGCCCATCGTCTCCTCCAGGGGAGTCTCCGGGTCGGGGCGGTGCGAGTAGAAGATGTCGACGTAGTCCAGGCCCATCCGCTTCAGGCTCTGGTCCAGCGAGGACAGCAGGTACTTGCGCGAACCCCACTCGCCGTACGGGCCGGGCCACATCAGATAGCCGGCCTTGGTGGAGATGATCAGCTCGTCGCGGTAGGACGCGAAGTCGGCCTTCAGGGCCTCGCCGAAGGCGGACTCGGCGGCGCCCGGCGGCGGGCCGTAGTTGTTGGCCAGGTCGAAGTGGGTGACGCCGAGGTCGAAGGCGCGGCGCAGGATGGCGCGCTGCGTCTCGACGGTCCGGTCGGCGGGGCCGAAGTTGTGCCACAGGCCGAGCGACAGCGCGGGAAGCTTCAGGCCGCTGCGTCCGGTGCGCCGGTAGGGCATGTCCGCGTAGCGGTCGGGGTGTGCGGTGTACAACGCGACTCCAGAGGGGTTGGCACACGAAGGTCGGTTTCCGATGAACCGGTATCCACTCTTTCGCGACCTGCTGGCAGTGGTCCAACAGGTAAATCAGATGGAATTCAGCGGATACGCTTCTCAATCATGGAACTACGCCATCTCCAGCACTTCGTCGCGGTCGCCGAGGACCAGCATTTCACCCGGGCTGCCGAACGCCTCATGGTGTCCCAGTCGGGTCTGTCGGCCTCGATCCGGGCGCTGGAGCGGGAGTTGCAGACCCCGCTGTTCGTGCGGACGACCCGACGGGTGACTCTGACGCCTGCCGGGCGGGCGCTCCTGGGTGAGGCCGAGCGGATCCTGGCCCAGGTGCGGGCCGCCCACGAGGCGGTGGCCGCGGTGCAGGGCGTGCTGCGCGGGATGCTCGCGCTCGGGTCGGAACAGTGCATCGCCGGGGTGAATGTGGCGGGACTGCTCGCCGCGTTCCGGCGGCAGCACCCGGACGTGGAGATCTGCCTGCGGCAGGCGGGCTCGGGCGCGCTCGCGGAGGAGGTCGCGGCCGGGCGCCTCGACCTGGCGTTCGCCGTGCGGTCGGCGCACGAGGAGGACGAACAGCTGCGCGCCGTACCGGTGACCAGCGAGCCGATGACGGTGCTGTGCCACCCCACCCACCGGCTCGCGGCAGCCGGTGCGGCCGTCACCCCGGAGGAACTGGGCGGCGAGGTCTTCGTCGACTTCCACCCCGACTGGGGGCCGCGCCGCACCACCGACGCCGCGTTCGCCGCGGCGGGCGTCCGGCGCACCGTCGCGCTGGAGGTGAACGACGTGCACAGCCTGCTCGACCTGGTGGACGAGAACCTCGGCATCGCCGTCGTGCCACGGCACTTCCGGTCCAAGCGCGCGTCGCTGACCGCCCTGCCCGTGAAGGACACCGGCGAGACGGTGTACGAGACGGTCGCCCTGCTGCCGCCCCCGCAGGCCACCAGCCCGGCGGCCCGGGCGCTGATGGCACTGCTGGCCACAGAGAGCGCGTGACGGACGGGGATGCGCGATGGTGGAGGCATGCATGCCAAGGACATCCTCATCGACGGATACAGCCGCATCCAGGAAGAGGTCCACGCCGCCGTCGAGGGTCTCGACCCCGACGACCTGCACGCCCGCCCCTCCGACGCTGCCAACTCCATCGCCTGGCTGGTCTGGCATCTCACCCGGGTCCAGGACGACCACATCGCCGACGCCTTCGATCTCGACCAGGTGTGGCTGTCCCAAGACTGGCAGAAGAGGTTCGGGCTGGATCTGCCGCGCCGCGACACCGGGTACGGCCACACCCCGGCGAAGGTGGCCAAGGTGCGAGTCGACTCCGGTGACCTGCTGACCGGCTACCACGACGCCGTGCACGCCCAGACCCTCCAGGCCCTGCGCGAGCTGACCGCCAAGGACCTGGAGCGGATCGTGGACGAGCGCTGGGATCCGCCGGTCAGCCTGGGCGTACGGCTGGTCAGTGTCCTGTCCGACGATCTCCAGCACGTCGGACAGGCAGCCTACGTCCGGGGGCTGGTTCAGAGCGCGGGCTCGTAGCCCGGCAGGACGACGCCCTCGATGAGGGCCTTGCGCTCGTCGAACGGGAGAAACGCGCTCTTCACTGCGTTCACCGTGACCGTGCGCAGGTCCTCGACCGTCCAGCCCGCCTGCTCGACCAGCAGGGACATCTCACGGGTCATCGTCGTGCCCGACACCAGGCGGTTGTCGGTGTTGAGGGTGACGCGGAAGCCGAGGTCCTTCAGGGCGGTGATGGGGTGCTCGGCGATCGAGGCCGCGGCGCCGGTCTGGAGGTTGGACGTCGGGCACATCTCCAGGGCGATACGGCGGTCGCGGACCCAGCCCGCGAGGCGGCCGAGCTTGCCGTCGACGATGTCGTCGGTGATACGGACGCCGTGCCCGATGCGCTGGGCGCCGCACACCTGGAGGGCCTGATGAATGCTGGGCAGGCCGTGGGCCTCGCCGGCGTGGATGGTGAACGGGACGCTCTCGCGGCGCAGGTGCTCGAAGGCGGCCAGGTGGTCGGCGGGCGGGAAGCCGTCCTCGGCGCCGGCGATGTCGAAGCCGACGACGCCCGCGTCCCGGAAGGCGACGGCCAGGTCGGCGGTCTCCTTGACGCGGTCGAACATCCGCATCCCGCACAGCAGCGTGCCGACCCGTACCGGCGTGCCCGCGGCGGCGGCCTTCACCATGCCCGCCGCCAGGCCCTCCTGGACGGCTTCGACGACCTCGGGCAGAGTCAGCCCGCCCTTCAGCATCAGCTCGGGGGCGTAGCGCACCTCGCCGTAGACGACGCCGTCCGCGGCCAGGTCGAGGACGTACTCCTCGGCGGTGCGCAGCAGGCCCTCGCGGGTCTGCATCACCGCGAGGGTGTGCTCGAAGGTGGCTATGTAGCGGACCAGGTCGCCGGAGCCCGCGGCATCGAAATACCAGGCGGCGAGCTCGTCGGGGTCGGTGGTGGGCAAGGTGTGGCCGACCGCGTCCGCGAGCTCCACCACGGTGGCGGGGCGCAGGCCGCCGTCGAGGTGGTCGTGCAGCACGGCCTTGGGCAGCCGGCGGAGGGTGTCGGTGTCGATGCGGGGCGCGGTCATGTGCGTGTTCCTCGGCAGGTGGTTCTCAGTCGGTGGCGGGCTGGAGGTCGGTGGCGGGCTGCAGCAGGTCCCAGCGGTTTCCGTACAGGTCCTGGAAGACGGCGACCGAGCCGTACGACTCGTGGCGCGGCTCCTCCAGGAAGGTCACGCCCGCGGCGAGCATGCGGGCGTGGTCGCGGGCGAAGTCGTCGGTGTGCAGGAAGAAGCCGACGCGCCCGCCGGTCTGGTCGCCCACCCGGCTCCGCTGTGTCTCGCCATTGGCGCGGGCCAGCAGCAGATCGGCGCCGGCCTGCCGCAGACCCGGCCGCACGACGACCCAGCGGGAGCCGTCGGGCCGCGGGGCGTCCTCGACGAGCCGGAATCCGAGGGCCTCGGTGTAGAAGCGGATCGCCTCGTCGTAGTCGTCGACGACGAGTGTGACCAGGGCGATACGTCTCATCGAAACCTCTCGGGACGGGTGATTGACGGGAGAGGTTATACGTAAAACCTCGTGCGCGCCAGTCGGCCGGGACCGGGAGCCCGGACGGTGCCCCTCAGCCCCGGGGGCCGGTGTGCAGCACGGCGAGAAGCCCCCGTGCGCGGGTGCCGCCCGGCAGGTGCCAGGCGCCGGCGACGTGGCCGGTCGCGCCCGGCGGCAGGACGGGCGTGCCCTCCTGGGCGGGTCGCAGGACCCGGTGCAGCCGGAGTGCCGCGCCGTGCGGGAGGGACAGCTCCGTGCCCTCTGCGTCGTCGGTGGCAGTGGTGCGGAGAGCCGAGAGGGCGGGGCCGTCACCGGTGCAGGAGCGGGTGACCTCCCGGTCGGGGGCGTCGGTGGTGTTCTGGTCCTGGGCGTGCACCCGGCCCTCGATCAGGGCGAGCAACTGGGCGACCAGCACCGGGTCGTGGCAGCCGTCGTAGGCCCAGCGGCGCCCCAGCACGCCGTGCTCCATGGTGCCTACGAGGGCGTGCTCCGCCCCGTCGAGCGGGGCGCCGCGATAGGTGAGCGGCACCAGGTACGCGGCCGGGTCGGCGCCGGAAGTGTCAGCTGTGTCGGTGACCACCATGAACTCGATCCCGACCTCACCTTGCGGATCGTCCAGCCGGAACCCGCCGGCCTTCGTCAGCGCCGGTTCGCCCGCGCCGCCGGAGTACCAGGGGCGGGAGGGAAGCCAGGCGGTGAGCAGTTCGAGCTTGGTCGGCTTGAGGGTGGTGTGGTGGATGACGGCCATGCCGGAGCTTCCCTCTCTGGTCTCAAGCAGCTTGCTGGTGCAGCGCGTCGAGCGTGGCCAGTTCCTCGTCGGTCAGGCGTACGGCGCCCGCGGCCACGTTCTCGACGAGGTGGTCGGGGTTGCCGGTGCCGGGGATGGCCAGGACGTGCGGGCCCTGCTGGAGGGTCCAGGCTATGCGGATCTGGGCGGGGCTCGCTTCGTGGGCCTGTGCGATGGCGAGCACCTCGTCGTCGTGGGATGCGGTGGCGCCCTGGGAGCCGCCTTCGCCCGCGATGGCGAAGAACGGTACGAAGGCGATGTCCTGTTCGCCGCAGATCCGCAGGAGTTCGTCGGTCGCGGGGTCGTGGAGGTCGAGCCCGAACCGGTTCTGTACGCACACCACCGGTGCGATGGCCTGCGCCTCGGCGAGGTGGCGGGGCTCGACGTCGGAGATGCCGAGGTGCCGGATCAGGCCCTCCTCGCGCAGCTCGGCGAGCGCGCCGAAGTGCTCGGCGATGGAGTCCTGCCGCATGCGGCGGAGGTTGACGACGTCGAGGTGGTCGCGGCCGAGCTGGCGCAGGTTCTCCTCGACATGGCCGCGCAGGTCGTCGGGGCGGGCCGAACTGCCCCACTCCCCCGAGTAGTTGCGGAAGGGACCGACCTTGGTGACCACGACCAGGTCGTCGGGGTACGGCGACAGCGCGCTGTTGATGAGTTCGTTGGCGGAGCGCAGGGAGGAGAAGTAGAAGGCGGCCGTGTCGATGTGGTTGACGCCGAGTTCGATCGCCTTGTGCAGTACGGCGATCGAGCGCTCCCGGTCGCTCGGCGTTCCGAGGTGGAAGGCGGCACTGCCCGTCAGACGCATCGCGCCGAAGCCGATGCGGTGGACGGGCAGGTCGCCGAGTTTCCAGGTGCCCGCGGCGTCCGCGGTGATCGTTTCCGTGGTCATCGGCGGAGTGTCGCACATGCGGCGAACGTCTGCCCAGGCACGCCTCTCCGCCGGCGCTCGGGCCTCAACAGGCCACCGTCTCCTCACACTTGCGCAGCGCCTCCTGGACATCGCGGCTCCAGTTCCGCGCGGGCCGCGGAGAGGCCGACGACACGGTGTGCACGTTCGACTCCCTGCGTTCGGGCAGCGCTCCGCGCCTGGTGCGGCGGCGTTCCCGGACGGGGGCCGAGCCGTACGCGGTGACTTCTTCGACGATGTCGGCCAGATCGCCGTCCGGGAGGGGAAGCTCCAGGTCGTCGTCGACGAAGCCGACCACCGCCGGCACGTACTCCACCAGCGCCCGCAACGCCCTGGGCAGCCCCCTCCGGTCGCGCCGCAGGGCGGTGAGCACATGCAGTGCGGTGGCGATCTCCAGCTCGGTGGCCTCCCTGCTCAGGGTGGCGGGGGTGATCTCCGTGTGGCTCAGCCACCAGTCGGCCTCCTCGTCCTCGCCCATCGACCGATGGTGGAGGTAGAGGCAGTACGAGGAGACAGTGTCGGAGGCGCCGGCGCCGTACTGCCACCAGAAACGGGCGCTGTCCTCGCAGCCGGCCAGGTAGAGGATGGCTCCGAGGATCCTGGCACCGGAGGGCTCGGGCAGCGCGCTGCCGAGGAAGTTGCCGAGGCCGTGCAGAGCACCGGGCCGGGTGAGGAGCGCCTCGCACAGCGCCCGCAAATCCCGGGCCGCGGGGTGGGTCCCCGGGGGGCGGCAGGCGACGGCGGCGGTCCAGGCGTGGGCCCTCGCCCGGGTCTCGCCGATGCCGCCGGCCGCCACCCGGGCGGCGATACGCGCCTCGGCGGCCTCTATGTCGGAGCGGGTGTAGGGGGCTGTGGGCGCGAGCCGCACCCTGGACAGCAGGGTGTCCACGTCACTCGCGGTGTCGAAGGTCATGAACGCTCCGCCTCCTCCTCGGCGCACGCCGCGTAGATCTCGCGCAGACGACGCTTGGCGTATCGCTCGATGGAACGCACTCCGGCTTCGGTGATGCCCATGTGGAAGGCCACATCGGCGGTGCTGCAGCCCTCGCAGTAGCGGAGCCGGATGACGTCCTGCTGCCGTTCGGGGAGGGCGGAGATGGCGTGGAACAGTCGCAGGTTCTGCTCGATCACCTCGAAGGCGTCCTCGGCGCCCTGCAGGGTCACGGTCTCGAACACCGCGGTGTCCATGAGCGTGGCGCGACGGCCGCGGGCTCGGGCGTGGTCGATGATGCGGTTCTTCACCACCCGCCAGGCGTAGGCGGCGGGGTTGTCGGTGCGCAGTATCTGCCGCCACTCCTGGGCGAGTTGGACGAAGGCCTCGTCGACGGCCTCCTCGGCGTCCGCCCGGCAGCGCAGGCAGCGCTCGGCCTCGCGGACGTAGCGCGGGCGGTGCATCTGGTGGAAGGCGGAGAAGTCCAGGGGGAGCTTCTCCGGGGCCCGCGGGTTTCCGGCGGGACGCAGCGACGACTCCTCCCGGGTCACCGATCGCCTCCCGGCAGTCGGCGATCCATCTCGCTGACGCCCACCCGCACGAGGGCGGCCGCGACCCGGCGCGAGAGGGAGACGACGCCGGGCCCGAAGACCCGCAGGGCGAGAAGGGACAGCGCCACGTCCCGGGCAAACTGTTCGAACTGGTGGTTCACGGACCCTTCGGTCCTCTCCGCTGGCTGGTCGGGGCCCGCGGGCCCCGGAAGGCGACGGTTACACCTTCTGCCCCTACGGCGTCCGGCCGTGCCGTTTCGTGCATGCCGGATTCGAAAGTCTTTGGGAATTGGCCGTTTCGGACTACGGACCTTGCCGTTCCGGACTAAGTACCGTGGCGTTCCTGCCACTTGGCGGGCTACTTGCGCCCGGAGATGCCCGGAAGGCGACACGCGGCCGATCGTCCCATCCGGACGACTCAGCCGGTCGGCTCCGCCGCAGCCCCGTCGAGGGTGTTCACCAACCGCTCCAGCAACGCCCGCAGCAGGTCGTCGTCGCTCTCGCTCAGCACCGGCCACTGTGCGTGGACCTCACGGCTGATCCGGCGCCAGTGGGCCTGCCCGCGCGGGGTGAGGTGGGCGAGTATGCGGCGGCGGTCCAGGGGGTCGACGCGGCGGTAGACCAGGTTCTGGTCCACGAGGTGGTCGACCAGCTTGGTGAGCGTCGGCGGCGGCAGGAAGACCGCTTCGGCGACCGCCGTCATGTGGTGGCCCTCGCCGTCCGCGAGCAGGGCGAGCACCCGCCAGGCGTCGAGCGAGCAGCCGTCCTCGTCGAGGACGGCCTGCAGCCGCCGCGCGGCCAGTCGTTCGGCCCGCGTCAACAACTGCATCAGGTCCTGGGGCTGACGCGGAGGTGGGGCAGGCATCCGTCTCCTCGGTCGGGGTGCGGACATCGTACAAGTGCCGTCTTGCGAAAGGATCGTGTCCGTCTTCCCTTACCCTTCCGCCCCGCCGACCGGTCCACGAGACGGACTGGAGTTCACCGGGCGGACCCGGAATCATGACCGCATGTTCGAGCTCGATCCCCATCCGCTCGACTGGTTCACAGTCGACGACTCCGCGATCAGCGTGGCGCTGGTGTTCCCCGCGCAGGGCGCGGCGGGGATCTTCGGACCCACCTGCGAGCTGTGCGCGCGGCTGGCCGCGGAGGAGGTCAACCACGCGGGCGGGGTGCTCGGCAAGGAGCTGCGGCTGCTGCCGGTCGACGGCGGCGCCGAGCCCGGGGAGATCGCCGACCGCGTCGAGACGCTGGTGGACCTGGGTGTCGTGCAGGGGGTCACCGGCTGGCACATCTCCTCCGTACGCCAGGCGCTGGCCCCGCGCATCGCCCACCGCGTCCCGTACGTCTACACGGCCCTGTACGAGGGCGGGGAGCACACCACGGGCGTCTTCCTGACCAGCGAGACGCCCGACGACCAACTGCGCCCCGCGATACGGCTCTTGGCGCGCGAGCACCGGGTGCGCCGCTGGTTCGTGGTCGGCAACGACTACGTGTGGCCGCGTCGCACCGCGCAGGCCGCACGCGCCTACGCGCGCGAGTCCGGGGGCGGCATCTGCGGCCAGGCCTATCTTCCGCTCGGCACCCACGAGTTCGACGGAGTGCTGCGCCGGATCGAGCAGACGGAGGCGGACGCCGTGCTCATGCTCCTCGTGGGCAGTGACGCGGTCCGCTTCAACCGCGCGTTCGCCGCGGCCGGGCTCGACCAGCGGTGTCTGCGGCTGAGCACGCTGATGGACGAGAACATGCTGATGGCCAGCGGACCCACCGCCACCGTGGACCTCTACAGCACGGCCGGGTTCTTCACCTCGCTCGCCAACCAGGACACCCTCGACTTCCACGGCCAGTACGCCGGAAGGTACGGCATCGAGGCGCCCGCTCCGGGCAGCCTCGGCGAGTCGTGTTACGAGGGCGTGCTGCTGCTCGCGGCGCTCATCGCCCGGGCCAGGACGCTGGATGTGACGGCCATCGGCGCGACGGCCGAGTCCGTGTCGTACGAAGGGCCGCGCGGGCTGCTCCGGTTGCGGGACGGCCACGTCAAGCAGCGCATCTACCTCGCCCAGGCGGACGGGGTGGACTTCGACGTCCTCACGCAGCTGGACCTGGACCCGGCCCACCCTTGACATGCCCGCAGCACAGCCAGATACTTCACGCAGGAAGTATCTAAAATACCCCGGGCGACTTGTGAATTCTGGTGAAGAATTCGGCCCGGGGATTTTTTGTTTCCCGCTTTGTTTCCCGCGAAGGGTCGGAAGATACGGCCGGGAAAGTCGCGCGAAACGCGTCGGAAACAGGGTGACTTGAGGCTGTGGACCGCACTTCAGGGACCAGCCGGAACACCATCGCGCCTGAAGGGCTGCCGATTCATGACTGATTCCTGCTGATTCCTTCCCTTTCAGGTCTCCTCGTAAGGGGCAAGGGGGTTCTTTTGTCCAGCGTTCCCAGCATTCACCGGCGCCGGCTCCTGGCCGGCACCGTGGCACTCGCGGCCGTCGTCGCGCTCTCGGCGTGCGGCGCGAAGACCGACGCGGCCGATTCGTCCGACAAGGCCGCGAAGATCGACGCCAGCGGCGACACGGTCAAGGTCGGCCTGCTCAACTCCCTCTCCGGCACGATGGCCATCAGTGAGGTCACCGTACGCAACTCGCTGCTGCTCGCCATCGACGAGATCAACGCCAAGGGCGGTGTGCTCGGCAAGAAGATCAAGCCGATCAGCGAGGACGGTGCCTCGGACTGGCCGACCTTCGCCGAGAAGGCGACCAAGCTCATCAAGGAGGACGGCGTCGCGGCCACCTTCGGCTGCTGGACCTCCGCCAGCCGCAAGGCCGTCAAGCCGGTGTTCGAGAAGAACAAGTCGCTGCTCTTCTACCCCGTGCAGTACGAGGGCCTGGAGGAGTCGCCGTACATCTTCTACACGGGCGCGACCACCAACCAGCAGATCGTCCCCGCGCTGGACTACCTCAAGAGCCAGGGCAAGAAGAGGCTCTACCTGGTCGGCAGCGACTACGTCTTCCCACGCACCGCCAACAAGATCATCAAGACGTACGCCGAGGCCAACGGCATGACGATCCTCGGCGAGGACTACGCACCGCTGGGCTCCACGGAGTTCAGCACGATCGCGAACAAGGTGAAGGCCTCGAAGGCGGACGCCGTCTTCAACACACTCAACGGCGACTCGAACGTGGCCTTCTTCAAGGAGTACAAGTCCGCCGGCCTGACCGCCAAGAGCATGCCGGTCGTCTCGGTGTCGATCGCCGAGGAGGAGGTCAAGTCGATCGGAGCGCAGTACCTGGCGGGCCAGTTGACGGCCTGGAACTACTACCAGACCACCCCGGGCGCGGCGAACACCACGTTCGTGAAGGCGTACAAGGCCAAGTACGGCCAGGGCAAGCCGACCAGCGACCCGATGGAGGCCGCCTACACCTCGGTCCATCTGTGGAAGGCCATGGTCGAGAAGGCGAAGTCCTTCGACCCGGAGAAGGTGAAGGCCGCCTCGGACGGCATCACCTTCGCCGCGCCCGAGGGCGAGGTCACCGTGGACGGCGCCTCGCAGCACATCTACAAGACCGCCCGGATCGGCGAGATCGGCACCGACGGACTGATCAAGCAGGTGTGGGACTCCGGCAAGCCCATCAAGCCGGACCCGTACCTCAAGGGCTACTCCTGGGCCTCCGGCCTGTCCTGACCGCCCGTCACGCGGGGGCTCGACCGGCCCCCGCGTACCGCCCTTCCCGGAGCCGCCGTATGACCGTGATCCTCGGTCAGACCTTCACCGGCATCAGCATCGGTGCCGTCCTGCTGCTCATCGCGCTCGGCCTCTCGCTCACCTTCGGCCAGATGAACGTCATCAACATGGCCCACGGCGAGTTCATCATGGCCGGCGCCTACACCACGTACGTCCTGCAGAAATCCATTTCCGGCGCCGGAGTCTCACTTATCGTCGCGCTGCCCGTCGCCTTTCTCGTCTCCGGCGCCCTCGGCGCGCTGCTCGAATGGCTGCTGATACGGCGCCTGTATCTGCGGCCGCTCGACACCCTTCTCGTCACGTGGGGCGTCTCGTTGATGCTCCAGCAGCTCGCCCGGGACATTTTCGGCGCGCCGAACGTGCAGACCCGGGCGCCCGACTGGCTGACCGGGAACATCACCCTCATCGGCGGCGACGATCCGCTCACCGTCGCCAACAGCCGCCTGTTCATCCTGGGGCTGGCCCTCGCGGCGGTGGTCGCGCTGTCGCTGACGCTGCGGCTGACGCCGCTCGGCCGCCGGATCCGGGCCGTGGTGCAGAGCCGGGACCTCGCCGAGGTGTCCGGGATCTCCACCAGCCGGGTCGACCGCACCGCGTTCTTCCTCGGGTCCGGGCTCGCGGGCGTGGCGGGCGTCGCGCTGACGCTGGTCGGGCCGATCGGGCCGACGATGGGCACCAACGTCATCATCGACGCTTTCCTGGTGATCGTGGTCGGCGGCATCGGGCAGCTCAAGGGGACGGTGATCGTCGCCTTCGTGCTGGGCGTGCTGCAGTCGGTCCTGGAGTACTCCACGACCGTCAGCGTCGCCAAGGTGCTGGTGCTCGTCGCCATCGTCGCGTTCCTCCAGTGGCGGCCGCAGGGGCTGTACACGCTGCGTACGAGGAGTCTCGTATGAACCTTCTGAAAGGTGGCTCGGCGCGGGCCTGGGCGGGTTTCGCCGGGGCCGCGGTCCTCCTCTTCGCCCTCGCCCCGCTCGCCCTGTCCGACTTCCGGCTGGGCCTGCTCGCCAAGTACCTGTGCACGGCCATGGTCGCCGTCGGCATCTGTCTGGCCTGGGGCCACGGCGGGCTGCTGACGCTCGGTCAGGGCGTGTTCTTCGGCCTCGGCGGCTACGCGATGGCGATGCACCTGAAGATCGCCGACGCGGGGCCCGGGAACCTGCCGGACTTCATGCAGTTGTACGGCACCGCCTCCGAACTGCCGTGGTGGTGGCAGCCGTTCGCGAACCCGGTGTTCGCGCTCGCCGCGACCGTGCTGCTGCCGATGGTGGTCGCGGCGCTGCTCGGGTCGTTCATCTTCCGGCGCCGGGTCAAGGGCGCCTACTTCGCGATCCTCAGCCAGGCGCTCGCCGCCGCCTTCGCGATCTGGCTGATCGGCCAGCAGGCCACGACCGGCGGCACCAACGGACTCACCGACATCCAGGGCTTCTTCGGATACGACCTCAACGACCCCGTCAACCAGCGGATGGTGTACTTCGTCATCGCCGCCGCCCTGCTGCTTCTGATCGCCCTCGCGCGTCAGCTGATCCAGAGCCGGTACGGCGAACTCCTGGTCGCCGTACGGGACTCGGAGGAGCGGGTGCGCTTCCTCGGCTACGACCCGGCCAACGTCAAGCTGGTCGCGTACGTCGTGGCGGCGGGCATGGCGGGCCTCGCGGGCGCGCTGTTCGTGCCGGCGGTGGGCATCATCTCCCCCGCGCTGATCGGCATCGTGCCGTCCATCGAGTTCGTCATCGGTGCCGCGGTGGGCGGCCGGGCCAGCCTGGCCGGCGCGGTGCTCGGCGCGGTGGCGGTCGCCTGGGCGAAGACGGCGCTGTCGGAGGAGTTCCCGGCGGCCTGGACGTACTTCCAGGGGCTGCTGTTCATCGTCGCCCTGGCGTTCCTGCCGGGCGGTCTCGCCTCACTGGCGGTGTTCGTACGGCGGCGCAGGAGCGGGCGGAAGAAGACGGCGGCCGTCGTACCGGTGGGAGAAGCGGCATGAGCGAGCTCGCGGGACTCGAGATACGTCAGCTACGGGTCTCCTTCGACGGGTTCACCGCCGTCGACGGCGTGGACCTCGACGTCCGCCCGGGCGATCTGCGCTTCCTCATCGGGCCGAACGGCGCGGGCAAGACCACCCTGGTCGACGCGGTCACCGGTCTGGTGAGGGCGGAGGGCTCGGTGCGCTTCGGCGGCGCGGAGCTGCTCGGGCGGAGCGTGCACCGGATCGCCCGGTCCGGGATCGGCCGGACGTTCCAGACGGCCACCGTCTTCGAGGAGTTGACGGTCCTTCAGAACCTGGACATCGCGGCAGGTGCCGGCCGCGGCATGTGGACCATGCTGCGCCGCCGCAAGGGCGTGCCCGAGCCGGTCGCCAAGGCGCTGGAGACGGTCGGGCTCACCGAGCTCGCCGACTCCCCCGCCGGGACGCTCGCGCACGGCCGGAAGCAGTGGCTGGAGATCGGCATGCTGCTCGTGCAGGACGTACAGCTGCTGCTGCTCGACGAGCCGGTGGCCGGAATGAGCCATGACGAGCGTCAGGCGACGGGCGAGCTGCTGGAGCGGATCAGCGTGGAGCGGACCGTGGTCGTCATCGAGCACGACATGGACTTCATGCGGTCCTTCGCGCGCAGCGTCAGCGTGCTGCACGCGGGCAAGGTGCTCAGCGAGGGCACGGTGGCCCAGGTACAGGCGGATCCGAAGGTGCAGGAGGTGTACCTCGGGCACGCGGCCACCGAGACCACCACCGACGTGGCCGTACAGGAGGCGTGATGCTCCAGATCGACGACGTCCGCGTCGGCTACCAGCGCAGCACCGTCCTGCACGGGGTGACCGTCGAGGTGCCGCAGGACGGCGTGGCCGCCGTGCTCGGGCACAACGGCGCCGGCAAGAGCACCCTGCTGCGCGCGGCCGTCGGCCTGCTCTCCCCCACCAGCGGCACGGTCCGCCTGGACGGCGAGGACATCACCCGCCGCAAGCCGCACGAGCGGGTGGCGCGCGGGATGGCGTACGTGCCGCAGGGCCAGCAGTCGTTCCCGCACCTGACGACCGCCGAGAACCTCCAGCTGGTCGCCGACGGCCGCAGACGCGGCAGGGAGGCGATCGCCGAGGCACTGGACCTGTTCCCGGCGCTGCGGGCGCTGTCGAACCGCCGCGCCGGACTGCTCTCCGGCGGTCAGCGGCAGCAACTCGCCATCGCCCGCGCCTTGGTGACGGAGCCTCGGCTGCTGCTGCTCGACGAGCCCACGGAGGGCATCCAGCCGTCGGTCGTGGCCGAGATCGAGGAGACGATCCTCGCCCTGGCCGCCCGCGGCGGGCTCTCGGTGCTGCTGGTCGAACAGCATGTGGGCTTCGCGATGCGGGCGGCGCAGCGGTACTACGTCCTGGAGGCCGGGCGGGTCACATCGTCCGGGGAGGGCGGCAAGGAGGCCGAGGTGGCGGTGCGGGAGGCGCTCAGCGTGTGAGGGCAAGCGGTCACGTCGGGTCGAGTTCCCGTCGGCGGCGTTCGAGGAAGGCGCGCTCCGCCGGGTTCTCCGTCAGCGCGAGGGCGGCCTCGTACGCCCGTACGGCCTCCGTGTCGCGGCCGAGGCGGCGCAGGAGGTCGGCGCGGACCGCGTGGAAGACGTGGTAGCCGTCGAGGTCCAGGTCGTCCACCAGGTCGAGGGCCTGTCGCGGGCCCTCGGTCTCGGCCACGGCGACCGCCCTGTTCAGGGCCACGACGGGGCTGGGTGCGAGAGCCATGAGCTGGTCGTACAGCTGCACGATCTGCCCCCAGTCGGTGGCGCCGGCGGTCGGCGCGTCGCTGTGGACGGCCTGGATGGCGGCCTGGATCTGGTACGGCCCCGGCTGGTTCCGGCGCAGGCAGCGACGGACGAGTGTCTGTCCCTCGGCGATCAGGTTCCGGTCCCAGCGGTCGCGGTCCTGCTCGGGCAGCGGCACCAGCTCGCCGTGCTCGTCCTGCCGGGCGGACCTGCGCGACTCGACCAGCAGCATCAGCCCGAGCAGGCCGGTGCCCTCGGGTTCGTCCGGCATCAGCTCGGCCAGGAGGCGGCCGAGACGCACGGCCTCCGCGCACAGCTCGGGCGGGCCCTCGTACCCCTGGTTGAAGATCAGGTAGACGACGGCCAGGACCCCCTTGAGCCGGTCCGGCAGGTCGGCGTCACGGGGCACGCGGTACGGGATGCGCGCGTCGCGGATCTTGGTCTTGGCCCGTACGAGTCGCTGGGCCATGGTCGGCTCGGGCACGAGGAAGGCGCGGGCGATCTGGGCCGTGGTGAGCCCGCCCAGGAGACGCAGGGTGAGGGCGACCTGCGCCGGAGTGGCGAGCGCGGGGTGGCAGCAGGTGAAAATGAGGCGGAGCCGGTCGTCGCGCACGGGGCCCTCCTCGGGCGGTGCGTCGGGGGCGTGCAGCAGGGCAGCGTGGGTGTGCCGTTCGTCCCGCTTGGCCTCCCGGCGCAGCCGGTCGATCGCACGGTTGCGGGCGGTGGTGATGATCCAGCCTGCCGGGCTCGGCGGTACGCCGGTCTCCGGCCAGCGCTGGACGGCCAGGGTGAAGGCGTCCTGGACCGCTTCCTCGGCGAGGTCGATGTCGCCGAGGAAGCGGACCAGGACGGCGACCGCGCGGCCGTACTCCGCACGGAAGACGGCCTCGACGTCCGTGGCCATCAGTCCTCGGCTTCGCCCATGAACGGCCGCACCTCGATCGGCAGTGTGGTCGCCAGCGCCAGCTTGCGGCCCCACTCGAGGGCGGCGTCCAGGTCGGGCGCCTTGATGAGGCTGATGCCGCCGAGCATCTCCTTGCCCTCGGCGTACGGGCCGTCGGTGACGAGGACGTCGCCGTCGCGCGGGCGGAGCACGGTGGAGGACTCCGGGCCGTGCAGTCCTCCGGCGAAGACCCAGGCGCCCGCTTCCCGCAGCTCGCGGTTGAGGGCGTCGAGGTTCTTCTCGATCTCGGCCAGGAACTCCGGGGCGGGCGGCTCCCCCACCGGCTGCATCACGTTGAGCAGGTAGTACTTCATGACGGCCTCCTGGGCGTCGTGGCGTTCTCTCTCCTCCTACACGAACGGCGGGCCCCCGGATCGACAGCGCGCACGACGAGACCGGGAGAATCTTGTTCATGACCACCGTGACCCACCCTCTCGTCACCCATGTCCGACAGCTGGCCTCCGGCGTACTGGCTCCTCAGGCGGAGCGTGTCGACCAAGAGGGCGTGCCCGCGAGCCATGTCGCGGCGGTCAAGCGGTCGGGGCTGCTCGGGGTGAGCGCGCCGAAGGAGTACGGCGGTGCGGCCGCCCCCGGCGCGGTGGCGCGGGAGACGGCGGAGATCCTGTCCGGGGCGTGCTGCTCGACGTGGTTCGTGCAGACGCAGCACCACACGCCGGTGCAGTTGCTGGCGCAGTCCGACCTCCCCGTGCGGGAGCGGCTGTTGCGTCCGCTGGCGACGGGCGAGCTGCTGGCCGGGATCGCGTACGCCCATGTCCGCGCCTTCCCCCGGCGCCCCGTACGGGCCACACCCGAGCGCGGCGGCTGGCGGCTCGACGGCACCGTGCCCTGGTACACCGGCTGGGGTTTGAACGACGTGATGCTGCTCGCGGGTGTGACGGACAGCGGCGAGCTGGTGTTCGCGTTCACCGAGGCGCGCGAGCAACCGGGCCTGCGCCCGTCGGCGCCGATGCGGCTCGCGGCGCTCACCGCCACCCGTACGGTGTCCCTGGAGCTGGAGGGCCTGTGGCTGGCGGACGGGGCGGTGGTCCTACGGGCGCCGTACGAGAGGTGGAGCGTGGCCGACCGCACGAAGACCGTGAACGCCTCGCCGGCCGTCTTCGGGATCGCCGAGGCGGCACTGGGCCTGCTGGACGAGGACGTCGCCGGGTCGCTGCGCACCCGCCTCGACGAGGTCCGGCGCCGGGCCTACGCCCTGGCCGATCATCCGGTGCCGAACGAGCACCTGGCGGAACGGCTGGCCCTCAGGACACAGGCGTACGAGGTCATGCGGACGGCCACCACTGCGGCCGTGGTGGCCGGAGGCGGCCGCTCGATGACCTTGACCAGCAAGGCCCAACGTCTGGCGCGAGAGGGCCTGTTCCTGCTGGTCCAAGGCCAGACAGCAGAGTCACGCCGAGCACATCTCAACGCGCTGGCGAACAACATGCCTTAAGGGGCGGCCACGGCACCCCGGCCACCGCCTCCGGACGGGACCGGCCGTTGCGACCAGGTGCGGGCCGCCCCGCATGCCCCCGGTCAGTCCTCGTCGCGGGCCGGGACCACCACGAGGAACGCGTCCGACTTCAGGTCCATCACGACCGTCGCGGGCTCACCCTCGGCGCGGCGCGCCGCAGCGTACTCCTCCGCCGGCCACGATCCGCGCGGAGCCCCCGCAGGAAACCGCTCCAACACCTTCGCGCCCATAGCGGCACCTCCACGTTCCACCACCGACCCGCGTCACCAAGCTCTGGTAACAACCCGCTTGCCCTCGATCCGCGCGGACATGTCATGCCAGCTCAAAACTGTCCGCCATCACTACGACCTCTACACATAAGGAAAAAATAAGCGCAGAATGAACTTACGCGGCGCTTACCGCATACCGCACCAGACGCGGTCAGGCCTGTAAGTCAAAGGAGACGAATCATGGCCAACGTCTCGCCCACCAGAGGTGACATCACCAGCCACCCTGATGCCTCAGAAATGCGGGCACGCTACGCCCGTGTGCTCGGCGGTCGCGATGTGGCGCTCGTGGACGGACCGGTGTTCCTGCTCGGTCTGTACTGCGCCGTATCCCCCTGGATACTCCACTTCACGACGAGCCAGCCCCCGCTCGTGACCCACAACCTGATCGTGGGCATCGCGATCGGTCTGCTGGCCCTCGGGTTCACCCGTGCCCCGGAGCGCATGTACGGCCTGAGCTGGGCCATGTGCGCCATCGGCGCGTGGATGATCATCTCGCCGTGGATCGTCGGCGAGAGCCCGGATGCCGGGGTCATCTGGAACAACGTCGTCATCGGCGCCCTGGCCGTGATCCTGGGGCTGATGTGCATCGGTACGGCGGCGAGGAGCGCCAGGACGTAACACCCGGAGGAGGACAGGACACGTCGGGCGGGTCCGCGGGGGCGTGGACCGGCCCGACGCATGCCGCGTGTGCCGTCCGCTTCCGTCCACTCAGCCGGCCGGCACCGCCCACGGCTCCTGCGGCAGCGGCCTGCCGGTCTCCAGGAGCGACTTGAGGTTGGACAGCACGGCCGGCCAGCCGGAGGCCGCGTCGGCGCGCTCACCCTCGTCGTTGAGGTCCTCATGGGTGACGGTGAGCCGGACGATGTCGTCGTGCGGCCGGATGTCGAAGGTCACCCGGGAGTACCGGTCCTGCCGCCCCTCCTCCTCGGGCGCGGCCCAGGTGGTGACGAGGCGGTTCGGGCGCTCGCTCTCCACCACGGCGCCGACCACGTCGGCGATTCCGGAACCGTCCGTCCGTACGTGCTCCCAGCGTGAGCCGGGCTGCCAGTCCGAGACGTTGCTGTGGCCCCAGTAGGCGGCGGTCAGGTCGGCGTCGGTGAGCGCGTCCCAGACCTTTTCGGGTGTGCTCTCGATGTAGATGACGTACACGAATGTCGGCTTGTCGGTCATGGCTTCCTCGGCTCGTCGCTTCACGGCCCCGAGCGCGCTCAGTCGCGGGCGCTCGAACTTCTCGATCCACCGCTCCTGGATCTCGTGGAGCGGGACGGGGTTGAGGTAGTGGAGCTTCTCGCGTCCTCGCCGCACCGTGCTGACCAGGTTGGCGGCCTCCAGGACGGACAGGTGCTGGGTCACCGACTGGCGTGTCATGTCGATGTGCTCGCACAGTTCCCCCAGCGTCTGGCCGGCCCGCTCGTGCAACCGGTCGAGCAGTCGCCTGCGCGTCTCGTCGGCCAGCGCCTTGAAGGCCTTGTCCATCGCGGGGTCGTCTCCAGATCGCACACTCGACGTTATGCAGGCAATTACCTGCCTGTCAATGGCGGTCCCGCAAGGTCATTACAGGCGGGCCGACAGTTCCCGGCGGTGAGCGTTCACCCATTCCCACGCGGACCGCACCTCGTCCACGGCCCCGCTCTCGCGCAGACCGACCATGGCCGGTTCGCCGCGCTCGGCACCCGCCTGGATCCCGCGCCGACAGCGGTCCTGCCACCACAGGATCGTGTCGAGGAGGCGGCCGCGCCCGTCGAGGCCGTAGGCGTCGCAGACGAGCCGGATCCGGCGGGCCGCCTCCGGCAGGTCGGTCACCCTGGGTCCCAGGTCCAGGTACTGCCAGCACACATGGGCGACGTCCTGGACGCGCTCCCCCGGAGCGGCGATGTCCCAGTCGATGAAGGCGACCGGCCGCCACTCGCCGCCCGTCACGGTGTACACGGTGTTCTTCGGGGCCAGGTCGTTGTGGCACACGACGTCCTGGTCGCCGGCGAGCGGCGTGCCGTGCGTCAGGTCGTGGAACGCACGGACGAGCCGGGCCACCCGCGCGAGGCATGCGTCGGTGCGGGCGGCGGCCCGCTCCCGCGGCGTGAGCGCCGCCCGCCCCTCGACGTAGTCGAAGATCTCCCGGCCCCGCTCGTCCGTCCCCAGGAACCGGGGCGCCCCGGCCCACCCCCGCCGCTCGAACAGCGCGAGCACGTCCCGTACGTACCGTGTCCTCGGCGAGGGCGTTCGCCGCACGGTCGCACCGACCCGTACGACCTCGTTCACCGCGCCGCCGCCGAGCACCGACTCCTCCACCTGACCGCCTCCTCGTCACACCCGCCGCATCCCGGTTGGCCCGATCACGCACCCGGGGCAGGATCAACTCATGAACGACAACGGGAGTTTCGCCCTTCCCCCGGCGCTGCGGCTCGAAGGGTACGGGATCCGCCTGCGCGCCTGGTCGGACGAGGACCTCGCCGATCTCGTCGCCCTGTACGACGATCCCGAGATGGCCCGCTGGACCCCGGTGGCCTCACCCTTCGACCTCGTCGCCGCCCGCACCTACCTCGCCGGCGCCCGGGAGGGCCAGGCCCAGGGGCGCAAACTGCAACTGGCCATCACGACGGACGGGGTCCGGCCGCATGGCGAGGTACTGCTGTTCCGCGGCGAGTCGGACGCACGGGACCTGGAGTTGGCCTACGGCGTCGGGGCCGTTCACCGGGGGCAGGGGCTGGCCGGGCGTGCCGTGCGCCTGGTCGCCGCGCACGCGACCGAGCAGCTGAGGCCGCGCCGCGTGGTGTTGTGCATCGACGCCGGGAACGCGGCGAGCGAGGCGGTGGCCCGTTCCTGCGGGTTCGAGCTCGCGGACGACGCCCCGGTCCGGCGCCGGTCGAGGGGCCGGGAGACGATCCTGCGGACCTGGAGCCTGCGCGGGTGAAACTCCATGGCCCGGCAAGGTCTTGGGCCGGCACGCTGCCCGTATGGATCACGCGGAGGTACTGCTCATCGGCGGACGCGCCGGGGTCGGCAAGACGACGGTGGGGTGGGAGGTGTCGGCACGGCTGCGGGCGGCCGGGGTCGCGCATGCCGTGATCGACGGGGACTTCCTGGCGCAGGTGCATCCGGCGCCGGAGGGCGACCCGCACCGGGCGGCCGTCGCCGAGCGGAACCTGACCGCGGTCTGGGGGAACTACGCCGAACTGGGCTACCGGCGTCTCGTGTACACGAACACCGTCAGCGTGCTCGATGAGGCGGCGGACATGTTCCGGCGAGCGATGGGCGACGGCGTGCGGATGGTGCGGGTGCTGCTGACCGCCTCCGACGAGACGGCCGAGCAGCGGCTGTCCGGGCCGGAGCTCGGCTCCGAGTTGGAGCAGGAGATCAGAGGCAGTGTCCGCAAGGCCCGGATGCTGGAGGAGCGGGCGCCCGCGGACACCCTGCGCGTGGTGACCGACGGGCGCACCGTGATCGACATCGCGAGTGAAGTGGTCTCCGCCACCGGGTGGGTCGGGGATGACGGACGGGGCATGGGCGCCGGGTCCGCTTTGGCCAGTAGTTGACCGGAGCCGGACTGTCCCCGCCTCCAGGGGGAACCCGAACTGCACACGGGGGTCTTGACGAAAAGGGGCGGAGATGGAGATCGACGGCATCATCAGTGCCATCGTGATCGGCATCGTCATCGGTGTCCTGGGCCGGCTGGTGGTCCCTGGGCGCCAGCGCATCGGGGTCCTGTGGACGATCCTCGTCGGCATCGTCGCCGCGCTGATCGGTTCGGCGATCGCCGGCGCGTTCGACGTGGCCGACACCGACGGAGTCGACTGGGTCGAGTGGCTCATTCAGATCGGCCTCGCCGCGCTCGGCGTGGCCGCGCTGGACCGGTCGCGGGCACGCCGCTGACGACGTACGACGGCGGCACGCGGACGGCGGCGCAGACCAAGTGACGCGCGCGGCACCGGCAGGCGGACGGCGGCGCGCGCGGACCTCGGCATGCGCGGACCTCGGCACGCGCGGACCTCGGCACGCGCGGACCTCGGCACGCGCGGACCTCGGCACGCGCGGACCTCGGCATGCGCGGACTCACCAAGCGCGCAAACCCTTTGCGGGCGGCACGACACGGCCGCCAGGTTCGGCGGTTCGTCCTCCGACCCGACCGTGCCGGAGTCCCGTCGTCCCTGCGCATCACCCCGCTCGCCGAGCCCGAGGCCGGTGCCTCCAGTGGTCGCCCGGCCTGGCCGGCCTCGGGAGCCGACGGGGCCCCCCTCGGATCCGCCTTCCTCCGGCTGTTCACGAGGGAGGGGCAGGAGCACCTCGCCGAGCCGGAGTTCGCCGTGCACGCCACGGAACGGCGGCGGGGCGTCGGCACGCGGCTGCCGGAAGCCGCCGTGGCCGCGGCACGCGCGGAAGGGCGGCGGTCGCTTCTCGCGCAGGCCGAGCACGGCTCCCCCTCGCCCGCTGGATGAAGGCGGCGTCGATCCTCCGGGCCCGCGCACGGCACCCCGAGTTCGCGGGGCTGTAGGCCTGGGCGGTCAGCGGACGGCTGCGCGCATGGCCGCGAGGCCTTCCCGGCTGGACGGGTACACCGGCGTCCAGCCCAGTTCCCGCTCCGCCTTCGCCGTGGAGACCCGCAGCGTCGTCGACATCACCGTGTGCGCGTACGACATCGGCCTCATCAGCCATCGAGGTGCCGTCATCGGCTTCGGCAGCCCGAACTCCTCGGCCACGCACAGGACATGCGCCCGGAAGCCGAGCGGGATGCGGTCCGCGACGTTGTACGCCTGGCCGGGGCGACCGCGTTCGACGGCGGCGACCACCGCGCGCGCCGCGTCGGTGAGCTCCACCCACGGCAGGACCCGGCCCCGGTCGTCGGGAACGGGCAGCTGCCGCTTGCGCAGCAGGGTCAGCAGGGCGTCGGTGCCGCCGGGTCCGTAGAACAGGCCGAAGCGCAGCGCGACGCCGTCCAGCCCCTCTGTGCCCAAGGTGAGTCGTTCCTTGGTGCGCATGGCCGCGATGTGCCCTTCCAGCTCCGGTGAGGTGCCGGGTGGGCCGAAGGGGTCGTCCTCGGTGACCGGGCGGGGGCCGTGGTCCCCGTAGCCGTATCCGAAGACCATCGACTCGGCCACGAAGCGGCCGGCGCCGACGGCCCGGGCGGCCTCGACGAGGTGAGCGGTGCCGTCGATACGCAGGGCGTTGGTGGCGTGCATGCCGCGGTGGCGCATGGGTGGCTTGCGCAGGGCGGTCGCGGCGTGGATCACCGTGTCGAAGCGGTGCCCGTCGACGGCACGCAGCAGCGCGTCGCGGTCCATGAGGTCGGCCCGGATGCCGTTGCCCTCGCCCCGGCCGAGCCCGGTGACCTTGTGGCCCGCGTCGGTCAGGGCGCGGGCGACGTGCCGGCCGAGGACGCCGCTCGCGCCGGCGAGGAGAACACTCTGGTTCGTGTGCATGGTCGCCATACTCGTGCGACGGACCGGGCGGGCCCGGACGTGACATCCCCGCGACGGCGATCTCACCCGATGGCGGCTCGATCACGCCGCGTCTGGGGCCCAGGGCCTGTCGTTTGGATCAGGTCGCAGAGAATCGACGGCATCCCGTCAGCGCCGGTGAGCGGGGGTCTGGTGCGTGCAGCTGCAAGGCGAAGGAGGGGAGTCGACGCGGGGCGTCGGGGAGTGACGACAACGCCGCAGATGGGCGTGCCAGACCCCGCGTCTGCGGCGTGATCCAAACGACAGGTCCTAGTACTGCAACGGTGCTTGCCGTGACTGATGGGCAGGTCAGGGGCTGTGTCCGCGTCGTTTGTAGTGGCTGGTGCGGGCCTGGCGTTGTCGCCGTCGACGCCAGGTCGACCAGTGCAGGATGTG
>NZ_JBEOVF010000044.1:0-86692 GCF_040295365.1 Streptomyces sp. NPDC002838 | reverse complement strand
AGCGGTGGGACAGCCGCGTACGGCGGCAAGGGGACGTGTCGGGGGGTGTCCGCCCGCAGCGGTTGGCGCGTCAACACGGGCACCCTGGTAGGTGACCGATTCCGCGCCGTTCCGAGGACGGACACCCCCCGACGCGGCCCCGACCCACCACCCCACACAAGGCGCTACCCGCACCCCCACCCCACCCGCACAGGCCGCCGCAGGCATCCCCGGCCCAACCGCCGGAGGCCCCCGCACCCGTTCCCCCCATTGGCCCGCGCGGCTCGCGGCCCCTGCCCCGCCGACCCACGATGAAGGCTCAGGGCCGACCGTGGTTCGTACCGCGGAACACGGAGGCCGCCGCTTGCCTCTCGCGAAGGAAGGGCCTGCCGGATGACCACTTCGAAACGTATATCCCAGTCGGCCTTCGACGGCTCCAGGCTGCGAGTCATCCTGCTCGTCGATCTCCAGGAAGGCGCCCAGCAACAGTTCCTCGACGCGTACGAGCACATGCGCAACCACGTCGCCTCGGTTCCCGGTCACCTCACCGACCAGCTGTGCCAGTCCGCGGAGAACCCGTCCCAGTGGCTCATCACGAGCGAGTGGGAAAGCGCCCCGTCGTACCTCGCCTGGGTGAGCAGCGAAGATCACATCGAGACGGTCAGGCCGATGCAGAGCTGCGTCCGCGACCTCCGGTCGATGCGGTTCAGCGTCCTCCGCGAGACAGGCCACGCCGCCGTCGCACCCACCACCGGGCCCACCACCGGGCCCACCAACGCATTCCAGGGCTCCGCGCGGACGGGCGACGGACTGACGCGCCACGCCCTGACGTTCACCGTCAAGCCCGGCTCCGAGTCGAAGGTCGCGGAGATCCTCGCCGACTACGCACCGCCGCAGTCCCGCGTCGACGACTCCACGCGGCTGAGCCGCACCACGCTGTTCATGCACGGCAACCGAGTCGTACGCACCGTCGAGGTGCGGGGCGACCTGATGACCGCGCTGCGCCACGTCTCGCGCCAGCCGGAGGTGCGTGCCGTCGAGGAAGCCCTCAACCCGCACCTGGAACTGAGCAGGGACCTGACCGACCCCGAGTCCGCACGGGCCTTCTTCACCCGCGCGGCCATGCCCGCCGTACACCATGTGACCCGTGGTGTGCCCGGCGGCGGACCGGAACCGTCCGAGCTGCGGCGGCACGCGCTGTACTACCCGGCCCGCGCGGGCTGCGGAATGGTGCTGGCCCGGCTGCTCGCCCAGCAGGACGAGACCGCCGCGGACGACCCCGCGAGCCCCGTTCACCGCAGCACCGTCTTCCACCGGGACGACCTCGTCGTACGGCTCATCGACGTGACGGGCGACCCCGAGGCCGATCCGGTCAGAGCCCTCGGCGTCCACGGCCCGCGCAAGGCCGCCGTACTGGCCCGCCTGCTCGACGGTGCCGCACTCGGCGTGGAAGGACCACTGACGAGCGAACGGGACGCGACCCGCCTCCTGGCGCACGCCGACATGACGCTGATCACCGACCGCACGGCTCCGCGGTCCTGACAGCACAGGACGGACAGCGGACAGACACCACACGGACAGACAGCGCACCCAGACCCAAGACAGAGCCGGACACACAGCGCCCACACGACAGCGCCCGGACAACACCCCACCGCCCAACCAGGAGACGGACCATGTACAAGACGCGCCCGCGCATCGTGGACCTGAGCGAGACCGAGCCCAACCGCAAGCGCGGCGGCGACCTGCGCACCATGCTCACCCCCGTCACGGTGGGTTCCACGAGCGGGTTCATGGGCCTGGCGATCATGCAGCCCGGCGAACGCATCAGCGAGCACTACCACCCGTATTCCGAGGAGTTCATCTTCGTCGTCCGGGGGAACCTGGAGGTCGACCTGGACGACGAAACGTTTCCCCTCCGCCCCGACCAGGGCCTCATGATCCCCATCAACATGCGGCACCGCTTCCGCAACGTCGGGGACGAGGAAGCCCGGATGGTCTTCCATCTGGGCCCGCTCGCGCCGGAGCCGCGCCTGGGCCACGTCGACACGGAGGCCGTGGCGGAGAACGAGGACCTCAAGCCGTACCCGCTCGTCCAGGAGGCGGCCGCGCGGCCCGAACGGCATGGGGCCCCATCGTGACCCGGCGGGTGGCGGTCACCGGTATCGGCGTCGTCGCCCCCGGAGGGATCGGGGCGCCGGCGTTCTGGGACCTCCTCTCCAACGGCCGTACCGCTACACGCGGCATCACCCTGTTCGATCCCGAGGGGCTGCGCTCCCGTATAGCGGCCGAGTGCGACTTCGATCCGCTCGCGCACGGACTCGAACCCGAGCTGGTCGAACGCGCCGACCGGTACATCCAGTTCGCCGTGGTCGCGGCGGCGGAGGCGGTGGCCGACAGCGGTGTGGCCTTCGACAAGGAAGACCCCTGGCGCGTGGCCGTCTCCCTCGGCAGCGCGGTGGGCGGCACGACCCGCCTGGAGCACGACTACGTCCTGGTCAGTGAGCGAGGAAAGCGCTGGGACGTCGACCATCGCGCCGCCGAGCCGCAGCTGCACCTGGCATTCTCGCCCAGCACGCTGGCCTCCGTCGTCGCGGAGCAGTTCGGCGCGCAGGGGCCGGTGCAGACCGTCTCCACCGGCTGCACCTCCGGGCTCGACGCGGTGGGCTACGCCTTCCACACCATCGAGGAGGGCCGCGCCGACATCTGCATAGCCGGCGCGTCGGACTCCCCCATCTCCCCCATCACCATGGCCTGCTTCGACGCCATCAAGGCGACGTCACCGAACAACGACGACCCGGCGCACGCCTCCCGGCCCTTCGACGCCCAGCGCGACGGATTCGTCATGGGCGAGGGCGCCGCGGTGCTCGTCCTGGAGGAACTCGGGCACGCCCGTGCCCGCGGCGCGCACATCTACTGCGAGCTCAGCGGCTACGCCACGTTCGGCAACGCCTACCACATGACCGGACTGACCAGTGAGGGCCTGGAGATGGCCCGGGCCATCGACACCGCGCTCGACCACGCGCGCGTGGACCCATCGGACATCGACTACGTCAACGCGCACGGCTCGGGCACCCGCCAGAACGACCGTCATGAGACCGCCGCGGTCAAGCGGTCCCTGGGCGCCCACGCCTATGACACCCCCATGAGCTCGATCAAGTCCATGGTGGGCCACTCGCTGGGAGCGATCGGCGCGATCGAGGTCGTCGCCTGCGTCCTGGCCCTGGCCCACCAGGTGGTGCCACCCACGGCGAACTACGAGACCCCGGACCCCGAGTGCGATCTGGACTACGTACCGCGTACGGCACGCCCTCGCAGGCTCGACAACGTGCTTTCCGTCGGCAGCGGCTTCGGCGGGTTCCAGTCCGCGGTACTGCTGACGGGGCCGGGCGGGAGGAAACGATGAGTGGTCGACCGAACCAGCGCACCGCCGTCACGGGAATCGGTGTGGTCGCGCCCAACGGACTCAGCACTGACACCTACTGGAAGTCCGTCAAGGAGGGCCTGACCGTACTGGACCGGATCACCCGGGAGGGATGCGAGCACCTTCCGCTCCGCGTCGCCGGCGAGGTCCGGGAGTTCGATCCCTCGGCGCTCATCGAGGAGACGTTCCTCGTCCAGACCGACCGGTTCACCCACTTCGCGATGGCCGCCGCCTGCGCCGCCCTGGAGGACGCCGGGCTCAGCGGCATCGCCGCCGACTCGCCGTACTCCGTCGGGGTGGTCACCGCCGCCGGGTCCGGGGGCGGCGAGTTCGGCCAGCGGGAGCTGCAGAAGCTGTGGGGCCAGGGCTCCCGGTTCGTCGGCCCCTACCAGTCCATCGCCTGGTTCTACGCGGCCAGCACGGGCCAGATATCCATCCGCAGCGGCTTCAAGGGCCCCTGCGGGGTGGTGGCCAGCGACGAGGCCGGCGGCCTGGACGCCGTCGCGCACGCCGCCCGGACCGTGCGGCGGGGAACCGACGTGGTCGTGGTCGGGGCGGCCGAGGCGCCGCTCGCCCCGTACTCGATGGTCTGCCAGCTCGGATATCCTGAACTCAGCACCGTCGACGACCCGGCACGCGCCTACCGTCCCTTCACCTCGGCGGCCTGCGGCTTCGTGCCCGCCGAGGGCGGGGCCGTGCTGGTCGTCGAGGACGCGGACCGGGCACACCGCCGTGACGCGGTGGTCCGCGCGACCGTGGCGGGACATGCCGCCACGTTCACGGGCGCCTCGCGCTGGGACCGGTCGCGGGAGGGGCTCGCCCAGGCGATCCGTGGTGCCCTCGACGAGGCCGGCTGCGCACCGGAGGAGATAGACGTCGTCTTCGCCGACGCGCTGGGCATACCGGAGGCGGACCGTGCCGAGGCCCTCGCCCTCGCCGACGCCCTCGGCCCGCACGGCACCCGCGTGCCCGTCACGGCGCCCAAGACCGGCGTCGGACGGTCGTACTGCGGGGCACCCCTGCTGGACATCGCGGCCGCGGTGATGGCCATGGAGCACGGGCAGATACCGCCGACGCCGAACGTCTTCGACATCTGCCACGAGATCGACCTGGTGACCTCCACGGCACGCCCGGCCGAGCTCCGCACGGCCCTGATCCTCAGCCGGGGGCTCATGGGCTCCAACGCGGCGCTGGTCCTGCGCCGCGGCCCGGGATCCACCGCCTGAGCGCTCCGCACCACGGCCGCTCAGAACGCTCCGCAACTGGTACGACAAGGAGAACGCGCATGACCACAGAAGTGACCCAAGTGACCGTCGAAGAACTGGCCACGCTGATGAAGAAGGCCGCCGGTGTCACCGTCGACCCGCACGACCTCGAGCGCCGGGTGGACACCCCCTTCGCCGAGTTCGGGCTGGACTCGCTCGGTCTCCTCGGCATCGTCGGCGAGCTGGAGAACCGGCACGGCCGGGCGCTCCCCACCGACGCGGAGCGGTGCAAGAGCCCCCGCGCCTTCCTCGACCTCGTCAACGGCGCGCTCGCGACGGGAGCCTGACATGGCCGGCCACACGGAGAACGAGATCACCATCGCCGCTCCCGTCGACCTCGTCTGGGACATGACGAACGACCTGGAGAGATGGCCGCAGTTGTTCAGCGAGTACGCGTCCGTCGACGTGCTGTCCCGCGACGGCGACACGGTCACCTTCCGCCTGACCATGCACCCCGACGAGAACGGCAAGGTGTGGAGCTGGGTGTCGGAGCGGGTCACCGACCGCGACAAGCTCACCGTCCGCGCACGCCGGGTCGAGCCCGGCCCGTTCGAGTACATGAACATCGAGTGGGAGTACGAGGAGACCCCGGACGGCACTCGGATGCGCTGGACACAGGACTTCGCCATGAAGCCCGACGCCCCGGTCGACGACGCCGGGATGACGGACATCATCAACCGCAACTCGCCCATCCAGATGGCCCTCATCCGCGACCGCGTCGAGCAGGCCGCCGGCGAGCGGCGGACCGTGCCCACCAAGCCCGCCTGAGCGACACCGTCGCGGAAGGAGACCTCATGCACCACGCCCTGATCGTCGCCCGGATGGCCCCGCAGTCGGCTCCGGACATCGCCGAGGTCTTCGCGGCCTCCGACCGCGGCGAACTCCCGCACCTCGTCGGGGTGACCCGGCGTTCCCTCTTCCAGTTCGGCGACGTGTACATGCACCTCATCGAAGCCGAGCAGGACCCGGGGCCCGCCATCGCCCGCGTGTCCGAGCACCCCGAGTTCCTCGACATCAGCAGGAAGCTCACCGCGTACGTCAGCCCGTACGACCCGCAGACCTGGCGCAGCCCGAAGGACGCCATGGCGGAGTGCTTCTACCACTGGGAGAGGGACGCGGCCACTCGGTGAACGAAGAGGCCGCTGTCCGCGCGGACGAAGCGCGGGCAGCGGCCTTCTCGTACCCTCTCGTACCCTCTCGTCAGCGGGCGAGTTCGGGCATCAGCCGCACGGCGTTCTCGCGGTTGATCCCCTGGAGTTGCTGATCCGAGATGACCGGATCGTTGTCCAGAGCGGGCGTCGTGATGTCGGCGATGACCTGCGCGGGGGTGGGTGGCCAGTCCGTGCCGAAAAGGATGTGGCCGGGGTCCACGGTGGCCAGCAGGGTGGGCGTGGCCGAGGGAGACATGGGGCCGGCTGTGTCGAAGTAGAACCGGTGCAGATAGTCACGGACCCGGCCCGGCTCGATCTCGGGAGTGAGATGCCCGCCGAAGAGTTCGAGCCGGGTGGCCATGTACGGCAGGAAGCCTCCGCCGTGAGGAAGGATGAAGGTGAGGTTCGGATAGCGGTCCAGGGTGCCGTTCTTGATGAGGTTGATGGCGGCACGCGTGGTGTCGACCAGGAAGTCGCACACGAAGGGCGGCATTCCCGGCAGCCCCGTACTGCCGGGAACGCCGCCCTTTCCCGCGGGCACTTCCATGGGGTGGGTACTGACGACCGCGGACCGGTCGTTGAGTTCCTTCAGGAGGCGGTCGTGCGTCTCGTCGCCGAGGTAGACACCGTCCATGCTCGTTCTCGTGCTCACCCCGACGGCGCCGAGTTCGTCGAGGCCGTACTCGAGGCTCCACTGGGAGAGTTCCAGATCGTCGAGGAACACGGGAGTGAAGAACCTGAAGCGTGCGGGATGGCTTTCCACGACGTCGGCCGCCGCCCGCAGGGCGACCCGTGCGCTTTCCTGGCGCTCCGTCCGCTCGCGAAGCCGTCCGAGCATCGCCACCGTCATGACGGACGTGCTGATGCCCGCCTTGTCCATGAGCTCCAGGGCCGCGTTCAGGTCCCAGCGCGTCCACCAGGGCAGCTTTTCGCGGCTGATGACGCCTCGTTCTTCTGCCCAGTCCAGCCAGGCGGGCGCGGTGAAGTGGTGGTGGACGTCCACTCGGCCCGCGGCGGGGCCGTCGAAGGCTGCTGATGTCATTGCATCCTCATCTCAGGTGCGGCCGGTTCTCAAGTACGGCCGAGTACCGTCCGCAGCGCATTCGTCAGCACGCGATCGGCTTGTGGCATCTCGGCGTGGGCTCGCCAGGCGACGTAGCCGTCCGGGCGTACGAGGACGGCGCCGTCCTCGGCTGTGCCGTGGAGCTTCGCCCAGTCGGCGTCCGGCTCAGGAACGAGGTCGTGGTCCTGGCCGTCTCCCACGAGATACGACTCGACCGGAACTCCCAAGGTCTCGGAGGCCTTCTCCGCCGCCTTCCGCCATTCACGGCCGCGCGGCCCGCAGAGGACCACGAAGGAACGCTCGTACAGATCCAGCGTGGAGATCCGGACGCCTTCTCTCATGACCCACATATGAGGTGCGCGGCTGCCCGGGTCGCCGCCGAGCTGGAAGGTCTCCGGGACCACCGGCCGCTCCGGGGAGGCGCCCATGACGGCGCTCGACGCGTACCGGCAGCAGAGCGCGACGGTCATGAGGTCCGCCGGGTCGTCGTTGCGTCCCGCCGTGGGACTGAATCCCGGGTGCTCCTCCTCGACCGCCTGTACGGCCGCCCGCGTGCTGGTCGCGACGGCGGCAGGCCGTCGTTCCTGCTCGTAGCTGTCCAGCAAGGGCATGCCGGCCCAGCCGCGGAGCACCGCGGCCAGCTTCCAGGCGAGGTTGTGGGCGTCCTGGATTCCGGTGTTGGAACCGAACGCACCGGTGGGTGGCATCTCGTGTGCCGAGTCACCGGCCAGGAAGACCCGGCCCTGTCCGTAGCTGTCCGCGACACGCTTCGAAGCGTGCCAGGGCGCCTTTCCGGTGATCTCCACATCGATGTCCGGTACGCCGGCGGCCGCGCGGATGTGAGCCACGAGGCGGTCGTCGGTGAAATCCTCCAGGGATTCGCCGCGGTCCGGAGACCAAGGAACATGGATCACCCATCGTTCCTCGTTGTCCACCGGCAGCAACGCCCCTTCGCCCTGCGGGTTCGTCACATAGCAGACGACGAATTTCTTTTCTCCGATGTAGTCCTTGAGTCTCTTGCTGCGGAATGTGACGCTGACGTTGTGGAAGAGCTCTCCGGGTCCTGACTGACTGATGCCCAGGCGTTTGCGAACAGGGCTTCGGGGACCGTCGGCAGCCACCAGAAAATCAGCGTGCACGGTATACGTCTCACCGGTGTCCCGGTGCATGACCTGGGCCCGGACTCCTTGTCGGTCCTGCGTGAAGGAGAGCATCTCCGTACTGAAGCGAATGTCTCCGCCCTGGCCGCGGGCACGGCTCAGCAGCACCGGCTCGAGATCGTTCTGACTGCACAGGCACCAGTCCGAAGAGCTGACTTGGGTCACGTCAATGCCTGCGGAGATGTCCCGGATGATCCAGCGGCGCTGACCGCCGGCGAGGGTGTCCACCTGAAGAACGCCGTCGTTTCCGGCGAGAGCGGAGGCCGCCTCCCGGATGCTCGGCTCCAGTCCGGCGGTCCGGAAAATCTCCATGGTGCGCACATTGTTCCCGCGGCCGCGCGGGTGCGTCGATGTCCCGGCATGCCGCTCCAAGAGCATGTGCTCAATTCCGAGGCGTCCCAGGAAGACGGAGGTGGAAAGACCCACCAGGGATCCGCCCACGATGAGAACTGGTACTGATTCCACTGATTCCGCTGTGCGTCCGCTCACTGATTTCCTACCCCATCCGGCGGTGCCCAGTCCGGGAGTCGAGGACCGGCCTGACAGTCAGTGTTTACCAAGTGGGACATTCCTATGCACAGTTCATACGGTGACCCGACCCATATGGCCCAGCAACGTTTGGCTCACTGTGCCGCACGGGAAACCGTGGCCACTGACCGCTGGAATCCACCGACCCCCGGGACCAGACATGACGCGAGCGTTCGCATCCGAGGAATTGTCATCCGAAGAGGCCGCGGCCGCGGCCTCATCCTGCAGCCGGGAGTTCCGGGCCAATCCGCATCCCGTCTACGCCAAGCTCAGGGAGACGGCACCCGTATGCCCGCTGTCACCGCCCCACGGGGTCGAGACGTATCTCATCACTCGGTATGACGACGCTCGCGCCGCCCTGGCCGACCCCCGCCTGAGCAAGGACATGTACGGCGCCATCGACGCCTACCACCGCATTTTCGGTGACTCGTCGATCGCCCTGGACGACAACATGCTCTTCTCGGATCCTCCGAAGCACACCAGGCTCAGGAGGATTGTCGGCAACACCTTCACGCCGAAAAGGGTGGAATCACTGCGTCCGCGCGTCCAGAAGATCACCGAGGATCTGCTGGACCGATGCGCGACCTCGGAACCCGTGGACCTGCTCCCGGAGTTCTGCTTCCCGCTGCCGCTCCATGTGATCTGCGAACTTCTGGGCGTCCCGGAAAACGAACGCAGGCAAGCCCAGGAATGGTCCGCCACCGTCGCCCGGACCGGTTTCGGTCCGGAGGCGAGAAAGGCGCTGGAACTGGCCGAGGGCAACCTGCGCGACTATCTGGTGGATCTGATCGCACGGAAGCGGCAGGAGCCGGACGGAGCCCTGCTCAGCGCACTCGTCACAGCGAGGGATGAGGAGGGCGCACTCACGGACCACGAACTGGTCTCCACGGCGTGGGTGCTGCTCTTCGCAGGCCACAAGACGACGGCGTACCAAATCGGCAACGCCGTCTACCATTTGCTCACCCAACCGGAGCAGAAGCGACTGGCACTCCAGGATGCGGACGCGACAGCCGCGGCCGTCGAAGAGATCTTCCGGTTCGAGTCCTCCGTGGAGAACTCGACATTCCGCTACGCCAAGGAAGACCTCGTGATCCGCGACACGCTCATCCCCAAGGGTGCGCTCGTCCAGATTTCGATCACCTCGGCCAACCGTGACCCGGACGCCTTCGCCGATCCGAACCGGCTGGACGTCAAGCGCCCGAACGTCCAGGCAACCCATCTCGCATTCGGCGTCGGCCCCCACTACTGCGCCGGCGCGCCGCTGGCACGTCTGGAGATGCAGATCGCCCTCACCACGCTCTTCGCGCGGTACCCCCGCATGGCCCTGACGGGGGCGCCGGAAGAGGCGCGCTGGCTGACCGTACCGTTCCCCGCCTTCCGTGGGCTGGCGGAACTTCCCGTCGTCCTCGACCCGTCCTGACGTGAACAGCCCCCAGGCTCCGGCACATGTGCGGGTCGTTCGGCTGCTGCGTGTGCGAGAAGGAAGGGAAGCGGACTTCGTGAAGTCCTATCAGGGCGTCCTCGAACGCGCCGTGCGCTGCCCCGGACACCTCGGAGAACAGCTGTGCCGCTCCGTCGACGATCCCACTCGCTGGTTGCTCACCAGCGAGTGGGAGAGCCTCGAATCCGTCAAGCGGTGGCGCACCGACCCCGATCACACGGCTCTGGTCGAGCCGATGAACGCCTGTCTGCACGACGACCGGTGGACAGCGGTCTTCCACGTCACGGACGCGGCGACTGCTCCGCCCGCTGGGCCAGATGCCGTTCGACCGTCTCCACCTTCGAGGTGAGACCGTTCTCCACCCCGGGGCGGATGTCCGCCTTGAGGACCAACGACACGCGCGGCGCACGGGCCTCTACGGCGGCCACGGCACGCTTGACGACGTCCATGACCTCGTCCCACTCACCCTCGACGGACGTGAACATCGCGTCGGTGCGGTTGGGCAGGCCGGACTCGCGCACGATCCGGACGGCGTCGGCGACGTACTCCCCCACGTCCTCGCCGACGCCCAACGGCGTCACGGAGAAGGCGACGATCATGCGCTCACGGCCCCTTCCTTGCGGGCGCGGGAGGCGATGACCGCATCCTCGGCCTCGCGCTTGAGCTTGCGCTCGGCGAAGAAGCCGCCGGTGGGCAGGACCGAGAGGACGAAGTAGAGGGCGGCGGTCTTCAGGGACCACTTCGTGCGGTTCCAGGCGTCGGCCCAGAAGATCACGTACAGGATGAAGAGGACACCGTGGATCATCCCCATCACGGGGACCGCGTTGAAGTCCGTGGTCCGCTTCAGCACCGAGCAGACCAGCAGGAGGAGGAAGGAAACCGCCTCGGGGGCCGAGACGAGGCGCAGGCGGCGAATGGCGGTGGCGGTCTTGATGTCCACAGGTCACCTTCGGTGGGAGAGACGTCGGGTTTGTGAATGCGAGCACAAACGTTCACCCATTGTGGCAAACGACTGCCCTAAGGGTGCGTTCAGGGTGCGTCTCCACCCCTGGGCTCTGTCCGCGGAGCCCGACCTGCGGCTACCTTCACTGCGTGGCGATGTTCCGACTTCAAGGCAGCAAAGTGCTTGCCGTCGACATGACCGGTGACGCCGTGAAGGCGAAGAACGGCTCGATGGTCGCGTACGACGGTCAGATGGATTTCAAGAAGCTCAGCGGCGGCGGTGAGGGCATCCGGGGGATGGTGACCCGGCGGATCACCGGCGAGCAGATGACATTGATGGAGGTGAAGGGGCACGGGACGTGCTGGTTCGCGGACCGGGCCTCGGAGATCAACCTCGTCGGTCTCCAGGGGGACAAGCTGTACGTGGAGTCGAGCAACCTGCTCGCGACCGACTCCGGACTGCGGACCGGCACCTCGTTCACCGGTATGCGCGGTGCCTCGCAGGGCAACGGGCTGTTCACGACGACCGTCGAGGGGCACGGGCAGGCGGCGATCATGTCGGACGGGCCGGCGGTCGTGCTGCGGGTCAGCGCGCAGTACCCGCTGACCGTCGACCCGGGGGCGTACATCGCGCACCAGGGGAACCTGCGGCAGTCCTTCCAGTCCGGTGTGACGTTCCGCACGTTCATGGGCGAGGGCGGCGGCGAGGCCTTCCAGATCCGCTTCGAGGGCGACGGCCTGGTGTACGTCCAGCCCAGCGAGCGGAACACGATCGCGGGGGATGTGTGACATGGCCTTCCGTGAGCTCAACTCGAAGATGGTCGAGGCGACGGTCGCGCCCGGGCAGCGGCTGTTCAGCCAGCGCGGGGCGATGCTCGCCTACAAGGGCGAGGTGTCCTTCACCCCCAACACGCAGGGCGGCCAGGGCGGGGTCATGTCGATGATCGGCCGCCGGGTCGCCAATGAGGCGGCGCCCCTGATGACCGTCGAGGGCAGCGGCACCGTGCTGTTCGGGCACGGCGGCCACCACGTCGAGGTGATCAACCTCACCGGCGACACCCTCTTCGTGGAGGCGGACCGGCTGCTCGCCTTCGAGGGCACGCTGGAGCAGGGGACGATGTTCATGGGCTCCCAGGGCGGCGTCATGGGCATGGTCCGGGGCCAGGTCACCGGCCAGGGGCTGTTCACCACCACCCTGAGGGGACACGGCTCGGTCGCGGTCATGGCGCACGGCGGGATCATCGAGGTCCCCATCACCCCCCAGCGCCCGGTCCATGTCGACCCGCAGGCGTACGTCGCCCACCACGGCGACGTCCGCAACAAGCTGTCCACCGCGCTGGGCTGGCGCGACATGGTGGGCCGCGGCTCCGGAGAGGCGTTCCAGCTGGAGCTCAGCGGCAGCGGTGCGGTGTACGTCCAGGCCTCGGAGGAGAAGCTGTGAGCACCATTCCCTACGGAACTCCAGGCGGCCACGGTGGGCCCGGCGGACCCGGCGGCCCGACGGTCTTCGACCCGATGACGCTGCCGTCCGACGACAACGTCAACAGCTACACCTTCTGCGTGGAGCTCAAGGGGAGCCAGTGGTTCCTGCAGAAGGGGAAGATGATCGCCTACTACGGCTCGATGGAGTTCAACGGCATCGGGCACGGCCGGCTGGACCGTCTCGTGCGTACGTCCTTCCATTCGCCTTTGCATGCCAGTGACTGGGTCGTGGCGGAGGGCTCGGGCAAGATGCTCCTCGCCGACCGGGCCTTCGACGTGAACTCGTACGACCTGGAAGACGGCAATCTGACCATTCGCTCGGGCAACTTGCTTGCATTTCAGCCAAGTCTCGCTCTCAAGCAGTCGATCGTGCCGGGTTTTCTGACACTCATCGGAACCGGAAAGTTCGTGGCCGCCTCCAACGGTCCGGTGGTGTTCATGGAACCCCCGATCCGGGTGGACCCGCAGGCCCTCGTCGGCTGGGCCGACTGCCCCTCGCCGTGCCACCACTACGACCACGGCTACATGACCGGCCTCATGGGCGGTCTACGTGCGATGACGGGCCTCGGCGGGGCCTCCGGGGAGGAGCATCAGTTCGAGTTCGTGGGAGCGGGCACGGTCCTGCTCCAGTCGTCCGAGGCCCTCATGGCGGAGCAGGCCACGGGGGCGGTTCCGCACGAGGCCGGGGTGCCCGGTGGGGGCGGGGCACCCACAGGCCACTCACAGCAGGGCGGCGCACCGCGCCTTCCCGGACAGCTGGGAGACCTCCAGCGTCGCTTCGGGCTGTGAGCGGTAGTCTGCGGAGTGTGACGTCGAACGTGTGCGCGCCGTCGTCACCACGACCCTCACTAGTTCGCCTTTCAACCTTTTAGGTAGACTTCATTTATGGAGACCGAGACGGCCACACGCTGGCTGACCGATGCGGAGCAGTGCGCCTGGCGCACCCACCTGGAGGTCAACAGGCTGTTGACGTACCAGCTCGAAAAGGACCTGCAGCCGTTCGGCCTGACAATGAACGACTACGAGATCCTGGTGAATCTCTCCGAGTCGGAGGGCGTACGGATGCGGATGAGCGACCTCGCATCCGCCACCCTCCAGTCCAAGAGCCGCCTCTCCCACCAGATCACGCGCATGGAGAACGCGGACCTGGTGCGGCGCGAGAACTGCGAGTCGGACCGCCGAGGTCTGTACGCGGTCCTCACCGAGCACGGCATGGAGACGATGAAGAAGGTCGCGCCCCATCATGTGGCGTCTGTGCGGAGGCACTTCATCGATCTGCTGTCCCCCGAGGCCCTGTCGGAACTCGACAAGGCCCTGAAGCCCATCGCGGAGCATCTTCGCGGGCAGCGGGGGCGCCCCTAGCGATCTGATCGGGCGAGCGGCAGGCGGAGTTCGAACAGGGCTCCGCCTGTCGGCGCGTCGTGGACCGTGAGCGTGCCGCCGTGCCGTGCGGCGACGTCGCGGGCGATGGCGAGTCCGAGCCCGGCGCCGCCGTCGTCGCGGCTGCGGGCCTCGTCCAGCCGTACGAACCGCTCGAAGATCCGCTCCCGATCGCCCTCGGGCACCCCGTCCCCGTCGTCGGCGACCCCGGCCACGGCCCACTCCCCCTCGCGCCGCACACTCACCCGGACGGCCGAGCGGGCGTGCCGCCGTGCGTTGTCCAGCAGGTTGGTGAGCAGCCGCCCCACCTGCCCCCGGGAGCCCGCCACCTCCACGGCCTCCGGCGCTTCCAGGGTCACGCCCGCGCGCCCTTCGGCTTCCTCCCGCGCCAGCGCGGCCAGGTCGAACCGGGCGTCGGCGGCCGGCCGCTCCCCCGCGTCCAGCCGGGCCAGCAGCAGCAGATCGGCGGCGAGGCGCTGCAGTCGTACGGTGTCCTCGACCGCCCCCTCGACGTCCAGCAGCTCGGGATGGGCGGCACCCACCTCGAGCTGGGTGCGCAAGGACGCGATAGGGCTGCGCAGTTCGTGCGAGGCGTCGGCGACGAACCGGCGCTGCCGCTCCACGGAGGTCTCCAGGGCGGCCAGCGTCTCGTTGGTGGTGCGGGCGAGGCGGGCCACCTCGTCGTGCGTGTCCGGCACCGGCACCCGTCGGGCCAGGTCCTCGGAGGCGGTGATCGCGGCCATCTCGCCGCGGATGCCCTCGACCGGGCGCAGGGCGCGCCGGGTGACCAGCCAGGTCACTCCCGCGACGACGGCGAGCAGCAGCGGGAAGCCGATCAGCATGACGGTCAGCGCGGTGTTGACGGCGCTCTTCTCGGCAGAGAGGGGGGCGCCGGCGTACACGATCAGCAGGCCCTTGCCCTCGACCTCGACCTTCACGGCGGCGAAGCGGTAGTCGCCGGTCTCGCCGTCGATCGTCGCGGAACCGTTGGTGTAGGTGGTCTTCTCGTCGATCTCGCCCGGATGAAGGGAGGAGTCGTCGTCCGCATCCTGGTCGGAATCGCCGGACTCCTCGCCCTCCTCGCCGCCGGCGGGGGCGGTCGGCCGCGCCCGCGGCTTCACCGCGTCGGTGTCCGTGCCGCTGATCCGCTCCAGGTCCTCGCTGGCCGCGACCAGTTTCCGGTTCTCGTCGACGACCTGGACCGGCTCGTCCTCCTCGTCCAGGGACAGCTGGTCGTACCGCTTCCCCAGGGCCAGGCTGGAGGCGACCGCCCGCGCGGAGCGCTCCGCGTCGGTCCCGGCCTCGCCGATCAGGTTGGAGCGCAGGGACAGCAGGACGGCGCCGCCGGCCGCGACCAGCGCCACGGCGACGACGAGCGTGGCGGCGAGGGTCGCCCGGGACCGTACGGAACCGAACAGGCGTCTCATCGCTGTTCCGCCTCCAGCCGATAGCCGGCGCCGCGGACCGTGCGGATGAGCCCGGGACGCAGCTTGCGCCTGAGGGCGCTGACGTACACCTCGACGATGTTCGGGTCGCCGTCGTACGCGAAGTCCCAGACGTGCTCCAGGATCTGGGCCTTGGACACCACCTCGCCGACCCTCAGCACCAACTGCTCCAGGACGGAGAACTCCTTCGCGGTCAGGGCGACCTCGTCCTCGTCCAGGAAGACACGGCGGGCGGCGGTGTCGACCTTGAGGTCGCCGTGGACGTGCACGGGCGAGGCCCCGGCGCCCTGAGCACGGCGGCGCAGCAGCGCCTTGATCCGGGCGACGAGGACGACATACGAGAACGGCTTGGTGAGGTAGTCGTCGGCGCCCGTGTCGAGGCCCTCCGCCTCGTCGTACTCGCCGTCCTTGGCGGTGAGCATCAGGATCGGCACGTCGTGCCCGGCGGCGCGGAGCGCGGCGCAGACCCGGTAGCCGTTGAGGCCGGGCAGCATGATGTCGAGGATCACGAGGTCGTACGTCCCCTCGGTGGCCTGGTGCAGGCCCTCCCGGCCGTCGTGGACGACGTCCACGGCGTACCCCTCGGCGGTCAGCCCCTTGGCGAGCGACAGAGCCAGCCGCTTCTCGTCCTCCACGATCAACAGGCGCATGCGTAAAGGTTCGCAAAGTGAAGCTGAAGATCGCTTCAGGGGGCTTCAGGTTCCTCTCAGCGTCGGTCGGCGATGTTGGTGATGTCGAAAGCGAAACGACACGAAGCTGAACGAAGCTGAATGACTCTGGAGGAAACCGCATGAAGCGCAACATCGTGATCGCCGCCGTTACGGCCGCCGCTCTGATCGGGGGCGGTACGGCCACGGCCCTCGCGGTGACGGGGGACGGCGAGGGGCCGGCGCGGCAGGCGGCGGACGTGCGGGTCACGGGGGACGACGTACGGGACGACGACGGGGCCCGTGACGACGACGGCGGCCAGGACGACGACGCCGGGAAGGTCGTGTCCGCCAAGGTGACGGCTGCCGACGCCATCGCCTCCGCGCTGCGGCACGACCCGGGCACCGCCGTCTCCGCCGAACTGGACGACGAGGACGACGGCGGGCCGGTCGTGTGGAAGGTCGACGTGCTCGGCGGCGGCGACACCTGGCACAGCGTCCGGGTCGACCCCGGCACCGGCAAGGTGCTCGGTTCCCACACCGAGCGTGAGGACGACACCGCCCAGGTGCGGGCCGCGCTCAAGGGCACCTCCGTGACGGCGGAGGAGGCCGCGAAGGCGGTGACCGGCAAGGGCACGGTGACGTCGGTGGATCTGGACGAGGACGGCACCTCGAAGGGCTGGGACGTGGAGACCCACGCCTCCGGCAAGGCCGAGCAGGACTGGCGGGTCGACCTGAACAGCGGGAAGGTCACGGCGGACCGCGCGGATGACGACGGGGCCGACGACAACGACGGTGGCGACGACGACTGACGTGCCGTGCCGTGCGGTGCGGTGCGGGTGAGTGGGGGCGGGCCCTGGGCGGCTCGCCCCCTCCGCCCCTACCCTTCCCGTCCCTGGGGGCGTGCCCCAAGACCCCCGCTTCGGCCCGAAGGGCCTCGTCCTCAAACGCCGGACGGGCTGAAAGACGCGGACCGGCGTTGAGAGCGGCCCGCTCCCACAGCTGAAGGCGACGCCGTTGACCGGCTCGGTACGGGGGCAGCCAACCCGCCCCCGTACCTACCCTGGACGACCTCAACGAGAGGGCCGACCGCTCCCCCCGCTGTCCCACTCCGCGAGGTTCACCCCCGCGTGAGCCCCGCCACCAGCTCGTCCGCCGCCCGGTAGGGATCCAGCTGCCCGGCGACGATCTTCTCCGCCAGTGCGCTCAGCCGCCGGTCGCCGTGCAGGTCGCCGATCCGCTCGCGCAACGTCGTGACCGCGATGGTCTCCACCTCACGCGCGGCCCGGGCGAGCCGGCGCTCCGCCAGCACCCCCCGCTCCTCCATCCACGCGCGATGCTTCTCCAGCGCCTCGACGACCTCCTCGATGCCCTCGCCGCGTGCGGCGACCGTCTTGACGATGGGCGGGCGCCAGTCGCCGGGGCCGCGGGACTCGCCGAGGCCGAGCATGTGGTTCAGCTCGCGGGCGGTGGCGTCGGCGCCGTCCCGGTCGGCCTTGTTGACGACGTACACGTCGCCGATCTCCAGGATGCCCGCCTTGGCCGCCTGGATTCCGTCGCCCATGCCGGGAGCGAGCAGCACCACCGAGGTGTCCGCCTGCGAGGCGATCTCGACCTCCGACTGGCCGACCCCGACCGTCTCGACCAGGATCACCTCGCAGCCCGCCGCGTCCAGGACGCGGATCGCCTGCGGGGCGGCCCAGGCGAGGCCGCCGAGGTGGCCTCTCGTCGCCATCGAGCGGATGTAGACGCCCGGGTCGGACGCGTGCTCCGACATCCGCACCCGGTCGCCGAGCAGCGCCCCGCCGGAGAACGGCGAGGAGGGGTCGACGGCCAGGACGCCGACCCGCTTGCCCTGCTTGCGGTAGGCCGTCACCAGGGCCGAGGTCGAGGTCGACTTGCCGACTCCCGGAGAGCCGGTCAGGCCGACCACGTACGCCCCACCCGTCAGCGGAGCCAATACCTCCATGACCTCCCTGAGCTGCGGGGACGCCCCCTCCACCAGGGAGATCAGGCGGGCCACGGCGCGCGGCCGGCCCTCCCTGGCCTGGGCCACCAGCGTGGAGACGTCCTGCATCACAGCTCCGTTCGAGAGAAGAGACCGGTAAAAGCAGTTACGCCTTGGGTACCCGCACGATCAGCGCGTCACCCTGGCCGCCGCCGCCGCACAGCGCGGCCGCTCCCACGCCGCCGCCACGCCGCTTCAGCTCCAGCGCCAGGTGCAGGACGAGCCGGGCACCGGACATGCCGATCGGGTGGCCCAGGGCGATGGCACCGCCGTTGACGTTCACCCTTTCCGGGGACACTCCGAGGTCCTTCATCGACTGCACCGCCACCGCGGCGAAGGCCTCGTTGATCTCGATCAGGTCGAGGTCGGAGGCCTCCAGGCCCTCCTTCTTCAGGGCATGCTGGATGGCGTTGGAGGGCTGGGACTGGAGGGAGTTGTCCGGACCGGCCACGTTGCCGTGGGCGCCGATCTCGGCGATCCACTCCAGGCCGAGCTCCTGCGCCTTGGCCTTGCTCATCACCACGACAGCGGCGGCACCGTCGGAGATCTGCGAGGACGAGCCCGCCGTGATCGTGCCGTCCTTGGCGAACGCCGGACGCAGCTTGCCCAGCGACTCGGCGGTCGTCTCCGCGCGGATGCCCTCGTCCTTGCTGAAGACGACCGGCTCGCCCTTGCGCTGCGGGATCTCCACCGGGGTGATCTCGGCCTCGAACAGGCCGTTCTTCTGCGCGGCGGCGGCACGCTGGTGGGACAGCGCGGCCACCTCGTCCTGTTCCGGCCGGCCGATGCCGAGCCGCGTGTTGTGCTTCTCCGTCGACTCGCCCATGGCGACGTTTTCGAAGGCGTCGGTCAGACCGTCGTAGGCCATGGCGTCGATCATCTCCACCGCGCCGTACTTGAAGCCCTCGCGGGACTTCGGCAGCAGGTGGGGGGCGTTGGTCATGGACTCCTGGCCGCCCGCGACGATCACGTCGAACTCACCCGCGCGGATCAACTGGTCGGCCAGCGCGATGGCGTCGAGGCCGGACAGACACACCTTGTTGACGGTGAGCGCCGGGACGTTCATCGGGATGCCCGCCTTGACCGCGGCCTGGCGTGCCGGGATCTGCCCGGCCCCGGCCTGGAGCACCTGGCCCATGATCACGTACTGCACCTGGTCGCCACCGATCCCCGCACGGTCGAGGGCGGCCTTGATCGCGAAGCCGCCGAGGTCGGCTCCCGAGAAGGACTTCAGCGAGCCCAGCAACCGCCCCATGGGCGTCCGGGCCCCCGCGACGATCACCGAGGTACTGCTGTTCGTTCCAGACATGAGCTGCGATCCCCTTCCGGCCTGCACAGCCGAGGAGTGAACGAGGGTTTACTTCGAATGTACTGAGCGGTAGACCACCCCGTCATCCGGCGAAGAGTGTGATCGCGCGCACGTTGCGTAACCACCTCAGGAGCGCTCCACTGAATCCATGCTGACGCGAATCGACCACATCGGGATCGCCTGTTTCGACCTCGACAAGACTGTCGAGTTCTACCGGGCCACCTACGGCTTCGAGGTGTTCCACTCCGAGGTCAACGAGGAGCAGGGCGTACGCGAGGCCATGCTCAAGATCAACGATACGTCCGACGGCGGAGCCTCGTATCTGCAGCTCCTGGAGCCGACCCGGGAGGACTCCACCGTCGCGAAGTGGCTGGCGAAGAACGGCGAGGGCGTCCACCACATCGCCTTCGGCACGGCGGATGTCGACGCGGAGGCCGCCGGCATCAAGGACAAGGGCGTACGCGTCCTGTACGAAGAGCCGCGACGCGGCTCCATGGGGTCACGAATCACCTTCCTTCACCCCAAGGATTGCCACGGCGTACTGACAGAACTGGTCACTTCAGCCCCTGTTGAGTCACCTGAGCACTGACCCCCGTACATAAGGGCCGGTAGGGTTGGGGGCGGTCGCCGCTCCAACCAGGGCGACCTGGTCCTGCCGTCGAAAGCGGGACCGGTCCGGGGTCCGGGTTTCGGGGGACGAGCGTCGGGGCAGCAGCCCATGCTCCGCCGTTGATCTGACACCATTCCCCGGGGGCCCCGTTCGGCGGATGGACGGAGCTCGTTTGGAGAGACTTGCGACCAGGGGACGGATGGGACCGCGCAGTGCGGGGCTACGAACGCCAGGAGCGAGAGCCGGCGGCTGACGTCGACCACCTCTCTCGGTTCGAGGCCGAGATGGATCGGCTGAAGACCGAGCGGGAGAAGGCGATCCAGCACGCCGAGGACCTCGGCTACCAGGTCGAGGTGCTGCGCGCCAAGTTGCACGAGGCGCGGCGCACCATCATGTCCCGGCCCGCCTACGACGGCGGCGACATCGGCTACCAGGCCGAGCAGCTGCTGCGCAACGCGCAGATCCAGGCCGACCAGCTGCGCCAGGACGCCGAGCGCGAGCTGAGCCAGGCCCGCGCCCAGACCCAGCGCATCCTCCAGGAGCACGCCGAGCAGGCCGCACGGCTCCAGGCGGAGCTGCACCAGGAGGCGGTCACCCGCCGCCAGCAGCTCGACCAGGAGCTCGCCGAGCGCCGGCAGACCGTCGAGACGCACGTCAACGAGAACGTGGCCTGGGCCGAGCAGCTGCGCGCCCGCACCGAGCAGCAGGCCCGCCGGCTCCTCGACGAGTCCCGCGCGGAGGCCGAGCAGGCCATGGCCGCGGCCCGCGCCGAGGCCGAGCGGCTGACCGCCGAGGCCCGCCAGCGGCTGCAGAGCGAGGCCGAGTCGGCCCGCGCGGAGGCCGAGCAGTTGCTGCGCCGCGCCCGCGCGGACGCCGAGCGGCTGCTGAACGCCGCCTCCACGCAGGCCCAGGAGGCCACCGACCACGCCGAGCAGCTGCGCACCTCCACCACGACGGAGTCCGAGGCGGCCCGCCGCGAGGCCCAGGAGCTGAGCCGCGCCGCCGAGCAGCGCATCGCGGAGGCGGACACCGCGCTGCGCGAGGCGCGCGCCGAGGCGGAGAAGCTGGTCACCGAGGCCAAGACGGCCGCCGAGAAGGCCCTCGCCAGCGCCGAGTCGGCGAACGAGCAGCGCACGCGCACGGCGAAGGAGCAGGTCGCCCGGCTGGTCAGCGAGGCCACCAAGGAGGCCGAGACCACCAAGGCGGACGCCGAGCAGATCGTCGCGGACGCCCGTGCCGAGGCCGAGAAGCTGCTCGCCGAGGCCGCCGAGAAGGCCCGGACGCTCACCGCCGAGGAGAGCGCGACCCAGCTGTCCAAGGCGGCCAAGACGGCCGAGGACGTCCTCAACAAGGCGTCGGAGGACGCCAAGAAGACCACCAAGGCCGCGGCCGAGGAGGCCGAGCGGATCCGCACCGAGGCCGAGGCCGAGGCGGACCGGCTGCGCGCCGAGGCGCACGACATCGCCGAACAGCTCAAGGGCGCGGCGAAGGACGACACCAAGGAGTACCGCGCCAAGACGGTCGAGCTGCAGGAGGAGGCCCGCCGGCTGCGCGGCGAGGCCGAGCAGCTGCGGTCCGACGCGGTCGCCGAGGGCGAGAAGATCCGCGCGGAGGCCCGCAAGGAGGCCGTGGCGCAGATCGAGGAGGCGGCCAAGACCGCCGAGGAGCTGCTGTCCAAGGCGAAGGCCGACGCGGACGAGCTGCGCCAGAAGGCCACCACGGACAGCGAGAAGGTCCGTACGGAGGCCATCGAGCGGGCGACCACGCTGCGCCGGCAGGCCGAGGAGACCCTGGACCGCACCCGCAAGGAGGCCGAGCGGCACCGCGCCGAGGTCGTCGAGCAGGCCGAGGGCATCAAGGCCGACGCCGAGCGGGCCGCCCGCGAGCTGCAGGAGGAGACCGAGCAGGCCATAGAGGCCCGCCGCGCGGAGGCCGCCGAGGAGCTGACCCGGCGGCACACCGAGGCCGAGGAGCGCCTCGTCGCCGCCGAGCAGGCGCTCGCCGATGCCCGTGAGGAGGCCGCGCGGATCCGCCGCGAGGCCGTCGAGGAGACCGAGCGGCTGCGCGGTGATGCCGCCGAGCGGATCCGCACGCTCCAGGAGCAGGCCGAGGCCGAGGCCGAACGGGTGCGCACCGAGGCCGCGTCGGACGCCTCCGCCTCCCGGGCGGAGGGCGAGGCCATCGCCGTCCGTCTGCGCTCGGAGGCCGCCTCGGAGGCCGAGCGGCTGAAGTCGGAGGCGCAGGACAGCGCCGATCGCGTACGGGCGGAGGCGCAGGCCGCCGCCGAGCGGCTGGCGACGGAGGCGTCGGAGACGTTGGCCGCCGCGCAGGAGGAGGCCAACCGGCGCCGGCGCGAGGCCGAGGAGTACCTGGGCGCGGCGCGGCAGGAGGCCGACCAGGAGCGCGAGCGGGCCCGCGAGCAGAGCGAGGAGTTGCTGGCCTCGGCGCGCAAGCGCGTGGAGGAGGCGCAGGCCGAGGCCGTACGCCTGGTCGAGGAGGCCGACCGGCGCGCCACCGAGATGGTGTCGGCGGCCGAACAGCACGCCCAGCAGGTGCGGGACTCGGTCGCCGGGCTGCACGAGCAGGCCCAGGAGGAGATCACCGGGCTGCGCTCGGCCGCCGAGCACGCGGCGGACCGTACGCGCCGGGAGGCCGAGGAGGAGGCGGACCGGGTCCGCGCCGACGCCTACGCCGAGCGGGAGCGGGCCGCCGAGGACGCGAGCCGGGTCCGGCGGGAGGCTTCGGAGGAGTCGGAGGCCGCCAAGTCGCTTGCCGAGCGCACGGTTTCGGAGGCGATCGCGGAGGCCGAGCGGCTGCGCTCGGACGCGTCCGAGCACGCCCAGCGGGTGCGTACGGAGGCGTCGGAGGCCATCGCCGAGGCCGAGCAGGCGGCGTCGCGGACCCGGGCGGACGCCCGCGAGGACGCCAACCGCATCCGGTCGGACGCGGCGACCCAGGCGGACACCCTCATCACCGAGGCGCGCAACGAGGCCGAGCGGCTCACCACGGAGACGGTCGCGGACACCGACCGGCTGCGGCAGGAGACGGTCGCCGAGGCGGAGCGGCTGCGCTCGGAGACGATCGCGGAGGCCGAGCGGGTACGGACCGAGGCGGCCACCGCGGCCGAGCAGATGATCGCGGACGCCACCGACGACGCGGAGCGGCTGCGCGCCGAGGCCGCCGAGACGATCGGGGCGGCGCGGCAGCACGCCGAGCGGATCCGCAGCGAGTCCGAGCGGGTCAAGGCCGAGGCGCTGGCGGAGGCCGAGCGGGTCACGACGGCCGCGCGCGAGGAGGCCGACCGGACGCTCGACGAGACCCGCAAGGAGGCCAACAAGCGGCGCTCCGAGGCGGCCGAGCAGGTCGACAAGCTCATCACGGAGACCACGGCCGAGGCCGACAAGCTGCTCACCGAGGCGCAGCAGCAGGCCCTCAAAACCACCGCGGACGCGGAGTCCCAGGCCGACTCCATGGTCGGCGCGGCCCGCACCGAGGCCGACCGGCTGGTGTCCGAGGCGACGGTCGAGGGCAACACGACGGTGGAGAAGGCCCGTACGGACGCGGACGAACTGCTCGTCGGCGCCCGCCGGGACGCCACCGCGATCCGGGAGCGCGCGGAGGAGCTGCGCGACCGCATCACCGCCGAGATCGAGGACCTGCACGAGCGGGCCCGCCGCGAGGCCGCCGAGACGATGAAGTCGACCGGCGACCGCTGCGACGCGCTCATCAAGGCCTCCGAGGAGCAGTTGGAGAAGGCGCAGGCGAAGGCCAAGGAGCTGGTCTCGGAGGCCAACTCCGAGGCGGGCAAGGTCCGGATCGCCGCCGTCAAGAAGGCGGAGGGGCTCCTGAAGGAGGCCGAGCAGAAGAAGGCGGCGCTCATCAGGGAGGCCGAGGAGCTCAAGGCCGAGGCGATCCGCGAGGCGAGGCGCACGGTCGAGGAGGGCAAGCGCGAGCTGGAGATCCTGGTGCGCCGCCGCGAGGACATCAATGCCGAGATCTCCCGTGTCCAGGACGTCCTGGAGGCGTTGGAATCCTTTGAGGCCCCGTCCGCGGGGAAGGACACCGGCGTCAAGGCGGGTGCCACGGTCGGCGCACCACGATCGGGTGGCAAGTCGTCAGAAGGCTAGCCTGAAGGCGGCATTCCGGTGTTTTCTGGGGTCTTTGACCAAGTCTTTGGCAAGCCGTCCCAGGGTCAGCCACCCAAAAGGGGTGTCATTCTCCAGATCAAACACGCATCCGCTCGATGACACACCGCTTCGGCCCCTAGGATTCCACCTATCACCTCACCGGTCTCATTCGACAGGAACCCCATGAGCGACACTTCCCCCTACGGCTTCGAGCTTGTGCGGCGTGGGTACGACCGCGCGCAGGTGGACGAACGCATCTCGAAGCTCGTCTCCGACCGCGACAGCGCTCTGGCCCGCATCACCGCTCTGGAAAAGCGCATCGAGGAGCTCCACCTCGAGACGCAGAACGCCCAGGCGCAGGTAACCGACGCGGAGCCGTCGTACGCCGGTCTCGGCGCGCGTGTCGAGAAGATCCTCCGCCTCGCCGAGGAAGAGGCCAAGGATCTGCGCGAGGAGGCCAGGCGCGCGGCCGAACAGCATCGCGAACTCGCCGAGTCCGCGGCCCAGCAGGTCCGCAACGACGCAGAATCGTTCGCTGCGGAGCGCAAGGCCAAGGCCGAGGACGAGGGCGTCCGGGTCATCGAGAAGGCCAAGAGTGACGCCTCGCAGCTGCGCGCCGAGGCGCAGAAGGACGCGCAGTCCAAGCGTGAGGAGGCCGACGCCCTCTTCGAGGAGACCCGCGCCAAGGCCGCGCAGGCCGCCGCCGACTTCGAGACGAACCTCGCCAAGCGCCGCGAGCAGTCCGAGCGCGATCTGGCTTCGCGTCAGCAGAAGGCCGAGAAGCGCCTCGCGGAGATCGAGCACCGCGCGGAGCAGCTGCGCCTGGAGGCCGAGAAGCTGCGCACGGACGCCGAGCGCCGCGCCCGCCAGACCGTCGAGACGGCACAGCGCCAGGCCGAGGACATCGTGGCCGACGCCAACGCCAAGGCCGACCGCATCCGTTCGGAATCCGAGCGCGAGCTCGCGGCGCTCACCAACCGCCGCGACTCGATCAACGCCCAGCTGACGAACGTGCGCGAGATGCTCGCCACGCTCACGGGCGCCGCGGTGGCCGCCGCCGGTTCCCCGGCCGAGGACGAGCCCATCTCCCGGGGCGTTCCGGCTCAGCAGTCCCGGTAACGGTCCGGCGTACGTCTGCGGAACATCGGTGAAGCCCTCTGCCTGAGGTGGCAGAGGGCTTTGCCGCGTTCTAGCGTGGGGCGCATGATCGAGCTCGAGGGGCTGACCAAGCGGTACGGCGAGAAGGTGGCGGTCAACAACCTCACCTTCACCGTCAGACCGGGCATCGTCACGGGCTTCCTCGGGCCCAACGGCGCCGGCAAGTCGACGACCATGCGCATGATGCTAGGGCTCGACCGTCCCACCGCCGGCGACGTCCGTATCGACGGCAAGCACTACGACCGGCTCAAGGACCCGCTGACGTACATCGGGGCCCTTCTGGAGGCCAAGGCCTGGCACGGCGGGCGCAGCGCCTACAACCACCTGCTGTGCCTCGCGCAGAGCAACGGCATTCCGAAGAGCCGGGTGCGGGAGGTGCTGGAGACGGTCGGCCTGACGGCGGTCGCGCGGAAGAAGACCAAGGGCTTCTCGCTCGGCATGGGCCAGCGGCTCGGCATCGCGGGCGCGCTGCTCGGCGACCCGCGGATCCTGATGTTCGACGAGCCGGTCAACGGCCTCGACCCCGAGGGCATCCACTGGATCCGCAACCTGATGAAGTCCCTGGCCGCGCAGGGCCGTACGGTCTTCGTCTCGTCCCACCTCATGAGCGAGATGGCGCTGACCGCCGACCATCTCGTCGTGATCGGGCAGGGGCGGCTGCTCGCGGACACCTCCATGGCCGACTTCATCGCGCGGAACTCGCGCAGTTACGTCCGGATCCGCACCCCGCAGCGCGAGCGGCTGCTCGATGTGCTGCACTGGGCCGGCCTCACCGCCGTACAGACCGGCAACGGCACGCTGGAGGTCGACGGCGGCAAGCCCGAACACATCGGCGAGCTCGCCGCGCAGTACCAGATCGTGCTGCACGAACTGAGCCCCCAGCAGGCCTCCCTGGAGGAGGCGTTCATGCAGCTGACCGCGGAGTCGGTCGAGTACCACGCGCACGACGGGACGCCTCCCGAGCGGCAGCAACAGCAGTGGGGCGACGGCTGGAGGAGGAACTGAGCATGGCGGCGATCCAGGTCGTCCGGTCCGAGTGGACCAAGATCCGGTCGGTGGCGTCCACGGTGTGGACGCTCTCGCTGGCCGTGGTCGTCACCGTCGCGCTGGGCGCGCTGATCTCGGCCCTGTCGAAGAGCGAGTTCGACACCATGAGCCGACAGGACCAGCTCACCTTCGACCCGACATTCGTCAGCTTCGCGGGCATGGGCCTCGGTCAGCTCGCGATGATCGTGTTCGGGGTGCTCGTGGTGTCGAACGAGTACAGCACCGGCATGATCCGCACCTCGCTGGCCGCCGTACCGCAGCGTGGCACCTTCCTGTTCAGCAAGATCGCGGTCGCGACCGGCCTCGCGCTGGTCGTCGGCATGGCCACGAGCTTCGTCGCGTTCTTCCTCGGGCAGGCGATGCTCGGCGAGCACAAGGCGCAGATCGGCGACCCGGGCGTGCTGCGCGCGGTCATCGGCGGCGGGCTCTACATGACCCTCATCGCGATGTTCTCGATGGGTGTGGCCGCGATGCTGCGCTCGCCGATGCTGTCGCTGGGCATCCTGATGCCGTTCTTCTTCCTGATCTCCAACATCCTCGGCAACGTCGACGCGACGAAGAAGATCGGCCAGTACCTGCCCGACCAGGCCGGCAGCAAGATCATGCAGGTGGTCACCCCGGTCGACAACGACACGCCGTACGGCCCCTGGGGCGGGTTGGGGATCATGGCTCTGTGGGTGCTCGTGGCGCTCCTCGGGGGCTACCTCATGATCAAGAAACGGGACGCGTGATGCTCTGGGCTTTGCTTTCATTTGAGCGGAACCGTCAGCGCCCGGATAAGCTCCTAACCCTTACGGGGGCGTGTGCCCCGCTGTCCTGAACCTTGCGATGGGTGCGGAGCATGATCGAGGCAGTCGGCCTGACCAAGCGCTACGGCGACAAGACCGCTGTGTACAACCTTTCCTTCCAGGTGCGGCCCGGTGCCGTCACCGGCTTCCTCGGGCCCAACGGCTCGGGCAAGTCGACGACGATGAGGATGATCCTCGGCCTGGACAACCCGACCTCGGGGCAGGTGACGATCGGCGGCTACCCGTATCGCAAACTGCCCAACGCGCCCCGCCAGGTCGGCGCGCTGCTGGACGCCAAGGCCGTGCACGGCGGCCGGGCCGCCCGCAACCACCTGCTGTGCCTGGCCCAGCTGTCCGGCATCCCGGCCCGACGGGTCGACGAGGTGCTGGGAGTGGTCGGGCTCCAGGACGTGGCGAAGAAGCGGTCCAAGGGCTTCTCGCTCGGCATGGGCCAGCGGCTCGGCATCGCCGCCGCGCTCCTCGGCGACCCGCAGGTGCTGCTGTTCGACGAGCCGGTCAACGGCCTAGACCCCGAGGGCATCCACTGGGTGCGCAACCTCATGAAGGCGCTCGCGGCGGAGGGCCGTACGGTCTTCGTCTCCTCCCACCTCATGAGCGAGATGGCGCTGACCGCCGACCACCTGATCGTCATCGGGCGCGGGCAGCTGCTCGCCGACATGAGCGTGACGGAGTTCATCTCGGCGAACTCCGCCGACTTCGCGCGCGTGCGGACGCCCGACACCGAGCCGCAGCTGCGCGAGAAGCTGTCGGCCGCGCTCACCGAGGCGGGTGGGCACGTGCTGCCGGAGCAGGACGGCGCGCTGCGCGTCACGGGACTGCCGCTGCCGCGCATCAGCGACATCGCGCACGACACCGACGTACGGCTGTGGGAGCTGTCGCCGCACCAGGCCTCGCTGGAGGAGGCGTACATGCGGATGACGCAGGGCGCCGTCGACTACCGCTCCTCCATCGACCAGAAGGCCGGGCTCCAGCAGCAGCTGCCGCCCGGCGCGCAGCCGCCGATGCCGGTGCCCGGGCAGGGCCAGCCCGGCTGGTACGCCCCGCCGCCGCCCCAGCAGGGCGGCCAGCCCTTCGCGATGCCGCAGGGGCAGCCCGGGCCGCAGGGGCAGCCGCCCGCCGGTCCGTACGGCGCTCCTGCCGCGCCCGGCGCGGGTGCGCCGAACCCGTACGCCCAGCAGGCCCCGCAGGGCCAGGCTCCGGCCCCTGCCGCCGCTCAGCCCGCAGCCCCTGCCTCCGCCCCGACCAAGCCCGAGGACGCCCGATGAGCACCCCCCAGCCCCCGATGCCGCAGGCCGCCGCACCGAACTGGCAGGCGGCTCCCGGACCTTCGTTCCCCACCTACAACTCGCCGATCCCGGTCGTGCGCACGCACCTCGGGCACGCGATCGCCTCCGAGTGGACGAAGATCAGGTCGGTGCGCTCCACGATGTGGACGCTCGGCGTGTTCGTGCTGCTCGTCGTCGGCATCGGGCTGGCGGCCGCCGCGCTGGTCGCCGCCAACTCCTCCGAGGAGAGCCTGACGGCCGAGAACCCGCTGTCGTTCGGCTTCTTCGGGCTGCTGCTGGGCAGCATGTGCATCATCACGCTCGGCGTGCTGACCACCGCCTCGGAGTACGGCACCGGCATGATCCGGACCACGATGGTGGCCTGCCCCTCCCGGGGCCGGGTCCTCGCGGCGAAGGCCATCGTGTTCTTCTCGGTCGCCTTCGTGGTCACGCTGGCGTCGGCACTCCTCGTCGCCCTGGCGGACGTCGCCCTGCTGGACGGCGCCAGGGAGCCGTCCGGCGGGGAGTGGCTGAAGGGCACGGTCGGCATCTCGTTCTACATCGCGCTGCTCGGCCTGCTCTCGCTCGTCGTCGGCTCGGTCGTGAGGCACTCGGCGGGCGCGATCACCCTCATGATCGGGCTCGTGCTGGCCCCGCTGGTCATCGCGCTGTTCATGTTCTCGGAGTCGCTGGAGGGCCTGCGCCAGGCCCTGTTCGAGTACTCGATCCCGAACCAGCTCAGCGTCTTCTACTCCAACTCCCTCACCGAGTCCGGCCCGTCCGGCTGGGACCCGCTGTGGATCATCCTGGGAGTGACGGCCGCCGCGTTCGCCGGCGCCATCGCGCTGCTGGAGAAGCGGGACGTCTAAGCCCCTGGGCCCTGTGAAGGGCTCTCAGAACTTCGGCGCGTTTCTGGACCGCCGCACCCGCGTGGTGCGGCGGTCCTTCGCGTTCCAGCACGCCCTGTGCCAGTGTCTGCGGTCGTCGACGCCCGAGTGCTCGGGCCAGGCCACCACGTGCGGGACGCCGTCCGGGATCAGTTGCTCACAGCCCGGGCAGCGGTACGCCTTGCCCTGGGCGCTTGCCCCGGCCACATGGCGCACGCTCCACGCCTCGCCGTGCCAGTCCTCCGTGGACTGCCAGCCGCCGTAGCGGCCGGGACGGTCGTCCTCGGCGCTCCGGCCGGACGAACCGGCTCCCTTGGGTCGGTTGCGACGCGGGGACACAGGACACCTCACGGGGCTATACAGGAAGCACGGGCCGCGTCCAGCCTACGCGGCACGGACGGGGGTATTCGTACGTCACCAACCGCCACAAGTCTCCTTCCCGAACGACGCATTCTGCAGACAATCCACAAATCTCTTCGCCAGGCCGTGTCCTCGGCACATGTCAGGTGGTTATGCCGGGTGGGGGAGCTCCGCGTCGGAGCCAAGGAAGCAGGAAAAGCACATGCACGTAGGAAGTTTCGTGTTGGCGGCCCAGTTCCCGGGGCAGGGCCAGGGGGAGGCGCTGCACCGCGCGGTCCGCTCGGCCGAGGTCGCGGAGGAGGCGGGGCTCGACTCGGTCTGGCTGGCCGAGCACCACTTCGTGCCGTACGGCACCTGTCCGTCGGCCGTCACCCTGGCCGCGTTACTGCTCGGCCGCACCCGCCGCATCCAGATCGGCACCGCCGTCAGCGTGCTGCCCACCACCCACCCCGTGGCGCTCGGCGAACAGGCCGCGCTGCTGCACATGACGAGCGGCGGACGCTTCTCGCTGGGCGTCGGCCGCGGCGGCCCGTGGGTGGACCTGGAGGTGTTCGGCACGGGTCTGGAGGCGTACGAGACGGGGTTCCCGGAATCACTCGATCTGCTGGTGCGCTGGCTGCGCGAACCGTCCGTCGCGGCCGCCGGCGAGCGCTTCAACTTCCGCGAAGTCGCCGTCGTACCACGGCCGTCGGAGGCCCTGACGGATTTCGCGGGCCCTGAGGTCGTCGTCGCATGTACGTCCCCGGAGAGTGTGCGGCTGGCCGCCGAGCGCGGGCTGCCGATGCTGCTCGGCATGCACGTCGGGGACGAGGAGAAGGCCGAGATGGTCGCCCTGTGGCGGCAGCACGCGCGCGCGTCCGGGCATCCGCCGGAGGAGGTCCTCGACGCGGCCCATGTGTCGGCCGGCGTCTGCCAGATCGCGGACCGGCGTACGGACGCGGTGGAGACGCTGCTGAAGGCGATGCCGGGGTGGCTGAAGCACGGGCTCGGCGCCCATGTCACGGTGGACGGCCGCGAGCGCCGGATGCGCGACCCGCTGGCGTACACCGAACTGCTCTGCGGGCTGCACCCGGTGGGCACTCCGCGGCTGTGCGCCGACCGGCTCGCGGCGACCAGCGAGCGGACCGGCGTCTCCCGCTTCGCTCTGCTGGTCGAGGGCTCGGGAGACCTGGCGGCCACCGAGGAGAACGTACGGCGACTCGGTGCCGAAGTGCTGCCGCACCTGGGTTGAACGCCCCTGTCCGGCAGGGAACTTGCCGCTCCGGTACTGAAGCACCTCCCGCGTTTTACGGAGCGGCAAGCCGGCGGCTGTAGGCGTCAGCAGTCCCGCAGCTCCGGAGACTGGTTCAGCAGCTGGTTGCGCACCGAGGTGAAGCGGGCCAGCGTCTCGTCGACAGAGGAGTCCAACGGGAACACCGCCACCCGGTGGCAGTTCTGGAAGGCCAGCCGCACACCGAAGTGCCGTTGCAGTGCGCCGCGTATCGCGTCACTCGCGAGCGCACGCAGCAGCTGACCGCGTGCCTGCTCGTCCGGCGGGGGCGTCTGGTTGTCGGCGAACTGACCGCCGTCGACCTTCAGCTGGGCCACCAGGGAGCTGATCATCTCCCACGCGTAGGGCAGGGAGGTCCGGACGCAGTCGACGAAGGCAGCTTCGTCGACCTCGCCTCGCTCGGCCTGTTCGAGTAGGGCCGGTGAGACGTCGAGCGACATGGGTTCTCCTCTCGCACCCCCGATCAACGGGGGTTGCCGGACAGATAAGGGGAGTTCGCGCCGTCAAACACGCTGTGTACACAACTCGCGACCTCCCGTTTACTACCGTAAGCAACGGACGGTGACCGCACCAGCAGAATGCGTACATGGAGCAGCCTCATTAGGCACACAATCGGCCACAACCGAACAGGTATGATCCGGGCCGAATCGCGTGCACTGGTGCCCGTCCAGTAGCGTTGCCGACCATGCGTCTCGTCATTGCCCGGTGCTCCGTCGACTACGCGGGCCGGCTCACCGCACACCTGCCCTCGGCCCCCCGCCTGATCCTCGTCAAGGCGGACGGAAGCGTCTCGATCCACGCGGACGACCGGGCCTACAAGCCCCTGAACTGGATGTCGCCGCCCTGCACCCTGAAGGAGGAGACGGGCGACAGCAAGAACGCTGAAGGCGTCTGGACCGTCATCAACAAGGCGGGCGAGAAGCTCATCATCACGATGGAGGAAGTACTGCACGACTCCTCGCACGAACTGGGCGTCGATCCCGGCCTGATCAAGGACGGCGTGGAAGCACACCTCCAGGAGCTGCTCGCCGACCGCATCGAGACCCTCGGCGAGGGCTACACGCTCATCCGCCGCGAGTACATGACGGCCATCGGGCCGGTCGACATCCTGTGCCGGGACGCGGACGGACAAACCGTCGCCGTCGAGATCAAGCGGCGCGGTGAGATCGACGGCGTCGAGCAACTCACGCGCTACCTGGAGCTGTTGAACCGCGACCCCCATCTCGCCCCGGTCCGCGGCATCTTCGCCGCGCAGGAGATCAAGCCGCAGGCCCGCGTCCTCGCCACGGACCGCGGCATCGGCTGCCAGGTCCTGGACTACAACGCCCTGCGGGGCATCGAGGACGACAAGCTGCGGCTGTTCTGACGGGGAATCCGGGGAGTTCTACGACGTTCAGGGCCCGGTCCGCCGAGAAGCGGACCGGGCCCTGCTGTGCCGAAGCTCAGATCACGTCGCCCGAGTCGCTGGGCGTCCCCGGGTCGGTGCTCTCCGGGGCGCTTGCCGAGGTGCTCGTCTCCACCGGGGCGCTGGTGGGGGCGGGGCCGCTGGCCGAGTCGGAGGTCTCCGGCGAGGACGGCGGCGGGTCCGAGGTCGGCGGCTCACTCGTGGGCGGCTCACTCGTCGGCGGCTCGCTGGTGGGCGGTTCACTCGTCGGCGGCTCGCTCGTGGGCGGCTTGGACGTCGTCGGCGGCTTGGACGTAGAGGACGGCGGCTTCGACGGCGCGTCCGAGGCACCGCCACCCGGCTTCTCCGTCCCGCTCGGGTCATCGGACGGCTCGCCCGGATCCGTCGGCGTCGGGTCGTCCGACGTCCCGTACGTCCCGTCCGGCCCCGGGTCCGTCGGTTCGCTCGTCGTCGCACCGATGTCGCCGGAACCGTCGTCGTCGTTCTCCGCCTTGTCCGCGCCGAGGCTGTCGTCGTCCGCGCCCGGGCTGGCCGACGGGTTGACCCCGACCTGCTCGGACGGCGGGTTGGTGTCCTTGTCGGACGTGGCGCCGAGCGTCACCACCGTGCCGAGCACGGCCACGAGCAGCGCGCCCGCGCCGGCCGCCACGAGGTTGCGCCGGGCGAATCCCCTGAGGCCGCCCCGGGCCTTGTGCGTCGACGAGGACGACGAAGACGAAGCGGTCGACACGGTCGACGAGGACGAGGAAGCCGAGGCCTGGTAGGTGACCAAGGTGGACGTGTCGGCGGGCCGCTGGAGCTGAGGGAACGGCGCCGGGACGCCGCCCGGCGGCGACTGCGACTCCTCGTACCGGGCGTCCGGCACCTCCTCCCCCGCGGTGGCGGCGAGGCCCGGCACGGTGCCCGAGCGGTCGGCCACCAGGGCCAGCGCCCGGCGGCCGGCGACGGTGCCGCGCTTGTCGGCGAGGGCGCCGCGCAGCCCGATGGAGGCCTCCAACTCGGCGCGGGCCCGGTCGAACTGGCCGCCGCACAGCGCGAGGATGCCCAACTCGTGGTGGAAATAGGCTTGTTCCGAGACGTCCCCGGCGAGCCGGGCGGCCTCCGCGCCGGACCGCAGCGCCCGCTCCCAGGCGCTCCAGTGCCCGCCCGCGGCGAACGCGGGCGCCGCCGTGCGGGCCAGCTGCACCGTGGGGCTCTCCTCGCCCTCCGCGGGCGCTGTCGTGGCCGGCACCAGGACGCCGAGGGCGGCCAGCAGGGCGTCCGCCTCCGCGCACACCCGCTCCGGGGTGACCGAGGGATGTCCGGCCCACCAGCCGTAGTGCTGGGCGGCGCTGAGGGCACTGGCCTCGATGTCGTCGGCGTACCCGGCGGCCTCCAGCTGGGTCTGCACACCGGCGGCCAGCCGGTAGCGGGCGCCGACCGGGGAGACCAGCCCGCAGTCGGCCAGCTCGCCGAGCGCGGCGTCCGCGTGGGTGTCGCCGACCAGCGCGGGCAGATGCGCCTGGTGCGGCACCTCGCCGCCGAGCGCGACGGCGAAGCGCAGGGTGGCGCGCGCCGACTCGCTCAGCCGGGCGGCGAGCAGCGGGGCGGGCGCGGCGGCCTCGCCGAGCGACGGCAGCGGTACGTCCTCACCCTCGTCGGCGTCGAAGAGCGCGTCGACCGGCGTATCAAGGGCAGGCGCGTCCGCGAAGACGCCGAACTCGTCGACGGCGTCCACGCCGGCCCGCATCCGGTCGCGCTGCCGCAGCAGGGCTCCGGCCTGGACGAAGCGCAGCGGCAGACCCTCGGACTCGAACCAGAGGTCGCCCGCCCAGTTGGACTCGTCCTCGGTGAGCACGCGGCCCACCGCACGTTCGAGGAGTTCCAGGCCGTCGGCCCGCTCCAGCCCGCTGAGGAAGACTTCCTCGATCGCGGACTCGGTGGACGGGGCGGGCACGTCGGGCGTGGCCGCGATCAGGAAGGCGCACTCGGGGGTGGCGGCCAGCAGTTCGTCCAGCGCGGCGCCGCCGAACTCGATGTCGTCGAGGACGACGACCGCGCCGATCTCCCGGACGTGTCCGAGCAGCTCGTCCCCTTCGGGGCGGTGCAGGGGCGCGTTGTGGACGGCGTAGAAGAGGTCGTACAGCAGATCGCTCGGCGTGCGGTGGAAGCCGTTCAGGTGGATGACGCCGTCGGGTGCGAGGTCCGCGCAGTCCTCGGCGACGACGTCGAGGAGGCTGGTGCGGCCGGAGCCGGCCGGGCCGGTGAGGCGGACGGAGCGGCCGCGGGCGAGCAGCCGTACCAGACGCTCGCGTTCGTCCTGGCGGGCCAGGAGCGGCAGCGTCGGGCGGCCCGGCCCGGGTGGCACGGGCGGCTTGGCGGCGCGGGCCACCTCGGCGCGTTCGGCCGCGCCGAGCTTCTCGGGCCGGCCGGGGCGTTCGCCCGGTGGGCAGGCCTCGATCTCGCTGCCGTCGACGGGGTTGACCGTGAGCAGGTAGTCGCCCGTGACGAGCTGCACCGTGCGGGCGAGCGCGGGCGCGTGGTGTCCGAAGTCGGATGTGAGGGAGTCCCTGGGCGGACGCCGGCCCGGCACATGGCCGTCACCTTCGTGGCCGTACTCCTCAGGTTCCCGGTTGTTCGGGTCCATAGGTTTCAAGCCCCCCAAAAGCGTCGTGTGCCCAATCCGGCCCCTCCCGGCCTGTTGCACACCGCGCTGTCGCTTCTGGTCCGGGCCCGCTCGGTGGGTTGTCAGCAGCGGGCGACCGAACCCTAAACCTTCGCACAGTATCTACGACAGCCCGGGGTACCGCGCCGTCCGAGACGTCACAGTCTCGTGAGGATTGGGCGCGCGTCGTACGATTCGCCGCCCTGTGCCCGGGTCTCTCCCGTCGCCGGGGTCACACCCGATCGTTGTGTCACTTTCGATCGGGCTGTCACATTCGGCCGGGTGTCACACCCGGGGCAGAGACTCCACGCCGATGCCACCCTCGATCGCGAGGATGCGGTGCAGTCTCGTCGCGACGAGCAGGCGCTGCATCTGCGGCGGCACGCCGCGCAGGACCAGCCGTCGGCCGCAGCGGCCGGCCCGCCGGTGTGCCCCCATGATCACCCCGAGTCCGGTGGCGTCCCAGGAGTCCAGCTCGGACAGGTCCAGTACCAGATCGCCGACTCCGTCGTCGACGGCCGAGTGCAGGACCGTACGGGCGTCCGCCGCGCTGCGGACGTCGAGGCGGCCCCCGACGACCAGCTCGGCGTGGTCGCCCCTGATGTGCATATGCGCTCCCCTGTGCGTGCGTGCCGTGCTCCGCGTTGTGGTGCCTTGCCGTGTGTCCGGTGATGCAACCTCTGACGGTGAAGAGCTGTCAGAGGTTGCCGTCTGTAAGCGAACCGATACCGAATTCACCCCAGGGTGTGATGCCCGAGGGGCGTGTGCGGTTTCCGCGCTTGCCTCAGTGCTTGTAAAAGCCCTGCCCGCTCTTGCGCCCGATGTCACCGGCGTCCACCATCCGGCGCATCAGCTCCGGCGGGGCGAACTTCTCGTCCTGGGACTCGGTGTAGATGTTGCTGGTGGCGTGCAGCAGGATGTCGACACCGGTGAGGTCCGCCGTGGCGAGCGGTCCCATGGCGTGGCCGAAGCCCAGCTTGCAGGCGAGGTCGATGTCCTCGGCGGTGGCCACACCCGACTCGTACAGCTTGGCGGCCTCCACGACGAGCGCCGAGATGAGCCGGGTGGTCACGAAGCCGGCCACGTCCCGGTTGACGACGATGCAGGTCTTGCCGACGGACTCGGCGAACTCCCGCGCGGTGGCGAGGGTTTCGTCGCTCGTCTTGTAGCCGCGCACGAGTTCGCAGAGCTGCATCATCGGCACCGGCGAGAAGAAGTGCGTGCCGACGACGCGCTCCGGGCGCTCCGTCACGGCCGCGATCTTGGTGATCGGGATGGCGGAGGTGTTGGAGGCGAGGACGGCGTCGTCCCGCACGAGCTTGTCGAGGGTGCGGAAGATCTCGTGCTTGACTTCCAGCTTCTCGAAGACGGCCTCGACGACGACGTCCGCGTCGGCGGCGGCGTCCAGGTCGGTCGTCGCGGTGATGCGGGCGAGGGCGGCGTCGGCGTCGTGCGCCTCCAGCTTGCCCTTGCCGACGAACTTGTCGTACGAGGCCTTGATGCCGTCGGTGCCACGCCTGAGCGCCTCGTCGGTGACGTCGCGCAGGACGACGTCCCAGCCCGCCTGCGCGGAGACCTGGGCGATACCGGAACCCATGAGTCCGGCGCCGATGACGGCAAGCTTCCGTGCCACTGTGCGACTCCCCATTGAAACGCCTTACACGCTGCTTACGTGTGCCTCTCCGGCGGACCTTAGCGCTCGTGAGGGGCGGTGTGAGCGGTAAGTAATGCGCGTCACGTCTCATCTGACGGACATCACACCGGCAGGGGTCATTCCGGTGCTCGTACGGCGTAGTTGAGCACCTTTTCGCTCAACAACTCCTCCATCTCGTCCAGGAGCACCAGCACCTCGCGCGACACTTCGCTCGGCTTACGACCCTTGACCATCTCGCGTCCGATGATCCCCATGACCGTCTCGTGGACCCAGTTGAGCTGACCGGCGATCAGGGTGGGCAACGGGTCGTCGGCGGGAGAGCCCGTCTCCTCGCGCAGGGTCGCCTCCAGGTTCTCCCGGACCTCCTGCTGGATGCCCCACAGCCGGGAGCGGAGGGGCGGCGCGTCGCGGACGACCCTCATGAAGCGGTCGTAACCCTCCATCAGGCCGACCCGGGGCGAGACCGCCTCGACCTCGTCGCGCAGTTCCCGCAGCACGGCCGCGCCCGCCGACTCCCCCACATCCCGGCCGCGCACCCAGCGCGAGAGCCGGTCGACGACGCCCTTGCCGCGGTCGAGGAAGAGGTCCTCCTTGGCCGGGAAGTAGTTGTAGACGGTGTTCACGGAGACGTCGGCGGCCTCCGCCACGTCCGCGATGGTCACCGTCATGAACCCGTGTTCCAGGAACAGTCCGGTGGCGATGTCCGAGATGCGCTGCCTGGTCTCGCGCTTCTTCCGCTCCCTGAGCCCCTCTGCCATGACCGCATACTAGCTTCGTTGGATCCACTGAAACTTTGGAGCCATTGCAAAATTTAAGAGACTCTGTTTTTCTGAGATCATGGCAATCATCAGTACGGCCGGTCTGGCCCGTACCTTCCGGACGAAGCTCGGCCCGGTCGAGGCCGTGCGCGGCATCGACCTCACCGTCCAGGAAGGCGAGATCCTCGGCTTCCTGGGCCCGAACGGGGCGGGCAAGACGACGACCCTTCGCATGCTGACCACCTTGTTGGCACCCACCGGCGGCACGGCCACCGTCGCCGGCCACGACCTGGCGACCGACCCTGCAGGGGTGCGGCGGGCCTGCGGCTACGTGGCGCAGTCGGGCGGGGTCGACCCACAGATCAGCGTGCGGGAGGAACTGGTCACCCAGGGCCGCCTGTACCGGCTGACGAAGACCCAGGCCGCAGAACGCGCCGAGGAGTTGGCCCGGGACCTCGATCTCACCGAGTTGCTCGACCGCAAGGCCGGCGCGCTCTCCGGCGGTCAGCGCCGCCGCCTCGACATCGCGATGGCGCTCACGCACCGCCCCCGGGTCCTGTTCCTGGACGAGCCCACGACGGGCCTGGACCCCGGCAGCCGCGCCGACCTGTGGGACCTGGTCCGCCGCCTGCGCGACGAGCACGGCACGACCGTCTTCCTGACCACCCACTACCTCGACGAGGCCGACGCACTCTCCGACCGGCTGGTCGTCGTCGACCGGGGCGTGGTCGTGGCGGAGGGCACCCCGAGCGCGCTGAAGCTGAAGTACGGCGGCTCGGTCGACGCGCCCCTCCAGGACACGTTCCTCGCGATCACCGGCCGCAGCGCCGCGCCGGCCGACAAAACTCCCGTAGCCGTATAGGACGTCAGGACCTACAGGACACACGATGCTGTTACACGACACGGCCCTCATCTACGGCCGCTACCTCCGCCAGTCCCTGCGCTCCCGCTTCGCGCTGCTCTTCGGCGTCCTGATGCCGCTGCTGTACCTGTTGTTCTTCGGCCCGCTCCTCACCGACCTGCCGCTCGGCGGGCCGGGCAGCTCCTGGCAGATGCTGGTCCCTGGCCTACTGCTCCAACTCGGCTTGTTCGGGGCGTCGTTCGCGGGCTTCTCCATCATCATCGAGAAGAGTCAGGGCGTGGTGGAGCGCATGCGCGTGACGCCGGTCAGCCGCCTGGCCCTGCTGCTCGGCCGCGTCCTGCGCGACGCCACGGTCTTCGTCTTCCAAGCGGTGCTGCTGGTGCTGGCGGCGATGGCGATGGGTCTGAGGGCGCCCCTCCCCGGCATCCTGATCGGCTTCGCGTTCGTCGCCCTGCTCACGGTCTCGCTGGGCTCACTGTCGTACGCGCTGGCGATGAAGGTCAGCACCCCTACGGAGTTCGGGCCCACGATCAACGCGCTGACCATGCCGTCCATGCTCCTGTCGGGTCTGATGCTCCCGATGACCCTGGGTCCGGCCTGGCTGGACGTCCTGTCGCACGTCATGCCGTTCCGCTATCTGGTGGACGCGGTGCGGGACGCGTATGTGGGCTCGTACACCACGGACACCATGCTGTACGGCGCCGTGGTGGCCGTGGCCTTCGCGGCGCTGGCCGTGACAGTGGGCACACGGGTATTCCGGACGGCCGGGGCGTAATTAGGCTGGCCACATGGTCAATCTGACGCGCATCTACACCAGGACCGGCGACCAGGGCACCACCGCCCTCGGCGACATGAGTCGAGTCGCCAAGACCGACCTGCGGATCTCCGCGTACGCGGACGCCAACGAGGCGAACGCGGTGATCGGCACGGCGATCGCGCTGGGCAATCTGGACCACGAGATCGTCAAGGTCCTCACCCGCGTCCAGAACGATCTGTTCGACGTGGGTGCGGACCTGTCGACGCCGGTGGTCGAGAAGCCGGAGTTCCCGCCCCTGAGGGTCGAGCAGTCCTACGTCGACAAGCTGGAGGCGGACTGCGACCACTTCCTCGAAGGGCTGGAGAAGCTGCGGTCCTTCATCCTGCCTGGTGGGACGCCTGGTGCGGCTCTGCTGCACCAGGCCTGCACGGTCGTACGGCGTGCCGAGCGCTCGACCTGGGCGGCCCTGGAGGTCCACGGTGCCCAAGGAGAAAACGGCAGCATGAACCCCCTCACCGCGACCTACCTCAACCGCCTGTCGGACCTGCTCTTCATCTTGGCTCGGGCCGCGAACAAGGAGGTCGGAGACGTGCTGTGGGTGCCGGGCGGGGAGCGCTGAGGCGTTCCTACCGGTTGCGCGCCGCCTGGTACAGGCCCGTCGCGGCGAGGACGCCGCCGACGCACATCATCACCACGCCGACCTTCGTGAGGGTGACGACCGGGACCTCCACTCCCCCGGTGAACAGCCACAGCACCAGGCCGACCACGAAGGTGACGACCCCCTCCAGCAGGTTCTTCGGTGCCGCGCTCATCGTCGGACACTCTCCTTCGAGGACGTGACCCCAGCCGCGTTCATGCCGTCTCCCGGGTCCTTCTTCGGCCAGATCAGGTAGGCCAGCGCGACCAGGCCATGGATGCCGGCGGTCCTCAGCGCCGCCCACTGGAAGGCCCGCAGGGACGAGACATCGCCGTCGTCACCGACGTACCAGACCGCGGCTTGGAGCAGCGCGCAGGAGACGGCCGCCGCGAGGACCGTACGGAGCCACAGGCGGCCCTCGTGCCGGGCGCGCGGCATGCCGTAGCGAGGCGGCCCCACGGGTTTCGGCGCCCCGCCCAGGCGGTGCGCGGCGTGGCCGTCCAGCCAGCGGATCGTGTAGTGGCCGTACGCGACCGTGAAGCCGATGTAGAGCGCCGCCAGCCCGTGCTCCCAGCCCGGTTCGGCGCCGTTCTTCAGGTCGATCGCCGTCACGACGAACAGGACCAGCTCCAGCACGGGCTCGCACAGCAGCAGGACCACGCTCGTCCGGCGCCACTTCAGCAGGTAGCGGACGGCCAGGCCGAGCGCCAGCAGCACCCAGAAGCCGACTTCACAGGCGATGATCAACGCGACGATCACGGCGTACTCCCTTCGGTCACTGTTCAAGGCTCCCGTCGGGATCGCGTGCGATCGTCGTCGGCGGTGACGAAGTCGCGGTACATCGAAAGATGCAGTCCGGGACCGTTCTAGGGCATCAGGCGTCCGGCGCGCGGGCCGTGTTGGATGGAGTCATGGCCCTGCGACCGCCCCGCGCGCACCGCTTCGACGTGTACGTCGCGCTCGCCGGACTGCTCGGCGGGCTCCTCCTGTGGGGCATCGGCCTGGCCACCCGGCCGGCCGGCGAACCGATCGTGCTCTTCGACGGCCGCTGGCCGGTCCTGGCTCCGCTCACCGTGATGGCCGGCTGCGAGCTGCTGCGGCGGGCCGCCCCGCGCACGGCCCTGCTGATCGGCACGGGCGCGCTGGTCCTGGACACCCTCACCCAGGGCAACCTGGCCACGCTCTTGATGTTCACCGACCTCATGTACGCGGCTGTCCTGTACGGCCCGCCCGCCTCGGCCCACCGCATCCCGCGGATCACCGGGCTGCTGGCGGTGGCCGCGGCGGTGGTGCCGCCTGCGGTGTGGCGCAAGCCGGAGGCGCTGTTGATCGGCGTGGTCATCGGCATCGTGATGTTCGGGCCCGCCGCGACCGGCCTGATCGTCCGCACCCACCGCGACGCCGCCGAAGCCGCCCGCCTGCGTGCCGACCAGACCGCGCTGCTCGCCGAGATGGATCGCGTCCAGGCCGTCGGCACCGAGCGCGCCCGGATGGCCCGCGAGCTGCACGACATGGTCGCCAACCACCTCTCCGCGATCGCCATCCACTCCACGGCCGCCCTCTCCCTCGACGACCCGAAGACCTCCCGGGACGCCCTCGCCGTCATCCGCGAGAACAGCGTCGAGGGCCTGGCCGAGATGCGGCGGCTGATCGGCATCCTGCGCGACAGCAGCGGCGACCTGGAACCCGCCGCGGCCCCGACGCTGGACGGACTCGGCGCCCTGGTCGAGGGCGCCCGCACCAACGGCCTCGACGTCACCCTCGACGCCGACCACGGCCCGCTGCCCGCCCCGGTCGAGCTCGCCGCCTACCGCATCGTGCAGGAGTCCCTCACCAACGCGCTCAAGCACGCCGGCCCCGGCCGCGTCACCGTCACACTCGCCATGGGGGCACCTCCCATGCCCTTAAGGCAATGGGGGAGGGACGGTTCCCTCACCGTCTCCGTGACCAGCCCGTACGGCGACCGGGACGGGCCGCGCGCCCCCGGCTCGGGCGCCGGTCTGGTGGGCATGCGCGAACGGGCCGCGTTACTGGACGGCCGCTTGGAGGCCGGCCCCGAAGACTCGGCCGAGGGCAAGATCTGGGCCGTACGAGCGACCCTCCCCGTCACCGACACCGCCCCAGGAGGCCCCGCATGATCCGCGTCCTCGTCGCCGAGGACCAGTCCGCCGTCCGTGCCGGACTCGTCCTCATCCTGCGCAGCGCACCCGACATCGAGGTGGTCGGCGAGGCGGCGGACGGCGAACAGGCGGTGGAGCTGGCCCGTGAACTGAGGCCCGACCTGGTCCTGATGGACATCCAGATGCCCCGCCTCGACGGCGTCTCCGCGACCCGCCAGGTCGTCTCCGAGAACCTCGCCGACGTGCTCGTCCTGACCACGTTCGACCTCGACGAGTACGTCTTCGGCGCGCTGCGCGCGGGCGCGGCCGGCTTCCTCCTGAAGAACACCGAGGCGCACGGGCTCCTCGACGCGGTCCGTACGGTGGCGCGCGGCGAAGGTCTGATCGCGCCCGCGGTCACCCGCCGTCTGATCGCCGAGTTCGCCGCGAAGCCCGTACGCGAGCCGTCGGCCGACCCGTCCGTCCTCGACTCGCTGACGCGACGGGAACGGGAGGTGCTGGCCTGTCTCGGGGAGGGCCTGTCCAACGCGGACATCGGGGTGCGTCTCGACATGGCGGAGGCCACCGCGAAGACCCACGTCAGCCGCCTCCTGGCGAAGCTCGAACTGCGCAGCCGGGTCCAGGCGGCGGTCCTCGCTCAGGAGTTGGGCCTGTAACAACTGACTACCCCACATCGCTTATTGGTCTGGACCTATTGACCTATGGTCCAGACCTTTCTATTGTCCTGCGCACCTCATCACACTCCCCTAGGAGACGCGGATGCGCCTCGGACACAGACTCGGACTCAGGCACAGACTGGGACACAGAGCCGTGGCAGGGCTCACCACCCTGCTGCTGCCGTTCGCCGCCCTGGTCGGGCTCGCGAGCCCCGCCTCCGCCGCCCCGTCGGCGACCGCCACCTACGCCAAGACCCAGGACTGGGGCTCCGGCTTCGAAGGCAAGTGGACGGTGAAGAACACCGGCACCACGGCCATCAGCTCCTGGACCGTCGAGTGGAACTTCCCCTCCGGCACGTCCGTCACCTCCGCCTGGGACGCCGACGTCACCTCCTCCGGCACCCACTGGACCGCCAAGAACAAGTCCTGGAACGGCACCCTCGCCCCCGGCGCCTCCGTCTCCTTCGGCTTCAACGGCTCGGGCTCCGGCTCGCCCGCCAACTGCAAGCTCAACGGCGGCAGTTGTGACGGCGGCAACGTCCCCGGCGACGCGGCCCCCTCCGCGCCCGGCACCCCGTCCGCCTCCGGCGTCACCAACACCTCGGTGAAGCTCGCCTGGAGCGCTGCCACCGACGACAAGGGCGTCAAGAACTACGACGTCCTGCGCGACGGCGCCAAGGTCGCCACGGTGACGACCACGTCGTACACCGACACCGGTCTGACCGCCGGCACCGACTACTCCTACACCGTCCAGGCCCGCGACACCGCCGACCAGACCGGCCCGGTCAGCCGCGCGCTCAAGGTGCGCACCACCGGCACCACGGAGCCCCCGCCCTCGGGCGCCAAGGTCAAGCTCGGCTACTTCACCGAGTGGGGCGTCTACGGCCGCAACTACCACGTCAAGAACCTGGTGACGTCCGGCTCCGCGCAGAAGATCACCCACATCAACTACGCCTTCGGCAACGTCAAGGACGGCAAGTGCGTCGTCGACGACACCTACGCCGCCTACGACAAGGCCTACACCGCCGACCAGTCCGTCAGCGGCACCGCCGACACCTGGGACCAGCCGCTGCGCGGCAACTTCAACCAGCTGCGCCAGCTCAAGGCCAAGTACCCGCACATCAAGGTGCTGTACTCCTTCGGCGGCTGGACCTACTCCGGCGGCTTCGGCCAGGCCGCCGCCAACCCGGCCGCCTTCGCCGCCTCCTGCAAGGCCGTGGTCGAGGACCCGCGCTGGGCCGACGTCTTCGACGGCATCGACATCGACTGGGAGTACCCGAACGCCTGCGGCCTGACCTGCGACACCTCCGGCCCCGCGGCCTTCAGGAACCTGATGCGGGCACTGCGTTCGGAATTCGGCTCGAACTACCTGGTCACCGCCGCCATCACCGCCGACGGCTCCTCCGGCGGCAAGATCGACGCGGCCGACTACGGCGGCGCCTCGGCCTACGCCGACTGGTACAACGTGATGACGTACGACTACTTCGGCGCCTGGGCGAACACCGGCCCGACCGCCCCGCACTCACCGCTCACCTCGTACCCCGGCATCCCGGCCGCGGGCTTCAACTCCGCCGACGCGATCGCCAAGCTGAAGGCGAAGGGCGTGCCGTCCGCCAAGCTCCTGCTCGGCATCGGCTTCTACGGCCGCGGCTGGACCGGCGTCACCCAGTCCGCCCCCGGCGGCACGGCGACCGGCGCGGCACCCGGCACGTACGAGGCGGGCATCGAGGACTACAAGGTGCTGAAGAGCTCCTGCCCGGCCACCGGCACCGTCGCGGGCACGGCGTACGCGCACTGCGGCAGCAACTGGTGGTCGTACGACACTCCCTCGACGATCGCCGGGAAGATGACCTGGGCCAAGAACCAGGGCCTGGGCGGGGCGTTCTTCTGGGAGTTCAGCGGTGACACCGCGGGTGGCGAGCTGGTGGCCGCCATCAACAACGGCCTGCGATAAGACCGTCAGGCCACATTGACGCGCTGACCGGGCGGGGCTGCCTCCAGCCACGCGAGGAAACCGGTCAGCGCGTCTTCGCTCATCGCGAATTCCAGGCGCGTGCCCCGGTGCAGACAGACGAGGATCACGTGGTCGGACAGCAACGCCAGCTCCTCCTCTCCCTCGGGGACGCGGCGGCCGGCCACCTCGATCGACGCGCGCTCCAGGACGCGGCGCGGGCGAGGGGCGTAGGAGAAGATCCGGTACCACTCGATGCGGTCACCGTTGTAGCGGGAGACGCCGTAGCTCCAGCCCTTGCCACTGGTGTCGGGTTTCTCCGGCACGTCCCAGCGCAGGCTGGAGTCGAAGGTGCCACCGGAGCGCTGGATGAGCCTGCGGCGCAGCCCGAAGACGAACAGTCCCAGCGCCACCAGGACTACGACCAATCCGCACACAGTCAGAGCGAGGACCATCGACACCGACCTCCTCGTCTCCTCGGTAACGGAATGGAAAAATCGCCCACATCTGCCTCAGCCGCGACCGGTACCGGAGAGCTCCGGTTCCAGCCGCGGCTGAGTGACGTCATCGTGCGACGCGCTGATTCAGCGCGCCGCCGCCGCTCGCAGTCGTACGTCCGCGCGACGCTCGGCGAAGGCGTCGCCCTCCGCCTTCGCGCGTTCGAGCTCCCGCTCCGCGCGCTGGACATCGATCTCGTCCGACAGCTCGGCGATCTCGGCCAGCAGCGACAGCTTGTTGTCCGCGAACGAGATGAAACCGCCGTGCACCGCGGCGACGACCGTCCCACCATCACTCGTACGGATGGTCACCGGGCCCGACTCCAGCACACCGAGCAGCGGCTGGTGACCGGGCATGACGCCGATGTCGCCGGACGTGGTGCGCGCGACGACCAGGGTGGCCTCGCCGGACCAGACCTCTCGGTCGGCCGCGACCAGCGCGACGTGCAGCTCAGCAGCCAAGGTGGCTCCTCGGGTCACCACCCGGCGGGTCTGCCGGGTGTTGGTTACAAGTCTAGTAGGCGTGAGAGAGGGGGCGGGACGACCCCCGCCCCCTCATCGAGAGCCGAGGCTCAGGAGACGCCCAGCTCCTTCGCGTTCTTCTTCAGGTCCTCGAGACCACCGCACATGAAGAACGCCTGCTCCGGGAAGTGGTCGTACTCGCCGTCGCAGATCGCGTTGAACGCGGCGATCGACTCCTCCAGCGGCACGTCGGAGCCGTCCACGCCGGTGAACTGCTTGGCGGCGTGGGTGTTCTGGGACAGGAAGCGCTCCACGCGGCGGGCACGCTGGACGACCAGCTTGTCCTCCTCGCTGAGCTCGTCGATACCGAGGATCGCGATGATGTCCTGGAGGTCCTTGTACTTCTGCAGGATCCCCTTGACGCGCATGGCGCACTCGTAGTGGTCCTGCGCGATGTAGCGCGGGTCCAGGATGCGGGACGTGGAGTCCAGCGGGTCCACGGCCGGGTAGATGCCCTTCTCGGAGATCGGACGGGAGAGCACCGTCGTCGCGTCGAGGTGGGCGAAGGTGGTGGCCGGGGCCGGGTCGGTCAGGTCGTCCGCGGGGACGTAGATCGCCTGCATCGAGGTGATCGAGTGACCACGCGTCGAGGTGATCCGCTCCTGCAGCTGACCCATCTCGTCGGCCAGGTTCGGCTGGTAACCCACCGCGGACGGCATACGGCCGAGCAGGGTGGACACCTCGGAACCGGCCTGGGTGAAGCGGAAGATGTTGTCGATGAAGAACAGCACGTCCTGCTTCTGCACATCGCGGAAGTACTCCGCCATGGTCAGACCGGCCAGGGCGACGCGCAGACGGGTGCCCGGGGGCTCGTCCATCTGACCGAAGACCAGGGCGGTCTTGTCCAGAACGCCGGACTCTTCCATCTCCGCGATGAGGTCGTTGCCCTCACGGGTGCGCTCGCCGACGCCCGCGAAGACGGAGACGCCCTCGTGGAGGTTGGCGACACGCATGATCATTTCCTGGATCAGCACGGTCTTGCCGACACCGGCACCACCGAACAGACCGATCTTGCCGCCCTTGACGTACGGGGTCAGCAGGTCGACGACCTTCAGTCCGGTCTCGAACATCTCGGTCTTGGACTCGAGCTGGTCGAAGGCGGGAGCCTTGCGGTGGATGGACCAGCGCTCGCCGTCGTAGGTCTCGTCGACGTTCAGCACCTCACCGAGGGTGTTGAACACCTTGCCCTTGGTGAAGTCGCCGACCGGGACGGTGATGCCCTTGCCCGTGTCGGTCACCGGGGCCTGACGGACCAGGCCGTCGGTGGGCTGCATGGAGATGGCGCGGACCAGGCCGTCGCCCAGGTGCTGGGCGACCTCCATGGTCAGCGTCTTCTTCTCGCCGGCCTTCGCCGGGTCGGAGACCTCGACGTGGAGGGCGTTGTAGATCTCCGGCATCGCGTCGACGGGGAACTCCACGTCGACGACCGGGCCGATGACCCGGGCGACGCGGCCCGTAGCCGTCGCGGTCTCAACAGTGGTGGTCATTTAGTAGTCACTCCCCGCGGTCGCGTCGGCCAGGGCGCTCGCGCCTCCGACGATCTCGCTGATTTCCTGGGTGATTTCGGCCTGGCGGGCCTGGTTGGCAAGCCGGGTGAGGTTCTCGATGAGGTCGCCGGCGTTGTCGGTGGCCGACTTCATCGCGCGCCGCGTGGCGGCGTGCTTCGAAGCGGCCGACTGGAGCAGCGCGTTGTAGATACGGCTCTCCACGTACCGCGGCAGCAGGGCGTCCAGGACGTCCTCCGCCGAGGGCTCGAAGTCGTACAGCGGGAGGATCTCGCCCTTCGGCACCTCCTGCGCGACCTCGTCGAGGCTGAGCGGCAGCAGGCGTGTGTCGAGCGCCGTCTGCGTCATCATCGACACGAACTCGGTGTAGACGATGTGGAGCTCGTCCACGCCGCCGTCCGCCGTCTCCGTCTCGATGGCCTCGATGAGCGGAGCCGCGACCTTCTTGGCGTCCGCGTACGACGGCTGGTCCGTGAACCCGGTCCACGACTCCGCGATCTTGCGCTCACGGAAGTTGTAGTGGGCGACACCGCGCCGGCCGACGATGTAGCTGTCGACCTGCTTGCCCTCGCGCTCCAGGCGCTCGGTCAGCTGCTCCGCCGCCTTGATGGCGTTGGAGTTGAAGGCACCGGCCAGACCACGGTCGCTCGTCAGGAGCAGCACCGCGGACCGGGTGACCGTGTCGGCCTGGGTGGTCAGCGGGTGCTTGGTGTTCGAGCCGGTACCGACCGCCGTGACCGCGCGGGTCAGTTCCTGCGCGTACGGCGTGGACGCCGCCACCTTGCGCTGCGCCTTGACGACGCGCGAGGCGGCGATCATCTCCATCGCCTTGGTGATCTTCTTGGTCGCGGTGACGGATCGGATGCGACGCTTGTAGACCCGGAGCTGGGCTCCCATGAGTCAGGTCCCTTCCTTACGTCACTTGGAGACGCTGACGGCCGATTCCTCGCCGAGCAGCTTGCCGTCCGAGGTCTCGAACTGCTTCTTGAACTCGGCGACCGCGTCGGCCATGGCCTGCAGCGTGTCGTCGGACATCTTGCCGCCCTCCCGGATGGAGGTGAGCAGGCCCTGCTCCTTGCGGTGCAGGTACTCCAGCAGCTCCTTCTCGAAGCGGCGGATGTCGTTGACCGGGACCTCGTCCATCTTGCCCGTGGTGCCGGCCCAGATGGAGACGACCTGGTCCTCGGTGGACATCGGCTGGTACTGCGGCTGCTTCAGCAGCTCGACCATGCGCTGACCGCGCTCCAGCTGCGCCTTCGACGCGGCGTCCAGGTCGGAACCGAAGGCGGCGAACGCCTCCAGCTCACGGAACTGGGCGAGGTCCACGCGCAGACGGCCGGAGACCTGGCGGATCGCCTTGTGCTGGGCGGAGCCACCGACTCGGGAGACCGAGATACCGACGTTCAGGGCCGGACGCTGACCGGCGTTGAACAGGTCGGACTCCAGGAAGCACTGGCCGTCGGTGATGGAGATGACGTTGGTCGGGATGAACGCCGAGACGTCGTTGGCCTTGGTCTCGACGATCGGCAGACCGGTCATCGAGCCGGCGCCCATGTCGTCGGAGAGCTTGGCGCAGCGCTCCAGCAGACGGGAGTGCAGGTAGAAGACGTCACCCGGGTAGGCCTCGCGGCCCGGCGGGCGGCGCAGCAGCAGGGACACGGCGCGGTAGGCGTCGGCCTGCTTCGAGAGGTCGTCGAAGACGATGAGGACGTGCTTGCCCTCGTACATCCAGTGCTGGCCGATGGCCGAACCGGTGTACGGCGCCAGGTACTTGAAGCCGGCCGGGTCGGACGCCGGAGCGGCGACGATGGTCGTGTACTCCAGGGCGCCGGCCTCTTCGAGGGCACCACGCACGGAGGCGATGGTCGAGCCCTTCTGACCGATGGCGACATAGATGCAGCGGACCTGCTTGTTCGGGTCGCCCGAGCGCCAGTTGTCGCGCTGGTTGATGATCGTGTCGACGGCCAGGGCGGTCTTGCCGGTCTGACGGTCGCCGATGATCAGCTGACGCTGACCACGGCCGATCGGGGTCATCGTGTCGACGGCCTTGTAGCCGGTCTCCATCGGCTCGTGCACCGACTTACGGACCATGACGCCCGGGGCCTGCAGCTCGAGGGCGCGGCGGCCGGACGTTTCGATCTCGCCGAGGCCGTCGATCGGCGTGCCGAGCGGGTCGACGACGCGGCCGAGGTAGCCCTCGCCGACGGCCACGGACAGGACCTCGCCGGTACGGGAGACCGGCTGGCCCTCCTCGATGCCGCTGAACTCGCCGAGGACGATGGCGCCGATCTCGCGCTCTTCCAGGTTGAGCGCGAGGCCGAGGGTGCCGTCCTCGAACTTCAGCAGTTCGTTGGCCATGGCCGAGGGCAGACCCTCGACCTTCGCGATGCCGTCGCCGGCAAGGGTGACCGTACCGACCTCCTCGCGCGAGGCCGCGTCCGGCTTGTACGACTGGACAAACGTCTCCAGCGCGTCCCGGATCTCCTCCGGCCGGATCGTGAGCTCCGCCATCTGGGTTCCCTGCTCTCCTTGTTGGGCCCGAAGTTTCACTTTGGGGGTCTGGGGGCGACCCCCAGGAATCCTCTGCACGGCCCAACCGGGCCGTAGGTACACGTACTGCTTATGTTGCTGCCTGTGAAGTTTGCCGCCTAGCTCGCCAGGCGGCGGCCGGCGTCCTCGATGCGGTCCGCGATCGAGCCGTTGATGACCTCGTCACCGACCTGCACCCGGATCCCGCCGAGGACCTCGGAGTCCACGTCCAGGTTGAGGTGCATCGTGCGGCCGTAGAGCTTCGCGAGGGCGGCACCCAGGCGCTGCTTCTGCGGGTCGCTCAGCGGAACCGCCGAGGTCACGACGGCCACCATGCGGTCCCGGCGCTCGGCGGCGAGCTTGGACAGGGACTCCAGTCCCGCTTCCAGGCTACGTCCCCGCGGCGCGGCGACAAGACGCGTCACCAGACGCTCGGTCGTCGCGGCGGACCGGCCGCCGAGCAGGCTGCGCAGCAGCTCGCCCTTGGCAGAGGTACCCGCCTTGCGGTTGGTCAACGCGGCACGCAGCTCGGTGTTCGAAGAGACGATCCGGCCGAAACGGAACAGTTCGTCCTCGACGCTGTCGAGCGTGCCGGCCCGCTGAGCGGCGGTGAGGTCGGCGAGGCTCGCCAGCTCCTCCAGCGCGTCCGCCAGGTCGCGCGACTGCGACCAGCGGGAGCGCACCATGCCGGCCACCAGGTCGGCGGTGGGGCCGCTGACCTGGGAGCCGAAGAGGCGCTGGGCCAGCTCGGCCTTGGCCTCTCCCGCCTGCGCCGGGTCGGTGAGGACCCGACGCAGCGACACCTCGCGGTCGAGCAGCGCGGTGACGGCGGCCAGCTCGTCGGCGAGCTTGGTCGCATCGACGGACGTGTTGTCCGTCAGCGCGTCGAGACGCTCACGTGCGGCTGCGGTTGCCTCGCGGCTCGCTCCGTGCGCTGTCATCGAGTCGCCTCTGCCTTCGAAGCGGCATCATCGAGCCCGTCCAGAAAACGGTCGATCACACGGCTCTGCCGCGCGTGGTCCTCGAGGGACTCACCGACGAGCTTGCCGGCCAGATCGGTGGCGAGCTTGCCGACGTCCTGGCGCAGCGCGGACGAGGCGGCCTTGCGGTCGGCCTCGATCTGGGAGTGACCGGCGGCGATGATCTCCTCACGCTGCCGCTGGCCCTCCGCGCGCATCTCGGCGATGAGCGCGGCACCCTGCTCCTGCGCCTCCTGGCGCAGACGCGCGGCCTCGTGACGGGCCTCGGCGAGCTGAGCCTTGTACTGCTCGAGCACGCTCTGGGCCTCGGTCTGGGCGGCCTCGGCCTTCTCGATACCGCCCTCGATGGCCTCGCGACGCTCTTCCAGAACCTTGTTGATGTTCGGGAGGAGCTTCTTGGCGAGGAAGCCGAAGACGATGACGAAGGCGATCAGGCCGATGACAAGCTCGGGAATCGGCGGAACGAGGGGATTCTCCATCTCCTCGGCCGCGATATTGAGCAGTTGGCTCATGTCAGTGCCTTTCGTCTAGTGGGCTGGTCGCTGGTGAGACGATCAGGTGCCGTAGACGAACGGCATGACCAGACCGATCAGGGCCAGCGCCTCACAGAAGGCGAAGCCGAGAATCTGGTTGGCTCGGATGAGGCCGGCGGCCTCGGGCTGACGGGCCAGCGCCTGGGTGCCGTTACCGAAGATGATGCCGACGCCGACGCCGGGACCGATGGCAGCGAGGCCGTAACCAACGGAGCCGAGCGAGCCGGAAACAGCGGCAAGGGTCTGGGACATGCCAGTTCTTCCTTTTCTTTACGGACCGGTGGGGGTTGGCCACCGGACGTCTGCGGGTGGGTGGGGTGTGCTCAGTGGTGCTCGGCGAGCGCGCCCTGGATGAAGCTGCACGTCAGGAGCACGAAGACGTACGCCTGAAGAGCCTGGATGAAGAGCTCGAAGGCCGTCATGACGATGACCATGATGAACGAGACGCCGGCGTAGGCGATGCCGATGCCGTTCAGCAGGTACCAGCTCGCGATCGTGAAGAGCAGCAGCAACGTGTGGCCCGCGAACATGTTCGCGAAGAGTCGGACCGCGTGCGTGAACGGGCGGACCAGCAGGTTCGAGAAGAACTCGATCGTCATGGACAGCGGCAGCACCGCACCGAGCGACTTGTCGTAGCCGGTGAAGTTCTTGAAGGCACCGACGAAGCCGTGCCTCTTGAAGGTCAGGGAGACCCACAGGACGTAGACGATCAGCGCTAGAACCAGGGGGTACGAGATGATCGACGTCACCGGGAACTGGGCGATCGGCACGATCGACCAGAGGTTCATCATCCAGATGAAGAAGAACAGCGAGACGACCAGCGGGACGTACTTCTCGCCTTCCTTCTTGCCGATGGTCTCGTAGACGACACCGCGGCGGATGAAGTCGTAGCCCGCCTCGGCCACCATCTGCAGCTTGCCCGGGACGACCTGCGGCTTGCGGAAGGCAGCCCAGAAGAAGCCGATGATGATGACGGAGCCGAGCAGCGCCAGCAGCATCGTCTTGTTGAAGTAGACGCTGCTGTCCGCGTCGCCCACGAGGGGCTCGAACAGGAACGAATGCAGGCCGGGAGCCGGGAAGCCACAGCCATCGAAGATGTGGCAGTCAGTCTCGAAGGCGAGCACCTGCGTCGGGTCAGCACTCACCGCGGGCTCCTTCATCGTGGCGCATAGGTACGGCAACCTCGTTGTGTCGGCGCGGCATGCAGCCGCGGTTCGGCACGGGACTGGTGTTACGGATGTGGGGGCGGCTGTGGGGCATCTCGCCTCGCGATTGAGCAGGCGTCAGCTCAGATGCCCGCGCCCGCGATGCCGCAGTTGGCACCGGACGATAGCAGGATCTCTCATGCGCCTTTATCCCGGCCCTACCCCTCACGACGAGTGCCCCGACTTTTCGGGCTTCGTGCCCGTCGACTCGGGTTCGACGTAGAGGATCTTGGCCTTCATGTGGGCGCGCGTCTGCGCGGCGATCCACACGAGGGTGCCGGCGACCAGAGAGATCGCGAAGGCCCGGGGGTGGAACAGGGTGGTGTTCTTGAAGGCGGCGAGGAAGATGAACAGCAGCAGGATCTGCGCCGCGTACAGCATCAAACCCATCGCCTGGAAGAGGTGCGGAAGCGATTTGGCAGTGCGCTGCAGAACGTAAAGACCGAGTCCCATGAACAGGATCACGACCAGCGTCGCGACGACCGCCCCGATCGCCCCCTTGCCACCGGCGACCACGCCGCTGACGACGGCGGCAATCGCGCCGACGGCAGCCGTGGGCACGGCGGCCTGGGCCAAGATCCGGACGTCGTTGGACGGCATGGCGGCAACTCCGCTTTCGCAGGGGGGCAGGGGTGTCGTCATGGACGAGCGTAGTCCCGGGCTGAGTGGGAACCTCACGCCAAGGGGCCGTCGCACTGCGGCCCTTCGGCTCTATCCCGGGTTCTCGTGAACCGTATCACAAACTATTTGATGTGGTCTTTACCTACTAGGTGTGCCCACTGTCACACATGAGAGTGAACCTGCGCGTCTGTGCAAGATCGTTGCCGACTTGTCTGGTATTGGGGCCGTTTGCGAACCCACCGGCGCTCCATGCGTTGGCAATGCTTTAGTCAGATTCTTACCTTGGGCGTCAGCGACGACCGTCAGCGCGACGTTTCGGCTTTACCCCGGTCCAGGAGACGCGGACGAGCGCCGAGGGCGGTCGCTCCGTTGACTCCTGACACACCGGCCGCAACCGGAGTGCGCTGCTCCTCCTCGTCCGGAGCCGTCTGAGCCGTCTGAGCCGTCTGAGCCATCGCTGCCTCGGGCTCCTCCACCGCATCGACCACCGGACGGCGGCGGTAGCGCGGCGGCACGAACGCCTGCGCCCAGCGCGGGGCACGCGGGGTGAAGCGGGGCAGCAGGAGCAGCACCAGGCCGATCGCACTGAGGAAGACCACGCACAGCACGATCCACATGGACGCCGAGTTCACGGAGTACGCGAGCGCGCCGAACGCGATCAGCGCCGACCAGAAGTACATGATCAGCACCGCGCGGCTGTGTGAGTGGCCGATCTCCAGCAGGCGGTGGTGCAGGTGGCCGCGGTCGGCGGCGAACGGCGACTGCCCCTTCCAGGTCCGGCGCACGATCGCCAGCACCAGGTCGGCGGTCGGCACCGCGATGATCGTCAGCGGCAGCAGCAGCGGGATGTAGACGGGGACCGTCTGGTGCACGGCCTCCTTCTCGGACCCGGCGTACAGGTTGAGCGCGTCCGGGTCGACCTGTCCGGTGATGGAGATGGCGCCCGCGGCCAGCACCAGGCCGATGAGCATCGAGCCCGAGTCGCCCATGAAGATCCGCGCCGGGTGCATGTTGTGCGGCAGGAAGCCCAGGCACATGCCCATCAGGATGGCCGAGAAGAGCGTTGCCGGGGCGGCGGCCTCGATGCCGTAGGACACCCAGACCCGGTAGGCGTACAGGAAGAACGCGGCCGACGCGATGCACACCATGCCGGCCGCGAGGCCGTCGAGTCCGTCGACGAAGTTCACCGCGTTGATGGTGATGACGACCAGCGCCACCGTCAGCAGGGTGCCCTGCCACTGGGTCAGCGCGACGTTGCCCACGGTCGGGATCGGCAGCCACAGGATGGTCAGACCCTGCATGACCATGACGCCGGCGGCGATCATCTGGCCACCCAGCTTGATCAGGGCGTCGATCTCGAACTTGTCGTCCAGGACGCCGATCAGCCAGATCAGGGCCGCGCCGGAGAGCAGGGCGCGCGGTTCGTTGGACTTGGAGAAGACCTCGTTGAGGTTGGCCAGGTGGTCGGCGACCAGCAGACCCGCGCACAGGCCGAAGAACATGGCGATCCCGCCGAGCCGCGGAGTCGGTTCCCGGTGCACGTCACGGGCCCTGATCTCCGGCATCGCTCCGGCCACGATCGCGAACTTCCGTACCGGCCCTGTCAGCAGATACGTCACCGCGGCCGTCACGCAGAGCGTCAGCAGGTATTCACGCACAGGCTTCCCCACAGGTCTCGCTGGCCATCTCAGCCCCACACACTAGCGACGCGCGCATATGGTTGGGGACTTCCGGGTAGCGACGATGGTTGCACGTACGGCTGTGTACGGAATCGCGTCTACCCCCGCTCAACCGGGATACGGCGGAAATCCGCCGACCAGCTCCCGCACTTCTTCACGGGCCTTCTGGCTCTCGATCTCACCCCTGAGCACCTGGCCGAACAGTACGCCGATCCGCGTCATCTCCGCCTCCCCCATGCCCTGCGTGGTCGCGGCGGCCGTCCCCAGGCGCAGGCCACGGGCGTCGGCGTGCGGCAGCGCACAGCAGTCGAGCACCATCCCGGCGGCCAGGAGGCGCCCGCGCGCGGTGCGTCCGTCGACGCCGAGCGGCGCCGGGTCGGCCGTCACCAGGTGGGTGTCGGTGCCGCCGGTGGTGACGACGAGCCCTTCGGCGGCCAGTGCGGCCGCGAGCGCCCTGGCGTTGGCGACCACCTGATGGGCGTACGCGGTGAAGGCCGGTGTCGCCGCCTCGCCGAACGCGACGGCCTTGGCGGCGATGGTGTGCATCTGCGCTCCGCCCTGCGTGAACGGGAAGACGGCCCGGTCGACCCGCTCGGCGAGCTCGCCGCCGCACAGGATCATCCCGCCGCGCGGCCCGCGCAGCACCTTGTGGGTGGTGGCGCACACGACATCGGCGTACGGCACCGGGTTCGGGGCCGCTCCCCCGGCGACGAGCCCGATGGGATGGGCGGCGTCCGCGATCAGATACGCCCCCACCTCGTCGGCGACGTCCCGGAAGAAGGCGTAGTCGATGTGCCGGGGGTAGGCGATCGAGCCGCACACGAGGGCCTTGGGACGGTGGGTGCGCGCCAGCGTCCGGACCTGGTCGTAGTCGATGAGCCCGGTCTCCGCGTCCACCCCGTACCCGACGAAGTCGAACCAGCGGCCGGAGAAGTTGGCGGGTGAGCCGTGCGTGAGGTGACCGCCGTACGGCAGCCCGAGGGCGAGCACGGTGTCCCCGGGGCGCAGCAGCGCGGCGTACGCGGCCAGGACGGCCGACGAGCCCGAATGGGACTGCACGTTGGCGTGCTCGGCGCCGAACAGCGCCTTGGCCCGCTCCACGGCGAGGCGTTCGGCGACGTCGACGATCTCGCAGCCGCCGTGGTGCCGGGCCCCCGGGTACCCCTCCGCGTACTTGTTGGCGAGCGGCGAGCCGAGCGCGGCGAGCACGGCCGGCGAGGTGAAGTTCTCGGCGGCGATCAGCTGCAGCGTCGTCGCCTGCCGGTCGGCTTCTCCGAGCAGGATCTCGGCCAGCTCGGGGTCCTGCCGCAGCAGGACATCAGCCGTCTCAGGGGCATGCGTGACCGACATGGCGAACTCCGGGCGTCGACAGTGACGTACGTCCAATGTAGGCCCGGGGCGGGTGGGGTGCTCGGTTGTTACGTCTTTGCGGGGACGCCCGTGAGCGCCGTGACGACGGGATCGATCGCCTCGTTTATCTCGTCCCCGACCGCCCGGAAGAACGTCAAGGGCGCCCCGTACGGGTCGTACACCTCGTCCGCCTCCGCCGTCGGCGCCAGGAGCCACCCGCGTAGAGCCGCCGCGGCGCGCACCAGCGCACGCGCGCGTGCCACCACGCCGCCCTCCAGAGGAGGCAGGGTGGCCGTGTCGATCGCCTTCACCAGGCGGGTGAACTCCTTCAGGGTGAAGGTTCTCAGGCCAGCCGAGTGGCCCATGGAGATGACCTGGGCGCGGTGGTCCCGGGTCGCGGTCAGGACCAGGTCCGCCATGATGACGTGCTCGTCGAGCAGTTCGCGACCGACGAAGCCGGAGGCGTCCGCGCCGAAGTCGGCCAGCACGGTCTCCGCGTTGGCCTCCATGGGCGCGCCCTCGTGGCCCCAGGTGCCCGCGCTCTCCACGATCAGCCCGCCCCACAGCGGGTCGCCGAGCCGGTCCGCCAGGGCATGGCGGGTCAGCCGCTCGGTGATCGGCGAGCGGCACACGTTGCCGGTGCTGACGTGGAGGATGCGGAAGCTGTCACGCGGAAGGCCGCCCTGGTGCATGTGGCCCCCCGTCTCGTCCCCGTTGCCTATGCCACGCCCCGCGTCAGGGGCCGTCAATTCGCCACCTCGAGGTCGGGTACGACCTTCCTGAGCTCGTCCGCGGAGATCGCGCCCTCGCGCAGCAGAAGGGGCACCTCGCGGGTGACGTCGACGATCGAGGACGGGACGTTGCCCGGGGTCGGGCCGCCGTCGAGGTACACAGAGACCGAGTCGCCGAGCATCTCCTGCGCGGCGTCGCAGTCCTCCGGCGCCGGGTGGCCCGTCAGGTTCGCCGACGACACGGCCATCGGGCCGACCTCCGTCAGCAGTTCGATGGCGACCGGGTGCAACGGCATGCGGACGGCGACCGTGCCGCGGGTGTCGCCCAGGTCCCACTGGAGGGACGGCTGGTGCTTGGCGACGAGCGTGAGCGCGCCCGGCCAGAAGGCGTCGACCAGTTCCCAGGCCAGCTCGGAGAAGTCCGTGACGAGGCCGTGCAGGGTGTTCGGGGAGCCGATGAGGACGGGCGTGGGCATGTTGCGGCCCCGGCCCTTGGCCTCGAGGAGGTCGGCCACGGCCTCCGAGGAGAACGCGTCGGCGCCGATGCCGTACACCGTGTCGGTCGGCAGCACCACGAGCTCGCCACGGCGGACGGCGGACGCGGCCTCGCGCAGACCGGTCGTGCGGTCGGTCGCGTCGTTGGTGTCGTATCGCCGTGCCATATCTAGCGGGCCTCCTCGTACACGTACTGCTGCGGAAACGAAGTGTGGGGCGTGCTCACGGCAGCGCCTTGCGCGCGGTCGCGAAGCGCGGACGGTTGTTGAGGTCGGGGTGGTCGGCCGCATCGGCCCAGCCCCGCTCCTCGGTGAAGATCCACGGCACCTGGCCGCCCTGGGTGTCGGCGTGCTCGATGACCACGACACCGCCGGGGCGCAGCAGACGGTGTGCGGTGCGCTCCAGGCCGCGGATGAGGTCGAGGCCGTCCTCGCCCGAGAACAGGGCGAGTTCGGGATCGTAGTCCCGCGCCTCGGGAGCGACGTACTCCCACTCGGTCAGCGGGATGTACGGCGGGTTGGAGATGACCAGGTCGACCTGGCCGTCGAGGTCGGGGAAGGCGTCCAGGGCGTTGCCCTGACGCAGGTCGACCCTGGAGCCCTCCACGTTCTTGCGGGTCCACCGCAGGGCGTCCTCGGACAGCTCCACGGCGTGCACCCGGGAGCGCGGGACCTCCTGGGCGAGCGCGAGCGCGATGGCGCCGGAGCCGGTGCACAGGTCGACGATGCACGGCTCGACGACGTCCATCGCGCGGACGGCGTCTATGGCCCACCCGACGACGGACTCCGTCTCGGGCCGGGGCACGAACACCCCCGGTCCGACCTGGAGTTCCAGGTACCGGAAGAAGGCCCGCCCGGTGATGTGCTGGAGCGGCTCGCGCTGCTCACGGCGCGCGATGACCTCCCAGTAGCGGGCGTCGAAGTCCGAGTCCTTGACGGAGTGCAGCTCGCCCCGCTTCACGCCGTGCACGAACGCGGCGAGCTCCTCCGCGTCGTTGCGCGGCGAGGGCACGCCGGCGTCGGCCAGCCGCTGGGTGGCCTGGGCCACCTCTGCGAGCAGCAGGTTCACGCAAGTCCTCCGTGTCGTCCTCGTGGGCCCTCGTACGTGCCTTATGCGGCTGCCAGTTTGGCCGCCGAGTCCGCGTCGACGCACGCCTGGATCACCGCGTCGAGTTCGCCGTCCAGGACCTGGTCCAGGTTGTACGCCTTGAATCCGACGCGGTGGTCCGAGATGCGGTTCTCCGGGAAGTTGTACGTGCGGATCTTCTCGGAGCGGTCGACGGTGCGGACCTGGCTGCGGCGGGCGTCGGCGGCGTTCCTCTCCGCCTCCTCCTGCGCGATGGCGAGCAGCCTGGAGCGCAGGATACGCAGTGCCTGCTCCTTGTTCTGCAGCTGGCTCTTCTCGTTCTGGCAGGAGGCGACGACTCCGGTCGGAATGTGCGTGATGCGCACGGCGGAGTCGGTGGTGTTGACGGACTGTCCGCCGGGGCCGGAGGAGCGGTAGACGTCGATGCGCAGATCGTTGGGGTTGATCTCGACGTCGACCTCTTCGGCCTCGGGCGTGACGAGCACGCCGGCCGCGGAGGTGTGGATACGGCCCTGGGACTCGGTCGCCGGCACGCGCTGCACCCGGTGCACGCCGCCCTCGTACTTCAGCCGGGCCCACACGCCCTGTCCGGGCTCCGTGGCGCCCTGGCCGCCCTTGGTCTTCACGGCGACCTGGACGTCCTTGTAGCCGCCCAGCTCGGACTCGGTGGCGTCGATGATCTCGGTCTTCCAGCCGACCCGCTCGGCGTACCGCAGGTACATGCGCAGCAGATCACCGGCGAAGAGCGCCGATTCGTCGCCGCCGGCGCCGGCCTTGATCTCGAGGATGACGTCCTTGTCGTCGCTGGGGTCGCGCGGGACGAGCAGCAGGCGCAGCTTCTCCGTCAGCTCCTCGCGCTGCTTCTCCAGTTCCTTGACCTCGGCGGCGAAGTCGGGGTCGACGGCGGCGTACTCGCGCCCGGTCTCGATGTCGTCGCCCGTCTGCTTCCAGGAGCGGTACGTGGCGACGATCGGGGTGAGCTCGGCGTACCGCTTGTTCAGCTTGCGCGCGTTGGCCTGGTCGGAGTGGACCGACGGGTCGGCGAGCTTCTTCTCCAGGTCGGCGTGCTCGGCGATGAGTTCCTCGACGGCCTCGAACATCTTGGGCTCCTGAAATACATACGAAGGGAAGGCGGGCGACCAAAAACGCCGGTCCCGGCGCGCCCTGAAGTGGGGCGCGGCCGTGGACCGGCGCTAGGGCCTGCCCGGCGGATCAGGTCGGAGGAAAGCCGCCGTACCTGATCAATGCCGGTGAGCGGAGCCTGGTGCGTGCAGCCGCAGGGCGGAGGAGGGAGTCGGAGCGACGGGGGTCCCCCCGCGCGGGGTTGTTCGAGCGTGGGGGATTCGGCGACCGACGACAACGCCGCAGATGCGCGTGCCAGGCTCCGCGTCTCCGACAGGATCCGCCGGGCAGGCCCTAGGGGGCTCGCTACTTCTTGGAGCCGGCGGAAGCCTTGCCGAAGCGGGCCTCGAAGCGGGCCACACGGCCACCGGTGTCGAGGATCTTCTGCTTGCCCGTGTAGAAGGGGTGGCACTCGGAGCAGACATCGGCACGGATGGAGCCGGACTCGATGGTGCTGCGGGTGGTGAACGACGCGCCGCAGGTGCAGCTGACCTGCGTCTCGACGTACGCGGGGTGGATGTCGCGCTTCAAGGTGTCTCCTAGATTTCGGGAGGGCGCCGGGTCGCAGCCGCGGGATGCGGGAGCGTGAACCGGAGCCGACGTACCAGTCTGCCAGGACTGGGGCCATCCCCCAAAACCAGGGGGTGCGGTTGTGTATTCCCCGAGGGCGTCAGGGGGTGCTGACGACGCCGTCGGCTTCGCCGGTGGCCGTGCCTTCCGTGGCCGACTTCGGGATCGCCTTGTCGTTCTCCAGGGCCTTCCACACCTGCTTGGCCTTCGCTTCCTCGACGATGACTCGGTTGGGGTCGGCCGGGTCGTACTGGACCGGCATCGTGACCATGTGCATGTTGGACGAGCTGATGCCCTTCAGTCCGTTCGCGAACGACATCAGCTTGTTCACCGAGCCCAGGTCGGAGTCGGTCGTCACGGCCTTCGTGGCGGTGTTGGCGAGGTCGTACAGCTTCGTGCCGCTGCCGAACAGGTTGATGCTCTTGACCTGGTTGATCAGCGCCTTGATGAAGGCCTGCTGGAGCTGGATGCGGCCGAGGTCGGAGCCGTCGCCGACGCCGTGCCGCGTGCGGACCAGGCCGAGGGCCTGCTCGCCGGTGAGGGTGTGCGGGCCGGCCTTCAGGTTCAGGTGGCTGTCGGGGTCGTCGATGTCCTTGGTCGTGGTGACCTTGACTCCGCCGAGCTCGTCGATGAGCTTCTCGAAGCCGCTGAAGTCGACCTCTAGGTAGTGGTCCATGCGGATGCCGCTGATGGACTCGACGGTCTTCACCGCGCAGGCCGCGCCGCCGGTGGAGTACGCGGAGTTGAACATCACGCCGTCCGCCGCGTCGTGCGTGTCGCCCTTGGCGTCGACGCACTCGGGGCGGTCGATGATGGTGTCGCGCGGGATGGAGACCACGCTGGCCTTCTTGTGGCCCTTGTAGACGTGCACGATCATCGCGGTGTCGGAGCGGGCGCTGCCGTCGTCGACGCCGCCGCCGAGCTTCTTGTTGCTGCCGGCGCGGGTGTCGGAGCCGAGCACGAGGATGTTCTCGGAGCCGTTGTCGACCTTGGTCGGCCGGTCGGTGCCGAGCGCGGAGTCGATGTCGACGCTCTTGATGTTGCCGTTGAGCTTGAAGTACAGGTATCCGGCCCCCGTGCCGCCCAGCACGACGATGCCCGCGGCCGTCCACGCCATGATCAGGACGCCCTTGCGCTTTCCGCGGGGCTTGCGGCGGCGGCCCTTCGCGCGGCGGCGCGGGCCGGTGGTGCCGGACCCACCCGGTATGCCGGGCTCCGGCGTGCTCTCGGCGGACATGTGCTCCTCGAATCTCGTCCGGTCGGTTACCCCCTGCTTTCAGGGTCAGGCGTGGTCGAAGCGACCTTTACCGCACCATCGTCGCTCCGCCTGGTCAGACGGGGAAACTCGGGAAAGGGTTGCACGACGGACTGCGCCCACCCTGTGTGCGGGCGGGCACAGTCCGTCGTCACCGAAGCGCGATGATCGTCGCTCACCTGCGGATTCAGCCAAAGATGTCGTACTGCTTGAAATCGGTACCGACGGAGATCCTTGTGGCAAAGATCTCGCTTGTGGCCTTTCCGGTGCCCTTGTACAGATAGAGCGTGCCGCCGGGCGTGCGGGCCAGGAAGTCGGCCTTGCCGTCACCGGTGACGTCCCCGACCGCGTCGAAGGCGTTGTACGTCGTGCCGCTCCAGGTGCGCACCTTGATCCGGCCGGAGAAGGCTCCGGCGCCGGACTTGCCGGTGCCCTTGTACAGGTACACGGAGCCGTTGCTCTTGCCGCGCGCGATCAGGTCGGTCCTGCCGTCGCCGGTGAAGTCGCCGTGGCCGCGCAGCGAGTTGTACTGGTTCCAGCCCGAGCCCACCTTCACCCGGGTCGCGAAGGCGCCGTTGCCCTTGCCGGGGTAGATCCACAGGACGCCGGCGGAGTCGACCGAGAGCAGGTCGGGCAGGTAGTCGCCGGTGACGTCTCCGGGGGTGAGGATGCGGGTGCGGGTCTTCCAGTTGTCGAAGATCTGCTTGGGGTCGGCCCAGCTCTCGGTGGCCGGGACGTAGCGCCACCAGAAGACGTCACCGGTGGAGGCCACGCGGTAGACGAAGTCCTGGTAGCCGTCCCGGTTGAGGTCGGTCTGCAGGACGACGTTGACGCCGCTCCAGTTGCCCCAGGACTGGCGGGCGCCGAAGGAGGTGCCCTTGGAGTCCTTCTCGTAGCCGGTCTTCGAGGAGGCGTTGCGCACCCACAGGTCGGCCCTGTGGTCACCGCTGAGGTTGGTGTCGTCGATGCGCGGGTAGGCGGCGCCGACGTATGTGCTGACCTTGGTGAAGACGCTGTACGCGCCCTTCGTGACGCAGTTCGTCACGCCCCAGGAGACGACGCCGACAATGCGGTTGTTCACCACCAGCGGGCCGCCGGAGTCGCCGTTGCAGGCGGAGGTGGTGCCGGTGTCGCTGCCGGTGGCGGGCTTGCCCGCGCAGACCATGTGGCCCTTGACGAACTTGGTGCCGTAGTAGCGCGCGCAGGTGGTGTCGGACTGGACGGGCAGCGTGGCCGTCTTCAGCGTCTGGGAGACGGCCTGGTCGGTGGAGCTGGTGCGGCCCCAGCCGTAGACCTTGGCGCTGGTGCCGGCGGCGTACGAGGCCGTGTCGCCGGACGTTGTCATGCGGATCGCGGGGGCCTTGACGGGGTTGGGCAGGGTCAGCACCGCGAGGTCGTTGTCGATGGTCCGCGCGTTGTACGACGGGTGGTACCACTGCCGCCAGACGCCGCTGGCGGTGCCGCCGTGCAGGTCGTCCTCCGAAGGCAGCTGGGAGGTACCGGTCACGATGGCGCCGTGGGCCTTCCAGTCGTAGCCCTTGACACAGTGCGCGGCGGTGAGGATCTTCGTCGGCGCGACGACGGCACCTCCGCAGAAGAAGCCTGTGTCGTCGCTCTCGTCGGCGGTGCCCTTGGTGTCGCTGTACCAGAGCTGGGCCATCCACGGGGCCGTGGTGATGGTGGTCGTCGTACCGCCGATGATCATCGGGCTGACGGTGCCGGTGCCGGCGCTCAGGGACGACTTGGACGTCGTACCGCCCGGGGTGTCGTCGGCCTCCGTCGCGTCGGCGATCCGCCGTTCCAGCTCGGCGAGCGAGGGAGAGTCGGCGACGGTGGCCCTGGCCGGCGGCCGCGGCTTCGGTGAGCCGGTGGCGGCGTCCGCGGACGAGGTCAGCAGCGCCGCGGCGACGGCGGCGACGACGCCGGCCGCGCCGACGGGCAGGGCTATCCGTATCCGACGTCTGTGCCGTCCGCCGCCCCCGGACATGGGTGTACCCACGTAAGTCCCCCCTCGGGATCAGAAAAGTACGCGGCCGGAAAGTTGGCCGAAGGGCGAGATCGTACCCCGCCCCTGAACAGCGAAAAGGGCCGCCCCTGCGAACAGGGGCGGCCCTTCAGAAGCGCCTGCGTCAGTCGCCGTTGCCCGGCATCGGCGTGGTCTTCTGGATCTGCATCAGGAACTCGGCGTTCGACTTCGTCTGCTTCATCTTGTCGAGGAGCAGCTCGATCGCCTGCTGCTGGTCGAGGGCGTGCAGCACCCGGCGCAGCTTCCAGACGATGCTCAGCTCATCGGCTCCGAGCAGGATCTCCTCCTTGCGGGTGCTGGACGCGTCCACGTCCACCGCGGGGAAGATGCGCTTGTCGGAGAGCTTCCGGTCGAGCTTGAGCTCCATGTTGCCGGTGCCCTTGAACTCCTCGAAGATCACCTCGTCCATCCGCGAGCCGGTCTCGACCAGCGCGGTGGCCAGGATGGTCAGCGAGCCGCCGTCCTCGATGTTGCGCGCGGCGCCGAAGAACCTCTTCGGCGGGTACAGCGCGGTCGAGTCGACACCACCGGACAGGATGCGGCCGGAGGCGGGCGCCGCGAGGTTGTACGCGCGGCCCAGACGGGTGATGGAGTCCAGCAGGACGACCACGTCGTGACCCAGCTCCACGAGGCGCTTGGCGCGCTCGATGGCCAGCTCGGCGACGGTGGTGTGGTCCTCGGCCGGGCGGTCGAAGGTCGAGGAGATGACCTCGCCCTTCACCGACCGCTGCATGTCGGTGACCTCTTCCGGACGCTCGTCGACGAGGACGACCATCAGGTGGCACTCGGGGCTGTTGTGGGTGATCGCGTTGGCGATCGCCTGCATGATCATGGTCTTGCCGGTCTTCGGCGGGGCCACGATCAGCCCTCGCTGACCCTTACCGATCGGCGACACGAGGTCGATGATGCGGGTGGTCAGGATGCCCGGGTCGGTCTCCAGGCGGAGCCGGTCCTGCGGGTAGAGCGGCGTCAGCTTGTTGAACTCCGGGCGGCCACGGCCGTGTTCGGGCGCCATGCCGTTGACGGAGTCCAGACGCACCAGCGCGTTGAACTTCTCGCGCCGCTCGCCTTCCTTGGGCTGGCGCACGGCACCGGTGATGTGGTCACCCTTGCGCAGGCCGTTCTTGCGGACCTGGGCGAGGGAGACGTACACGTCGTTCGGACCGGGCAGGTAGCCGGACGTACGGATGAAGGCGTAGTTGTCGAGGATGTCCAGGATGCCCGCGACCGGGATCAGGACGTCGTCCTCGGCGATCTGCGGCTCCGAGGCCATGTCGTCGCGGCCACGACGGCCACGGCGGTCACGGTAGCGGCCGCGGCGGCCCCGACGGCCACCCTCGAAGTCGTCGTCGTCCTGCGGACCGCTGTCCCGCTGGCGGTCCTGGCGGTCCTGACGGCCGTCCTGGCGGTCCTGACGGCCGCCGCCCTGCTGCTGGCTCTGCTGGCGCTGGCCGCCCTGACCCTGCTGGTCGTCGCCCTTGCCCCGGCGGTCACGGTCACGGTCCCGGCCGCGCTCGCGGCGGTCACGACGGCGGCCCTCGCCGCCCTCACCGGCGTCGCCCTGCGGCTGCTGGGCCTCGCGGGCGGGCGTCTCGGCCTTGGGCTCGCTCTTCGCCTCGGCGGCGACCGTCTCGGGTGCGGCGGACGGGCTGCCGGCGTCGGCGGTGGCACGGCGGCGACGGCGCTCCGCGGGAGCGTCGTCTCCCCCACGCTCGGCTTCTCCCCCACGCTCGGCTGCGCTCGCGCGGGAGGTACCCCCATCGCGGGAGGGGCCCCCAGCCGGCTGGCCGGGGATCTCGATCTGCTGCTGGGCCACGGCCTTCTCGGCGGGCGCCTCGGCCTTGGCCGCCGCCTTCTTCGCGGCGGTGGAGTCCTCACCGGTACGGGCCTTGGAGGTGGCCCGGCGCTTCGGCTTGGTCTCGGTGGCGGCGTCGGCCTGGGGAGTCGCGGCACCCCCTCCGGCCTGCGCCTCCTTGATGACCTCGATCAGCTGGCTCTTGCGCATACGCGCGGTGCCCCTGATACCGAGGCCGGATGCGACCTGCTGCAGCTCGGCCAGCACCATGCCCTCGAGGCCGGTACCGCGGCGCCGCCGGGAGCCGGCACCGGTGGCAGGCGCGGAGGCGTCCGTGGCGGGCGCGGCAGCGGTCTCCTCGACACGTGCGCCCATCAGATCGGTGGTGTCGCTCACGAAGGGTCCTTCCCTGGAGCGGACGTCGGCCTGTCTGGCTCGGCGACCGGTTGTGCTGTCCGGCTTCGGTCCTTGCTGTGTGGACCGTGCCGGGGCGGTGGTCCGCCTAAACGGCGGAGGAATGTGATGACGGCGCTTCCCTGAGCTGTGGCACTGAGTGTCTGTGTCACGTGGCTCGGTCGCACCGGTTCCGGAGCGTGCCCGGCAAGTCGCTCAGCGCTCGCATACGAGGTACTGCCTGCGTACGTCGTACGAAACACAGTGCGGCTTGGGAGGCTCCCGGAAGGATGTCTGTCCCGGACGGGGACACGAAGCACCTCGCCATGGTGGGGTCGGGTGCAGACTTGAGGTTAACACTACCGGATCCAACAAACATTCCCCCTCTCGAAGTATCTGGCATCCGCAGCAATCGCGTATCAGGGCGCAAGCGGCAGCACGCTCGCTCCCCGGGCGTCGAGCTCGAGCCGGTTCGCGGCCCAGCCCTCGCCTGCCAGATGGGCGACCTTGTCGGCCGTGTCGCCGTCGGCCAGCGCGAGCACCGTGGGGCCCGCGCCTGAGATGACTGCCGGGACTCCGTCGGCCCGCAGCCGCTCCACCAGCGCCGCGCTCTCCGGCATGGCCGGGGCACGGTACTCCTGGTGAAGACGGTCCTCGGTGGCCGGCAGCAGCAGTTCGGGGCGCCTGGTGAGGGCCTCGACGAGCAGGGCTGCGCGGCCCGCGTTGGTGGCGGCGTCGATGTGCGGCACGGTGCGCGGGAGCAGTCCGCGCGCGGTCTCCGTCAGGACCGGCTTACCGGGCACGAAAACCACCGGAACGATGGAATCGGCGGGCTCCATCCTGATCGCCCGCGCGGCTCCGGCCTCCAGCCAGGAGAGCGTGAAACCGCCGAGCAGACAGGCCGCCACGTTGTCGGGGTGGCCCTCGATCTCGGTGGCCAGCTCCAGGAGGGCCGTGTCGTCGAACCTGGCCTCTCCGCCTATGGTCACGGCACGCGCGGCGACGATGCCGGCGCAGATGGCGGCCGAGGAGGAGCCCAGGCCGCGGCCGTGCGGAATGCGGTTCGCGCAGACGATCTCCAGGCCGCGCGGCTGTCCGCCCAGCAGATCGAAGGCGGTGCGCAGGGAGCGTACGAGAAGGTGGTTTTCGTCACGCGGGAGCGTCTCGCTCCCCTCCCCCGCGATGTCGATGTGCAGCCCGGAGTCGGCCACCCGGACGACCACGTCGTCGTAGAGCCCCAGCGACAGGCCGAGGGCGTCGAAGCCCGGGCCGAGGTTGGCGCTGGTGGCGGGGACGCGCACCCGGACGGCGGCGGCGCGGAAGGCTGGACCGGCCATCGCTCGATGACTCTCCTTGAGCTGCGTGATTGTCGAAGACATCAGATGCATACGTGAGGACCCTGCGGATCCCTGGGGATCCATGGGATCGCTTCCGGGCCGCGGAGACGGCGCGGCACCCGGCCATATGCGAAGGCATATGCGGCGGGCGGGTTCAGTACAGCCTATCGAAGGAAGGTTCTGTGGCGACATAGGGCGCACAGGAGGCGCACGATGCGTGTCGTAAGCCCCCTGTGCCCCCCTCGTAGGGATTACCTTCTCCGGCGAGCTCGGGTGAGCTCAGACAAGGCCGAGGCGCTCGGCCGCCGTCGCCGCGTCGACCGGGACGGTGACCGGCTGCGGGGCGCCCGCGACGGCCCAGTCGGGGTCCTTCAGTCCGTTGCCGGTGACGGTGCACACGATCCGCTGCCCCGGGTCGACCTTGCCCTGCTCGGCGGCCTTCAGCAGGCCGGCCACGGACGCGGCGGAGGCGGGCTCGACGAAGACGCCCTCCTGCGCGGCCAACAGCCGGTAGGCGCGCAGGATTTCACGGTCCGTCACCTCATCGATGAATCCGCCCGATTCGTCCCGTGCCGCCACGGCGTACTGCCAGGAGGCGGGGTTGCCGATGCGGATGGCGGTGGCGATGGTCGAGGGGTCCTTGACGACTTCGCCGCGCACGATCGGGGCACTGCCGGAGGCCTGGAAACCCCACATGCGCGGGGTCTGCGCGGCGACGCCGTCGGCGGCGTACTCCTTGTAACCCTTCCAGTACGCGGTGATGTTGCCCGCGTTGCCGACCGGCAGGACGTGGATGTCAGGTGCGTCACCCAGCATGTCCACGATCTCGAACGCGGCGGTCTTCTGCCCCTCGATCCGTACCGGATTGACCGAATTGACCAGCGCCACGGGGTAGTTGTCGCTCAGGGCACGGGCCAGCGTGAGACAGTCGTCGAAGTTGCCGTCGACCTGGAGGATCTTGGCGCCGTGCACGAGCGCCTGCCCCATCTTGCCGAGCGCGATCTTGCCCTGCGGGACGAGGACGGCCGACACCATTCCGGCACGTACGGCGTAAGCGGCCGCGCTCGCGGACGTGTTGCCGGTGGAGGCGCAGATCACAGCCTTCGCGCCCTCCTCCTTGGCCCGCGTGATGGCCATGGTCATGCCGCGGTCCTTGAAGGACCCGGTGGGGTTGGCGCCCTCCACCTTGAGGTGGACCTCGCAGCCGGTGCGCTCGGAGAGCACCTGCGCGGGCACGAGGGGCGTGCCGCCCTCGCGGAGCGTCACGACCGGCGTGGTGTCGGACACCGGCAGCCGGTCCCGGTACTCCTCGATGATTCCGCGCCACTGGTGGGTCATTGCTGGTTACTCTCCTTCAACCCGCATGATGCTGGCGACACCACGCACGGTGTCGAGCTTGCGCAGCGCCTCGACGGTCCCGCCGAGGGCCGCGTCGGAAGCACGGTGGGTGACGACGACGAGAGACGCCTCGCCGTCCTTGCCCTGCTGCCGAACCGTATCGATCGAAACCCCGTGCTCGGCGAACACGGTCGCCACCTGGGCGAGAACTCCCGGTTTGTCCGCCACGTCGAGGCTGATGTGGTAGCGCGTGACGACCTCTCCCATGCCCGAGACGGGCAGGGCGGCGTACGCGGACTCGCCGGGCCCGGTGGCACCGTTGAGCCGGTTGCGGCACACCGCCACGAGGTCGCCGAGCACGGCGGAGGCGGTCGGGGAACCGCCGGCGCCGGGGCCGTAGAACATCAGTTGCCCGGAAGCATCCGACTCCACGAACACCGCGTTGTACGCGCCGCGCACGGAGGCGAGCGGGTGGGTCAGCGGAATCATCGCGGGGTGCACGCGCGCGGTGACGGACTCGCCGTCCTCGGCCCGCTCGCAGATGGCGAGCAGTTTGATGGTGCAGCCCATCTCCTTCGCCGAGGCGAAGTCGGCGGCGGTGACCTCGGTCATTCCCTCGCGGTGGACGTCGTCGAGACGCACCCGCGAGTGGAAGGCGATGCCGGCGAGGATGGCGGCCTTGGCGGCGGCGTCGAACCCTTCGACGTCGGCGGTCGGATCGGCCTCCGCGTACCCCAGGGCGGTGGCCTCGTCGAGGGCCTCCTGATATCCGGCCCCCGTGGTGTCCATCTTGTCGAGGATGAAGTTGGTGGTGCCGTTGACGATCCCGAGCACGCGGTTGACCTTGTCGCCGGCGAGGGACTCGCGCAGCGGACGGATCAGCGGGATGGCGCCGGCGACGGCGGCCTCGTAGTAGAGATCCGCGTCGTGGTCCTCGGCGGCGGCGTGCAGGGCGGCGCCGTCCTGGGCGAGGAGGGCCTTGTTGGCCGACACGACGGAGGCGCCGTACTCGAAGGCGGTGGTGATGAGCGTACGAGCGGGCTCGATCCCGCCGATGACCTCGACGACCACGTCGATGTCGCCGCGTTTGACGAGGGCGGTGGCGTCGGTGGTGACGAGCGCGGGGTCGATGCCCTCACGCACCTTCGAGGGCCGGCGGACGGCGACGCCCGCCAGCTCGACGGGGGCACCGATCCTGGCGGCGAGGTCGTCGGCGTGCGTCGTCATGATGCGCGCCACCTCTGAGCCGACCACTCCACAGCCCAGCAGCGCCACCTTCAGCGGACGCGTACGCATCATCCGACCTCGTTTCCTCTTACCGTCACGGTGGGACCAGTCTCACTCACTGGACGGGAGTTTCTATCCCATGTCCGGATCGTGAGACATCTATTTCATTTGTACGAGGGCGGACGGCAGGAGATCTTCCGCCCTCTGTTTCTCCTGGGTGAATCAGGGGTGGATCACCCGACATCGAGGCGCAGGAGATCCTCCTCCGTCTCGCGGCGGACGATCACGCGGGCCTCGCCGTCGCGGACCGCGACGACCGGCGGGCGGAGCACGTGGTTGTAATTGCTGGCCATGGACCGGCAGTACGCACCCGTGGCCGGTACGGCGATGAGGTCACCCGGGGCCAGGTCGGCCGGCAGGAACGCGTCCTTCACCACGATGTCGCCGCTCTCGCAGTGCTTGCCGACGACACGGGCGAGCATGGGCTCGGCGTCGGAGGTGCGGGAGACGAGAGCGACGGAGTACTCGGCGTCGTACAGCGCGGTGCGGATGTTGTCCGACATGCCGCCGTCGACGGAGACGTACGTGCGCAGTCCGTCGAGGGGCTTGATGGTGCCGACCTCGTACAGCGTGAAGGCGGTCGGTCCGACGATGGCGCGCCCGGGCTCGACGGAGATGCGGGGCGTGCGCAGCTTGGCGGCCTCGCACTCGCGGCTGACGATCTCCGTCAACGCCTTGGCGATCTCGTGGGGTTCGCGGGGATCGTCGTCACTCGTGTACGCGATCCCGAGCCCGCCGCCGAGGTCGATTTCCGGCAACTCGACGCCGTGCTCGTCCCGGATGTCCCTGAGCAGCCCGACGACCCGATGGGCCGCGACCTCGAAGCCGGACATGTCGAAGATCTGCGACCCGATGTGGCTATGGATACCGATGAGTTCGAGCCCGTCGAGCTGAAGGGCCCGCCGTACGGCCTCGGCGGCCTGCCCGCCGGCCAGCGGAATCCCGAACTTCTGGTCCTCGTGGGCGGTGGCGATGAACTCGTGCGTGTGGGCTTCTACGCCGACGGTGATACGGATCTGGACGCGCTGCCGCTTGCCCAGGGACTGCGCGATGTGCGCGACGCGGACGATCTCCTGGAAGGAGTCGAGAACGATCCGCCCCACACCGGCGTCGATGGCGCGGTGGATCTCCTGCGTCGACTTGTTGTTGCCGTGGAAGGCGATGCGGTCGGCGGGCATGCCGGCGGACAGGGCGGTGGCGAGCTCGCCGCCGGAGCAGACGTCGAGGTTGAGCCCTTCCTCGTGCAACCACCGGACGACGGCCCGGGAGAGGAATGCCTTGCCGGCGTAGAAGACGTCGGCGTCCTGACCGAAGGCGGTACGCCAGGCCCGCGCCCGTGCCCGGAAGTCGGCCTCGTCGACGACGTAGGCGGGGGTGCCGAACTCCTCGGCGAGCCGGGTCACCGGGAGGCCGCCGACGGTGACGACGCCGTGCGGGTCCCGGGTGACGGTCTGGGCCCACACCTTCGGGTCGAGGGTGTTGAGGTCGGCGGGCGGCGCGGAGTAGTGGCCCTCGGGGAGGACATCGGCGTGACGGGGCCCGGCGGGGTGTGCGGAACGGCTCATGGCTCTTCGGGTGGCTCTCTGTGTCTGGTGTCAGAGGTGGTCGGGTGCGTCGATACCGAGCAGGGACAGGCCGCCGGCCAGCACCGTCCCGGCGGCTTCGGCAAGGGCGAGCCGGGCGCGGTGGGCGGCCGAGGGTTTCTCCTCGCCGCGCGGCAGGACGGTGGGCAGGAAGGGGAGGACGGCATCGGCGACGGTGACGAGGTGCCGGGCGAGACGGTCAGGGGTGCGGTGTGCTGCCGCGTGGGCGAGGACGCGGGGGTGGTCGGCGAGGGCGGTGAGGAGCGCTTCCGCGGTGTCTGCGGTGTTTGCGGTATCTGCAGTGTCGGCGGTGTCTGCGGTGGTTGCGGGCCCGGGCTTCGCGGTGAAGCCCAGGTCGGCGGCGTTACCGGTGAGGGCCCGGGTGCGGGCGTGGGCGTAACGGACACGGAAGAGGGGGTTGCCCTCGCGCTGGACGAGGTGGTCGTCGGTGATCCGGGGCCGGTCGTGGGAGGCCGGGTGGAGCAGGGCCCAGCGGGCGGCGTCGCGGCCGAGGGGGAGGGGGTCGGCGGGGGCCGCCGGTACGGGCCGTACGTTGACGTCGAGGGGGGCGGGGGCGTCGGGGGGCGCGGGGGTGTCGCGGAGAGCTCGGGCGTCGCGGAGAGCTCGGGCGTCGCGGAGAGCTCGGGCGTCGCGGAGAGCTCGGGTGTCACGGAGAGCTCGGGTATCGCGGAGAGCTCGGGTATCGCGGCTGCCGAAGGCGTCGGCGCGCACTCCGAGGACGGTCTCCCACTCCGGCTCGGGGCGGGCCTCGGCCGTGGTGCGGACGAGGGCGCCCTGGGAGCGGAGGATGCGGGCGACGGCGTCGGCGACGACGAGGGCGCGGACTTCGTGGGGGACGTGGAGTCGCACGAGCTGTCCGGTGGGCCCGTCGGCATATCCGTACCGCGGCCCGCACCGCAGGATCTCCTCGACGAGGGCGACGGACGACGTGCTCCGCAGGCTGATGTTGAGGAACCCGGGCCCGGTGACGACGACGTCGGTGACACCGTCGGTACCGAGGAGCCGGTTCTGGAGGATCTCGGCGACGCGCCGGGGCGGATGCCCGGCCGGGCGGGCGAGCTGAAGAGCGATGTTGGTGGCGTAGTCCCCACAGCCACCGGGCCCGGGCACCGTGACCACGGCCCGCTCCGGAACGGTCACGCTCAGCTCCCCTTCGTCGACAGCACGACGCACCGCGCGCAGCACGGTACGGGAGAGCTCGACGGGGGTCACGGGACAAGCGTAGGCGAGGAGGGGGGTGGGTAAGCGAACAGGTTTGGGTGGGGTCCGGGATGTGGACGGGCAGGCACGGCGGACGACTGCCCTGGTGATTCAGCGACCGGTCCGGCCGGCCCGCTCGGTCTCCCCCGCACCGAGAACACTCCCCAACACGGTCCCGCCCTGTATCGGCCGTTCCGCCGGTCCTTCCGCCGGCCCTTCCGCCAGCCTTTCCACCGACGCGACCCCGCGCTTCCGCTCGATCAACTGCCTTACGAGCCGTACGAGTTCGGCGGGCTCGAAGGGCTTGGCGAGGAAGGCGTCGACGCCGACGTCGAGGCCGGTCTCGATCTCGTACTGCGTACAGGCGCTGACGATGGCGAGGGGAAGGTCACGGGTCCGAGGATCGGAACGCAGCCGGGCGGCGGTCCGCAACCCGTCCAACCGGGGCATGACGACGTCCAGGGTGACGACATCGGGCCGCACCTGATGAACGACATCCAGACACTCGGCACCATCGGCCGCGGTCACCACCTCGAGGCCCTCCAGCTCGAGATTGACCCTGATCAGCTGCCGGATGACCTTGTTGTCGTCCACAACAAGCACCCGACCGGACGCGCCTGGCACAACTCGAGAGTAGGTCGGGACCGGCCATCGCGTCCGGGTTTTACCTACTTCCGACCCGCGCGAGGGGCGCTTCCGCCCTCCGGAGGCGCCCCGACCACCCCGCCCGGGCTGGGGCTGACCTCCTCCCGAGGCCGGGAAACCCGTTCATGGACACCCCGACGAAGCTGGTAGTGTTCTACCCGTCGCCGCGAACACCGCAGCCGACACGCCCCCGTAGCTCAGGGGATAGAGCAACGGCCTCCGGAGCCGTGTGCGCAGGTTCGAATCCTGCCGGGGGCACCGCAGATCAGGTGCCTAAAAGGCCCTCTGATCAGGCAATACGCCAGATCGGAGGGCCTGCTGCTATATGCAGCTATCTGCCACCGAAAGCAGCCCTAGGACGGGCGCTGCGGGACATACGCGGGATCGGACATCGATAGACGAACCGACCAATCTCGCACATAAGAAACACCCCGAGGCGGGCACCTCGGGGTGTTTGGTGTGATCATCGTCATGCGTATTCGAGCAGCAGATCTTCGATCCGCTTGTTGGCCACAACGTGACGGCCGTGGAGGCATTTCGCATAGCGCGCCAAGAGCACTTCCACTGTGTTGCCTGCACGCTCAGCAACTTCCGTGGGGTCCACCCCCGCGTTGAGCCATGTCGAGAGCGCCGAGTGGCGTAGGTCGTACGGGCGGTCGGCCAACGGACTCTTGACAAGCTCCGGCGGCAGCCCGAACTCGCGCGCCTCTCCCCACACGCGCGAGTAGGTCGAGGAACCGACCAGTCCGCCGCGCTCATTGAAGAAGAGTCTGCCGTCGTCCGCGGTGCCGAACGTGTCGATGCCCTCTCGCCAGATGGCCACGAGGATCGGCGGCAGCGGCGTCGGCCGCACTTCCTCGGGATCGCGGTTCTTCAGCCCGCGATCGTCGTGCACCTCGCCCGTCTTTGTCCACTTCTTCCCCGCTGTCGGCCGGGTTCGGTGGAGATTTGCCAGCCCCCAACCCTCCTCAGGGAGGTAGCAGTCCTGGATCGCGACTCCGACGGTTTCCGCCGGACGCATCCCGGCGTAGTACATGCCGGCGAACATGCCCGCCAGTCGCCTGCCCCTGGCTCGGTGGTAACCGCCCACGTACGAGACAGCACCGATCAGATTGCTGGCCTGCTTCGGGTTGGCCACGACGCGAGGGTCGACAGGAACAATTCTTGACGGTTTCTGCACAGAAACCGAGTTGACGGGATTCTCGTCGAGCTCCCCTAGCTCCGTGGCATAGTTCAGCGCGTTGACGAGGACCTTGCGCTTGCGCTTAAAGGTCTCACTCGAAGCCGATTCTCCGTCAAGTTTCAGCTTGAGCGCTTCGAGCACGCCTCGCATAACCGCTGGCTTGGCGAGATCGGCGAGCGGAGGCGAGTTCCTTGCCATCCAGTCAACCACGGATCTGGCCTCTGACGGGATTTCGCGATCTTCCGGGCCGGGAAGTACGAATGCCCAATCCCGAAGCGCCCGCTGCATCGCCTCATCCGCCGGCCGCCCAGGACGCTTCGGCATGAGCGCCTTTGTGACACCCGTCAGCGCCTCATTGATCTCGTCCCGATAGTTCGGTGCGGCATGGGGCCACTTCATCTTCAGATATTTCAAGGCGAAGGTGTACCAGGTGAGGGCAGGTGCCTTTTCCTCCATCGAGGGAGGCAAGCCCGTCCCTGTGTCGAACTGCTCCCCATTCTCCTGAGCCATGAGGAGCTGCGCGCGCAGCTTGTCGGCAAGCCCCTTAGTGCGACGCGAGCGAGATACCTCGCGCCCTGCCACGACCCAGCGCACCTCATAGGTGTCCTTGCCCTGGCGCTGCTTTACCCTGACGTCCCATATCCGAACGTCCGTCGTCTTCAAGCTGCGGCTTCCTCTCTCTCATGTAGCCAATCCATGAATACACTCCGCCAGACGCGCAACTCGCCGTTCGGGAGCTTCAGTACCGCAGGACCCGTGCCCATCTCGCGCCACCGGTAGAAGGTTCGGCGGGATGTGCCCTTCAGCTCTGCCAGCACCTCGGGGACGGTCATCAACTCGTCACCCTTGTCGCCCTTCCTCACTCAGCGCCTCCCGTGCGGAATCACCAAAGACCGAAGCGCCGCTGCTGCTACGCCATCAAGCACGAAGAAGCACTGCGGCGAGAACGTGCGATTCAGTTTTTGGGCAGGGGGTATCGCGAAAGGGCGCATGAGGGATCCTTACGAAGTGGCGCAGAATCCACCGCAGCCTGTGGCGAGGTGGATGGCCGTTGGGCGAGTGTCGTGCCTTTCTTGGATTTCCGAAGTCTGGTCCTGTGCGCTGAACAGGCGCTAGGCCACGCCGGGCACCAGGAAGGCGCTGTCCGCTCCAGGTCCACCGCCAAGTAGCCGGTGCGAACGACATCAATACTCCGGACGATCCCCGGTTTGGCTAACCGGGGATCGTCGGCTATATATCGCCCAGCAGACCGACAGGACCGTACGGTCAGCGAGCCACGCGATACGCGCGGACGGCGGGTGTGGCGCCGTCCGTTTCCACCATGAGGAGCCCCTCCTCGGTGAGGCGGCTGAGGCTGCGTGCTACCACTCGCTCACGGGCACCGAGGGCGCGGGCGATGTGCCGGGCTGCGGCGCCGGGGTGGACGGCGCCATGCGCGAGGACGACTCGGTCACGGCGCAAAGCGTGTTGCAGCAGGTCTTCGGCGAGGAGTCCGGCCGCGCAGATACAGAGGCACAGCGCGGTGGCCAAGGCAGCGTGGTCCTGGCGTTGCTGAGCAGTGAAGGCGTTCAGGGCGCCGAGCGTGAACAGGATTGGGGTAGTGAAGTGCAGGGATCGAAGCATGCCGTTGGACAGGCGGGGCTCCTTGGGGCGGGCCTCGGGGGAGGCAGGGATCAGTGCACAGGCCAACCGGCCTGAGCGCGCACGAGGCGGGGACTATGTTCGCCAAGGGCCCGGACGGCTGTGACCCTTCGCTGACCTGGTGTTTTCGGGGACGTTGTACGTTGACATGGTCCCAGCAGTAAGTTCCAGTCCCTTGGGGCTCTTTCTCGTCTGCTGTGGGCGGATAGGAGGCAGACGCGTCTCCTGAGTTCGCAGCCACGCTGACAATCGCCGCTAGACCCCATACATGCTGGGCTTGGGCATCAGCTGCCACATCGGAGGGCGTGAAGGGCTCATACGGGAAGCGTGCTGCTGTGCATAGGGTCGAAACCCGGCTCGCCTCGACGGGAGCAGTAAGGGCGCGGACGGCGCTCAGTCGACGTGGGGGTATGCCCCGTCCAGGTAGTGGGCGATCTGCCGCCGCATCGAGGGATGAATGTCGTACGAGTCCAGATCGCCGGGCAGGACCCAGCGGACGCCGTCGGCTTCGTCGTTGACGGTCGGCTCGCCGCCGACCGGGCGGCCGATCACGGTCACCTCGTACGCCTGTCTGATCTCCCCGTCCGTGTAGGCGACCACGTGTTCTGGAGGTGAGTACACGCCCAGGAGTCCGATGGCGACGGCGTCGATTCCGGTCTCTTCCTTGCACTCCCGCACCGCGCACTGCGAGGGAGACTCACCGATGTCCATCGCGCCGCCGGGCAGCGCCCACTGCCCGGTGTCCCGCCGCCGCTGCAGGAGAATCGCGCCGTCCGCATCCCGGACGGCCAGCATGTTGCAGGCGGGGATCAGGGTGTTCGGCTTCGGTGCGCTGGCGTCGTACCAGTACTCCGTGCGTCCCATGGTGGGGTGGGCTCCTCACATCGCCTCAGGTGACCAGGGCTTCGCAGTCTTCCAGACCGCTTGAAAGCCGTCGGTGTAGTGGTCGAACTAGCCCGTCCCATCCAGCCGGCGCAGTTGGAGCAGCGGGTTCGCGCTGGCCGGCTGTCCCCAGGCTTGCGGATTGACCAGCAGTGTGCCGTCGTACCGGGCGAAGCTGGCGTAGAGCGTGGTGTCGCGCAGCCGGACCGAGCATCTGGGCGTGCCGACAAGTTTGCGGTGGCCCGCGTCGCTCCGCGGGTACTCCAGGGCGTGATCATTTGGCTTTGCCGGTGCTCCGCACACTGCTCACAAAGCACCTACGGAAAGCCCAAGAAGGCAGTGATCACTGACAACTCTTCGACGAGGTCTGAGCGCGCTGCTTCGGCATTCTGCTCGCCGCTCGTTCACGTCGTGCGGTGGGCTGTGCGCCAGGCTTACAGCTCCCGGTGCGCCTGGTCGGTCTGCTGGCGAATGGAGGAGGCCGCGCGGGACAGCCGACCGAGTGCTCTGCGCTTGCCAGAAGCCTTCGGCTTCACGTGATCCAGCGTAGTTGGCAGGGCGCATGCTGTAGCGATGTTGTCCTGCCGCCGTCACCGCTTGTCGGTGCCGCCTGGCAGGATTAGCCCGGTGCATGGGAGCCGCCGAGGGCGGCAGGTCGAGAGGGGACGTACGGGGTATGCGTGAGCCGGGCCGTTGGACGACCGTGACCCCGTCGCAGTACGAGCACGAGCGCAAGGCACTCAAGCATGTGCAGGAGCGCTTGCCTGATCAAGAGCCGTTCCGTGCATGGTCGAACTTCACGTTCACGGCGGAAACGGGCCACGTGTATGAGGTCGACCTTCTGGTTGCGGCGCCTAGCGGCCTCTACCTCGTCGAGATCAAGAGCTTCAACGGCCGGGTGACGGCCTCCGGGTCGAACTGGATGCACAACGGGCGGGCCCTCGACAACCCGCTTCACCTGGCGAACACGAAGGCACAGAAGCTGAAGTCACTCCTGGTCCAGGAGAACCGCAATCGCCGGACCGGACTCCACGTGCCGTTCATGCAGGCTGCCGTGTTTCTGTCCGAGCCGGGCCTGCGCGTCGAGTTGCCCTCGAACCAGATGCACTGGCTCTTCGGTCCCGAGAGGTCCGGCGAAGCACGAGCCGGTGCACTGCCCTCGGTCATTTCGGATCTACTGCTTCCCCTGCCCGCCGGCGGGCGCGGGGGCGTTGACACCCGCTTCTCACGAGCGCTGCCCGGACTGCTCGAAGGCGTGGGGATTGCTCGCAGCAAGAAGCACTTCCAGGTCGGCATGTGGGACTTGGAGCCCAAGCCGTTCGATATCGGCAAGGAGTGGCAGGACCATCTTGCCCGTCACCGCGAGCTCTCCAAAGAGCGGCGGCGCATCCGCATCTACTTGGTCGAGCGGAACGCGGCGCAGACCGACCGGGCCTCCGTGGAGCGCGCGGCTCGTCGTGAGATGCAGGTGCTCCATGGCATAAGCCACCCCGGGATCGTGCAGCCGGACTCGATGGAGGCCCACGAGAACGGGCCGGCCCTGATTTTCCGGCATCCTCGAGAGTCGATGCGACTTGACCGCTACATGGCGGAATTCGGTCCTCGACTGGATGTGGAGACGCGGGTTGGCATGGTCCGCCAGCTGGGCGAGTCGATGGCATACGCCCACCGTCGACGGCTGTTCCACCGCATGCTCTCCGCGCGAAGCATCCTGGTGGCCCCCGGTCCGCGCCGTCCCACGGCCCCTGGGCAGCCGACGGCTGTGACGGCCGAGCAGGCCCTGGCCGAAGCATGGCTTCGCCCTGACTTGCTGATCAGTGACTGGCAGGCCGCTGTCCGCTCCGCGGACTCGTTCGGGTCGAGCGGCTCTCTGCCCACCCCCAGCAGCCGTACCGGTCGGCACACCGACGCGGCGGCCGAGCCGTATCTGGCTCCTGAGCTGTCCGCGCCGAATCCCGACTCCGTGGCGATGGACGTGTTCGGCCTGGGCAGCGTGTCCTACCTCCTGGTGTCTGGGAAGGCACCGGCCGATACACATGCCGAACTCCTGGCGCGGGTCAGCCAGGACAACGGCCTGCGGCCCAGCGCGGTCGCCGAAGCCGTGACCCCGTGGATGGACGAGCTGATCCAGGCCGCGACCGCTCCTGTGCCCAATCAGCGGCTGTCCAGTGTCGCGGAGTTTCTGGAGCTGCTGACCGAGGTCGAAGACGATCTGACCGCGCCCCCTGCGGCGGAAGCCCCTGCCGAGGTAGAACTCGACCCGTTGGAGGCACGGCCCGGCGATGTCGTGGGCGGCGAGTGGAAGATCAGCCAGCGGCTCGGCACCGGGTCCACCTGCCGTGCCTTCCTCGCAGTTAACCAGCGGACCGGGGCCAAGGAGGTCCTCAAGGTCGCGCTGTCCGACGAGAAGACCAAGCGTCTGGATCACGAGGCTCGCATCCTGGGCGCGTTTCCGGCTGATTCCCGTGTGATCCGCCTCGCTCGCCGCGAGCCGCAGGTGATCGGCGGCCGGTCCGTGCTGGTCCTGGAGCACGCGGGCGAGCACACTGTGGCCCGTAAGCTGCGCGAGGGCGGCCGGTTGGAGCCTGGAGAGCTACAGACGTTCAGCGATTACCTGTTCGGTGCGCTGGATTTCCTCGAAGGCGAAGGAATCTTCCACCGCGACATCAAGCCTGACAACATCGCCATCCGGGTCCGCAAGAACCGAACCAAGCAACTCGTCCTTTTCGACTTCTCTCTCGCCGGCATAGATGTGCGGGAGACCGAGGCGGGCACGCCCCGCTACCTGGATCCATTCATCGGCACACTTCGGCGCCCTGTCTACGACGCCCACGCCGAGCGCTACGCGCTGGCCGTCACCCTGCACGAGATGGCGTCCAATGAGCTGCCTGTGTGGGGCGATGGTGCCACCGAGGCCACCTTGGTGGATGAGCCGGTCACCTTGGCTGTCGAGGCATTCGACCCGTCGCTGCGCGAGAGCGGCTTGGTCGATTTCTTCGCCCGTGCTCTGGCGAAGGACGCCGCTGACCGCTTCGCCTCCCTGCAGGAGATGCATGCCGCGTGGCGGCGCATCTTCGATGCAGCTGACGCCACCCGTCCGGTGGGCGCGGCTCCACGGCTGACCGGACTAGAGGCCGACGATGACGATCCGCAGCTCGCCGAGCAGGAACGGGACGAGGCGGCAGCGAACGCCGGCCCAGACACCCTGCTGGTCGCGGCCGGCCTGAGCGCGCGAGCCATCTCGGCGGCTGAGCGGCTGGAGGCCACGAAGGTCGCCGACCTGCTTCCGCTGGCCGGACGCATCACGTCGCTGCCCGGGCTGGGAGCAAAGACCCGCAAGGAACTCCAGACCCGCATCAAGGAGTGGCGGACCCGCTTCGGCACGGGTTCCTCGCCGACCAACCGGGAACAGCGCCGGGCCGCCGAGCGTGAACTGGCCGCCGCGGAAGAGAGCGCCTCAGCAGCCATACCCGCCGGGACGGACGGCAGTGCGCCGGATGCTGCGATCTCGGCGTTGGGCCGCATCGGCCTGGATTCGATTGCCGCTCTGCTCGTTCCGGCGATGCAGAAGACACGCCGAAACGAGAACGAGGTCGAGGCCACCCGCCTGATGCTGCGGCTGCCTGACGAGGACGGAAACCTTCCTGATCTCCCGCCCTGGCCGACGCAGCAGCCCGTCGGCGCCCAACTGGGCATCACCACAGGTCGCGTGGGCCAGGTTCTCGTCAAGCAGCGCACACGCTGGGCTGAGATGCCCATCATGCGTAGCATCCTTGCCGAACTCGTCGAGTTGCTTGAGGGCTTCGGACGTATTGCTGGTGCCCAGGAGCTGGCTGACGCGCTGCTGGCGCGGCGTGGCAGTTCCGAAGGCAGCGACGAGGTGCGGCGCGCGACCGCCGCTGCGGTCGTGCGAGCGGCCGTGGAAGTCGATTCGGCCGCTGCCGAAGACCGGTGCTTCTTGACCCGCCGCTTCGGCGACCAGATCCTCATCGCGCTGGAAGCGCCCGAAGACGCCACTCCAGACACCCCCGCCGCCCCAGCCCTGATCAAGTACGCTCTCAAACTCGGAGAGACAGCCGACCGGCTGGCCGGCATGGACGTCATGCCTACCTCGGCGTCCGTGCTGCGCGAGCTGACGATAATCCGGCCGCACGCGTACAACGTGCCGACCGACTTCGAGCACGCCCGCCTGGTCCACCTCGCCGCCGCCGCATCGTCACGGGCCGCGGCATCACCCCGCCTGGAGATCTATCCTCGCGATCTGGCACCCGAGCGAGCCCTGCGCCTCGCGCAGGCAGGCGTGGCGCCTCCCGCTCGAGAGGGCGGCACGTCACCTGGCAGCCGTCCCAACGTCCTGCGCCCGGAACAGGTACAGGAACGGGTACGGGCACGCTTCCCCGAACTCGCCCCGCTCCCCGGTCACCCCCAGCTGCACACGCTGCTCAACGACGCCGGCTTCAACCTGGAGTGGCAGGGATCCGGCCGCCAGGGCGGATACGTCACGCCGCGCGGCGTGGGATCGTCAACGGGCGCCGTCATCCAGCCGCGCAAGGCAACCGGTGACATCGCCTCGCAGTGGCACACCGATTCACCCGAACTGGCGCGCGCAGTGCGTGCCGAGCAGCAGTTGGCAGGCTCGTGCGGCAGGGACGGCTTCCGTGCCCTGACCGTCAGCATGGGCGGCTACCTGCCCGCCCGAGAGGAGCTTGTACGGCGCTTCAACGCCCGCCCCGTCGACGTCGGAGCCCTGTTCGTTGCCACCATGCGGAACCTGGTCGCCCAGGGCACGCGCCCGACCTGGGAGACGGTGGTGGAGGCCGACATAGCGGAACCCGGCTCCCTCCCCCACAGCCGACTGCACTCCCGGTTCATCGAGCCCGCGTGGGACCGCCTCCAGCCCCAGATCGAAGAGATCGTCTCAGCAGCCACCGGTCCTGTGCTGCTGCACGGAGCAGGCCCGCTCGCCCGTTACGACCGCATGCAACTGCCCCTCGAACTCGGTGGCACGGTGTGGCTGCTCTGCCCCATAGGCGACGCAACGGCCGAACCCATGCTGGATCATGCCCACGTGCCACTGGAGACGAAGGAGCAGTGGATCGTGCTGAACGACGCCTGGGTAGCCAACCAACACCGCACCACGCCGAACGAGGAGACAGGTAAGTGATCGACCGCGTCGCGCTGCTCAAGGACCTACAGCGCCAGGTGAAGAGCCTGGAAGTCGATCTGCGCCAGCAGGTCACCGCGGTCGAGGAAACACACACCCGGCTGCGTGCCGAATACGACAAGGCGTTCAAGCTCAAGCGAACCGCCGCTGCCTGGGGGGCCTGGCGCGACGAACGCGTCACCCAAGCAGCAGCGGCCTGGGTCCTAGGCACCGTCTTCGTCCGCTTCTGCGAAGACAACGGGCTCCTGGGCAAGCGAGGATTCCTGGCCGGTCCCGACGAGGAAAGCATGACCCTGGCAGAAGAGGCCCAGGCTCAGTTCTACCGCAATCACCAAGGAAACCAGACCGACCGCGGCTGGCTGCTCTCCGCCTTCGACGAGATGACCAAGGCACAAGCGGGCGCCCTACTCTTCGACCAACGGCACAACGCGCTCTACCAGATCCCGCTCTCACACGACGCGGCCAAAAATCTCATCGCTTTCTGGCGACGCCGCACTGAGCAGGGAAGCCTTGTTCACGACTTCACCGACGACAACTGGGACACCCGCTTCCTCGGCGACCTGTACCAGGACCTCTCAGAAGCCGCCCGCAAGACCTACGCACTTCTACAAACACCCGAATTCGTCGAGGAATTTATTCTCGACCGCACCCTGACACCAGCCATTAACGAATTCGGCCACGACACCGTCAAGATGATCGATCCCACTTGCGGGTCGGGGCACTTCCTGCTCGGCGCTTTTCGGCGCCTACTCGCCGAATGGGACCAGAATGCACCCGGGCGGGAGTTGCGCGAACGAGTAAGGCTCGCATTGGACGCCGTGCACGGCGTTGACATCAACCCGTTTGCCGTCGCCATTGCCCGGTTCCGCCTGGTCATCGCCGCTCTCCGCGCAGCTGGATTCAAAACACTCGACGAAGCTGCTGGCTACCAATTCCCGCTCCATGTCGCCGTTGGCGACGCATTGATCAAATCACGGGAATTCACCTTGCCCGGCCTCGAAGACCTCGGCGGCGAAACCGACGAACTCGCGGATTTTCAATACACGACCGAAGATCTGGGGGACCACTATCCCATCCTGCGCGAGGGCCGCTATCACGTAGTGGTCGGCAACCCTCCATACATTCAGGTCAAGGATAAGAACCTCAACCAGATTTACCGGGAGCTCTATTCGGCATGCGCCGGATCGTACGCCCTGTCGGTGCCGTTCGCTCAACGATTCTTCCATTTGGCCCGCGAAGCAGATAAGCACGGCAAAGGTGCTGGCTTCGTCGGCCAAATCACCGCCAACTCTTTCATGAAGCGCGAGTTCGGACGCAAACTGATCACCCAGTTCTTTAGCCTCAAGGCCGAACTTCAAGAGATCATCGACACATCCGGCGCATACATTCCCGGACACGGCACACCCACAGTAATTTTGGTCGGACGTCGACGAACTCACCACTTCCACCCCCCGACGGTGCGGACGATCTTGAGCATTAAGGGCGAGCCGGGGATTCCCGCTGAGGCTTCTGAAGGAAAAGTCTGGCAAGCCATCATCCGGCAAATCGACCAACCCGGCAGCGAGAGCGAGTGGATCAGCTCTGTCGACGCCAAGCGCTCCACCTACTCAACTTACCCTTGGAGCCTCTCGGGCGGCGGCGCCAAAGATCTCGAGGAGGCTCTTCGTACATCTGCCAAATCAACTGTCGGCGATATTGCCGAAAGCGTAGGCCGCACCACGTCAACGGGCGAAGACGACCTCTATTTCCTTCCGAACCTTCAAACGGCAAGGCGATTGAAGAATGTCGAGTGCGTTCGCGAACTCATCGTCGGAGAATCGGTTCGGGATTTCTCGCTGAACACCTCCGTCTGGGTTCGTAACCCATACGTGGACCAGCAGAACAAGGAACCGGTACCGGAGTCTCACCCTCTCGCTAAAGACCTTTGGATGGCCAGGACCCTACTAGGTCGGCGCTTGATCTTCGGGAAGACGATGATCGAGAACGGTCGCGCATGGACTTCTCACCTCGAGAACTACTCCAGCAAGCTCAAGACGCCACTGGCAATCACCTTCTCATTCGTGGCCACCCATAATCACTTTGCTCTCGACAGAAAAGCGCGCCTCTTCAATCGAACTGCCCCAATGATCAAGCTACAGGAAGACGCCACAGAAGAAGATCATTTGTCTCTATTGGGTGTCCTTAGTAGCTCTGCTGCATGCTTCTGGCTGAAGCAGGTAAGTCAGGGAAAGGGCGGCAGCGGACTCGGCCGCGGGGTACAGGACGAGGAATGGGAAGAACGCTACGAGTTCACCGGAACCAAGCTCAAAGAATTCCCCCTCCCCGGAAAGTTTCCGACAGCTCTGGCCGTCGAGTTGGACCACATGGCTCAGAACCTGGCTAAGCTATATCCGTTCCTGCCCGACACACCCGAAACCCCTCGGCACTCCCAACTCGACGAGGATCGCGGCAATTATCGCACCTACCGGGCGCGTATGATTGCACTGCAAGAGGAGTTGGATTGGTGCGTCTACTCTCTCTACGGCCTCGCGGATGACCTAAATGCACCTGCGGATATCGTTCCCGATATCAACCTTGGCGAACGCGCCTTCGAGATTGACCTCGCACGCAGAATGGCCCGCGGTGAGATTGAAACCCAATGGTTCACCCGCCACGGATCTACTCCGATCACCGAAATCCCTGAACACTGGCCAAACGCATACAAAGACACCGTCACCAAGCGCCTTAAAGCCATCGAAACCAATAGAGCGATCGGCCTGATCGAACGCCCAGAATATAAGCGCAGGTGGGCATCTGAGAGTTGGGACACCCTGCAGAGCAGGGCGCTGCGGACATGGATGCTGAATCGATCCGAGCGGCGAGAATTTTGGTTCCATGAAGTGGACGGAATGGAGCAGCCGAGGCTTCTCACCACCGCCGAACTTGCTGATGCGCTGGCCCTCGACGAAGACTTCGTAGCCGTTGCCGAGATGTACGCCCCTGGGAAGGACCTCGGCAAAACAGTGGCCGACCTCGTCGCCGACGAGCATGTCCCCTTCCTCGCCGCCCTCCGTTACAAGGAAGCTGGTCTGCGCAAACGCGCCGATTGGGAGCGCATGTGGGACGAGCAGCACAGGGAGGACGCGGCTGAGACGGAGGAGGAGCGAAACGCAATCCGAGACAGCATCGGCGCTCCGCCCAGGTACACCGCTGCGGACTTCCTCAAGCCTTCGTACTGGCGGAACCGGGGCAAGCTCGACGTGCCCAAAGAACGCTTCACTTCCTATCCGTACGGATCCCGCGAGGGTGACAGCTCTCTCCTTCTCGGCTGGGCCGGCTGGGACCATCGAGAGCAGGCCCAGGCGCTCGCCACCCTCATCGTGGAGCGCGAAGCGCACGACGGTTGGGATGCCGAGCGGCTGACGCCGCTACTCGCGGGCCTGCGGGAGGTGCTTCCCTGGGTTCATCAGTGGCACAACGATTTCGACATTGCGTACGGCGACTCCCCTGCGAACGTGTATGCGGGCTTCCTGATGGAGACGACCAACCGACTTCACCTGACAGACGATGCTCTGGCTTCCTGGCGTCCGTCGCGCACGCGGGGCCGCGCGCCGAGTTAGAAGGGACGGGTGCTGGGGTGCCCGCCGCAGAGGTGCTACGGCGGGCACCCCAGGGACCAAAGATCACTTTGCGCCAGGGGCCTACGAGGTGTCAGAGCTGGCCCGTAGGCTGTACGCCATGGCTGGTCCCAACGGTTCTCTGCTGCGTGAGTACATCAACATCCCCGAACGGGCGAGCGACTCCGATTTCGTCCTGAAGTTGGCCGAAGGCGTGTCGGACGCCGAATCCACCCTGCGCGACTATGTGATCACAGACCGACTGGTGGAGAACTTCGATCAGGCGCTTGGTCTGGTCCAGGCGGGCGTGACCAGTGGGACGTCGCAGGCAACGTACCTGCACGGTTCCTTCGGTTCCGGTAAGTCGCACTTCATGGCGGTGCTGCACGCGTTGCTCCACGGGGAGGCCGCGGCCCGGTCGCGGGATGAGTTCGCGGGGCTGTTGGACAAGCACGATGTGTGGATGCAGGGGCGGCGGTTCCTGCTCGTGCCGTACCACATGCTGGGTGCGAAGTCGATGGAGCAGCGGATCCTCGGCGGGTACGCATCGTTGGTACGCGAGCTCCACCCGGAGGCTCCGGTGCCGGGTGTACACCGAACCGACGCCCTCATGGAGCAGGTCCATAGCCACCGGGTGAATCTCGGCGACGAGATGTTCCTGTCCAAGCTGCCCGGGGCCAAAGAGGACGCGGCCTGGGGTGACACGGAGCCGTTCTGGACGTCCGCGAAGCTGGACGAGGCCATGGCGGCCCCGTATGACGACAGACTGCGCAAGCAGCTGGTCAGCGACCTGATCAACAGCTGGTTCCCGAGTTTCTTCAACAACGCGAAGGAAGACGCCCAGGCGTTCGTCTCCCTGGACCGGGGCCTGAGCGAGATCGCCGGGCACGCCAAGGATCTGAACTACGACGGTCTGATCCTGTTCCTCGACGAACTGGTGCTCTGGTTGGCCAACTCGCTGGGCAACCAGAAGCTCGTCGCCCGAGAGGTACAGAAGCTCAGCAACCTCATCGAGGGCGGCGACGCCCGCCGGCCGATTCCCGTGATCAGCTTCATCGCCCGGCAGCGGGACATGCGCGACCTGGTGAAGGGAGATGCCGCCGGCGCCGTCGAGCTGACGATCCAGGACACGCTCAACCTCGCCAGCGGCAGGTTCTCCACGATCACCCTGGAGGACCGGAACCTCCCGGAGATCGCCCGGCACCGGCTGCTGAGGCCGAAGAACGACGAGGCCGCCGCCGCGATCAACAAGGCATTCGAGACCACCACCAAGGTACGGCGCGAGGTGTGGGACACGCTGTTGGGCAGCGAGGGCACCACCGGCGCCGACATCGACTCGTTCCGCGCCACGTACCCCTTCTCCCCCTCGTTCCTCGACACGCTGGTACACGTCTCCAACGCGCTGCAGCGATCCCGCACCGGGCTGAAGCTCATGCGGAACCTGCTGATCGAGCACCGTAACGACTTGCGCCTGGGCCAGCTGGTACCGCTGGGCGATCTGTACGACGAGATCGCCCGGGACGGTGGGCAGCCCTTTACCGAGCGGCTGAAGGTCGAGTTCGAAAATGCGGAGAAGCTGTATGACACCCGGTTGAGGCCGCGCCTGCTGGCGGACTACTCCCTGAGCGAGGAGGACGTGGAGCGGGTGCGCCTTGCCGGCGGGACCGGGCAGACCGCGACCGGGGAGAGCGTGTCGGCAGAACTGGCCGCCCGCGTCAAGGAG
>NZ_JBEOVF010000043.1:0-89745 GCF_040295365.1 Streptomyces sp. NPDC002838 | reverse complement strand
ATGGGGTGGATGGGCGGCAGGTAGACCACGTCGAAGCCCATCGCGGCGATGGCGGGCAGGCGGCGGGCGGCGGTGCGGAAGGTGCCGTGCGGCCGTTCGGGGGTGCCCTCGGAGCGGGGGAAGAACTCGTACCAGGAGCCGTACAGGGCCCGTTCCCGTTCCACCAGCAGCGGCAGGGTCTGCGAGGCGGTGACCAGTTCCCGCAGCGGATGCCGGGCCAGCACCGCGTCCACCTCCGGCGTCAACGCGGCGGCGAGACGCGTCGCGATCGGCAGTGCGTCGTCGCGCAACACCTCCACGGCCGCCAGCAGCGCCGCCCGCGCCGGGCCCTGAGGCACCCCGGCCGCCGCCCGCTCGTACAGGTCGGCGCCCTCCTCCAGGACCAGCCCGGTGTCGATGCCGGCCGGGACCTTGATGCGGGCCGTCCGGCGCCAGGTGGACAGCGGGTCGCTCCAGGCCTCGACGCGATACGTCCAGTTGCCCACGACGTCGGGGGTGACCTCGGCACCCCACCGGTCGGTGCCGGGGGCGAGTTCCCGCATCGGCGTCCACGGGCCGTGCCCGCCCTCCGGGTCCGTCAGGACGACGTTGGCGGCGACCGCGTCGTGACCCTCGCGGAACACGGTCGCGGTGACCTCGAACGTCTCGCCCACGACCGCCTTCGCCGGACGTCTGCCGCATTCCACGGCCGGCCGGACGTCCCGTACGGGGATGCGGCCGATGGCCTGGGTCGAGATCATGCATCTCACCTCCGTCGTGCTCGAGGCCGGACCGTGGCCCGGCCGGGGATCCAAGCTGCGCCGGAAGGGTCTACCTCCCCGCGGGGGAACGCCGGTCCGCCGCCGGAGGGCCGCGTCGGCCGCCGGCACGCGTGCGGGGCCGCTCGTCCTCTTCCCGGAGGTAGGCGACCAGACTGGTGCACAGATAGCGTTCGGCGGCGTCCGCGGCCTCGCGCGCGCAGCGCTTGCCCATCAGCACACAGAGGGTGTAGCCCGAGTCCTCGAAGGTGGCCCGGATCCTGCGGTCGTCGGGGGCCGCGAGCATCATGCGCTCCCACGCCCGGTACCGCCGCAGTTGCCGGGCCACTTCGGCTTTGGCCGGTAGCAGCATGGTGCCGTTCACCTTCCAGGGCTCGATGGCACGTCTCCCGACCGTCGGGCGGCTGTGCGCGGACACGCACGGATCCGTTACGGGCATCGAGGGTCTTCACACATGGTGCACGCACGGCGACTCAGCGTCTTGTTGGAGCTTCAATCATCTCGGTGGTGTGCTCGTGTTGCACGGATGGCCTAGGGCCCCCACTCTTGAGATGACTCAGAAGCGATCAGTGCTCACGCTTCGTGTTCGGGGCCTCCGGCCCCGCAGGGGGCGAGGGGAAGCGAGAGCTTCGCCGGTGAGGAGCCAACGACGATGAAGACCGCATCGCCCTGCTACTACCACCTCGACGTGGAGGTCAGCCCGGAACGGGTCGGGCAGGTCAGCCGCATCCTGGCCGCTCACCTCCGGTACTGGGACCTGGAGAACCTCGTCGAGCCCGTCTGCCACGGCGCCGAGCTGCTGCTGAAGGCCATCGACGAGCACGCCACGGACAAGAACACGTCGATCGAGATGTGGTGGAACGGCCAGCACCTCATCACCGCCATCGGTGAGAACGACTGCGACCTGCGTCCGGACCAGGAACTGCGCGGCTGCCTGGAGCACATCGCCGCGATGAGCGACGGCTGGGGCTGCTGCGCCACGGACACCGGCAGCAAGGTCATCTGGTTCTCGCAGCGCGCCCGGGCCGGCGAACGCGTCCCGCTGGTGCCGGTGGCCCCCGCGCCCAGCCTGCGCGAGGGGCTCCAGGTGCCCCGCGAAGTGCCCGTCGCGGCCCTGGCCGGGCCCGTGAGCACACCGGACGGCGTCCTCGAGGACGCGCGGTGACCGCGCGATCGCGCCGGAAAGGGGTGCCCGTCTGGAGCGGGCACCCCTACCCGTTGGGCGCCGCCCACGACGGCAAGGGCACCAACTTCGCGCTGTTCAGCGAGGTCGCCGAACGCGTCGACCTCGTCCTCGTCGACGACGACGGCCACGAACAGCGGGTGCCGATGGCCGAGGTCGACGGGTTCGTGTGGCACTGCTACCTGCCCGGGATCGGACCGGGGCAGCGTTACGGCTACCGGGTGCACGGGCCGTGGCAGCCGGCCCTGGGCCAGCGGTGCAATCCGGCGAAGCTGCTCCTGGACCCGTACGCCCGGGCGGTGGACGGGCAGGTGGACAACCACCCCTCCCTCTTCGAACGCACGCAGGGCGGCCCGTCCCCGGCCGACAGCGCCGGGCACACCATGCTCGGCGTGGTCACCGACCCGGCCTTCGACTGGGACGACGACCGGCCGCCGCGGCGGCCGTACGCCGACAGCGTGATCTACGAGGCGCACGTCCGGGGACTCACCCGCACCCACCCCGACGTCCCGCCCGAGCTGCGCGGCACCTACGCCGGTCTCGCGCACCCCGCGGTCGTCGAGCACCTCACCTCGCTCGGCGTGACCGCCATCGAGCTGATGCCGGTGCACCAGTTCGTGCAGGACGGCGTGCTCAAGGACCGCGGCCTGTCCAACTACTGGGGCTACAACACCATCGGCTTCTTCGCGCCCCACAACGCCTATGCCGCCCACGGCAGCCGCGGCCAGCAGGTCACCGAGTTCAAGTCGATGGTCAAGGCGCTGCACGCGGCCGGGCTCGAAGTGATCCTGGACGTGGTCTACAACCACACCGCCGAGGGCAACGAGAGGGGCCCCACCCTGTCCTTCCGGGGCATCGACAACGCCTCGTACTACCGCCTGGTGGACGGCGACTGGGGGCACTACTACGACACCACCGGCACCGGCAACAGCCTGCTGATGCGGCACCCCTACGTACTCCAGCTGATCATGGACTCGCTGCGGTACTGGGTGACGGAGATGCACGTCGACGGCTTCCGCTTCGACCTGGCAGCCACCCTGGCCCGCCAGTTCCACGAGGTGGACCGGCTGTCGGCGTTCTTCGACCTGATCCAGCAGGACCCGGTGATCAGCCGCGTCAAGCTCATCGCCGAGCCCTGGGACGTGGGCGAGGGCGGCTACCAGGTGGGCAACTTCCCGCCGCTGTGGTCGGAGTGGAACGGCAAGTACCGGGACTGCGTACGGGACTTCTGGCGCGGTCGGCCGCACACGCTCGGCGAGTTCGCCTCCCGGCTGACCGGCTCCGCCGACCTGTACCAGCACAGCCGGCGCCGCCCCCGCGCCAGCGTCAACTTCGTCACCGCGCACGACGGTTTCACCCTGCGCGACCTCGTCTCCTACAACGACAAGCACAATGAGGCCAACGGCGAGGGCAACCGGGACGGCGAGAGCGACAACCGCTCCTGGAACTGCGGCGCCGAGGGCGAGACCAAGGACCGGGCCGTCCGGGATCTGCGCGCCCGCCAGGAACGCAACTTCCTGGCCACGCTCCTGCTGTCGCAGGGCATCCCGATGCTCTGCCACGGCGACGAACTCGGCCGCACCCAGCGCGGCAACAACAACGCCTACTGCCAGGACAACGACCTTGCCTGGATCGACTGGCGGCTCACCGACGAGCAGCGCGCGCTGAGCGACTTCACCCGGCACGTGATCCGGCTGCGCGCCGAGCACCCCGTGCTGCGCAGACGCCGCTTCTTCCGCGGCGAGACCGTCACGCACGCGGGCCAGCCACTGCCCGACCTGGTGTGGCTGCTGCCGGACGCGCGCGAGATGAGCGAGGAGGACTGGCAGCGCTCCGACGCGCACTCGGTCGGCGTCTTCCTCAACGGCGACGCCATCGCCGAACCCGACCCGTGCGGGCGCCCCGTCGTCGACGACTCGTTCCTGCTCCTGCTCAACGGCTACTGGGAGCCGGTGGACTTCCGGCTGCCGGACGTCACCTACGGCGAGCGCTGGACGACCGTGATCGACACCGCCGAGCCGCACGGCGCCGACGAGTCGGAGCACAAGGCCGGTACGGAGATGACCGTCGAGGCGCGCGGCCTGGTCCTGCTGTCGAGGCCGTCCCGTACCGCCCGGTGACGGGGCGCCGCCGATGAGCGGGGTCTGGTGCGTCCGGCTGCAAGGCGGAGGAGGGGTCGACGCGATGGGGGAGTCGGCAACCGACGACAGACCCCGCGTTTGCGGCATGCTCCGCCGGACAAGCCCTAGCGTTCGCGGCGCGAGGTCACCGTGAACTGCGCGCCGTCCGGGTCGCGCAGCACGGCCTCGTCGCTGCCCTTCGACAGGACGCTGCCGCCGTGCACCTCCGCGGCCCGCGCACAGGACGCGACGTCCGTGACCGTGAAGTGGACCTGCCAGTGCGGCCGGATCGTGGGGTCGGGAGCCGACCCCAGCGCCCCCGACTCGATCCGGGCCACGATGTCACCCCGGCTGCGCAGCACGACCTCGCCGCCCTCGTAGTGGACCTCGCAGCAGCCGGCACGATCCGACGCCCAGTCCAGGACCTCGCCGTAGAAGATCGCTGCGTCGAAGGCGTCGCGCGTGTGGAGTCTGATGAACGCCGGCTGTGCCTCGCGCCAGGTCTCCCAGTTCGCGTTGAGCTCGCCCTCCCAGATACCGAAGGTCGCACCGTCCCGGTCGGCGAGCAGCGCCGCCCGCCCGGGCGGGAAGGACAGCGGCCCGACCGCGGTCGTACCACCGCGCTCCTGCACCCGCGCCACGGCCTCGTCCGCGCTGGGCACGGCGAAATACGGCGTCCAGGCCACCGCCATCGACCACATGGTGGCGACCGCGGCGATCCCGGCCACCGGTGTCCCGTCCGCCAGCGCGACCCGGAAACGGTCGCCGAGCTTCGCCTGCTGCCACTGCCAGCCCAGCACGGCCGTGTAGAACTCCTCGGTCGTCTCGAGGTCGCGGCTGGTCAGGCTGACCCAGCAGGGCGCGCCGAACACGGAGTGCGTGGACAGGATGTCCTTGGTGGCGCTGGGGGGTCTCACGTCGTAGTTCATGACAGTCCTGTCCTGCTCTCGCCGGCCGGGGGCCACGGGGTCTCCTCCCAGTGTCCGACCGGAACCGCTCGGGGCGCCTGCCGAGTACCCCGGTGGCAGCACCGAAACTGTGGCCCGTCCGCGTCCCGCCCGGTGGCGCGCGCTCGGACGAGTGACAGGATGGATGCGTGTCACCACTACCGCACGAGCCGGACGAGTCGGACCGCATCTTCGAGCTCCAGGAAGAGATCGACCAGCTCAAGGAAGCCGTCGCCTCGCACGCCGTCGTGGACCAGGCGATCGGCATGGTCGTCGCCCTCGGCAGGGTGACGCCGGACCAGGGCTGGGAGGTACTGAAGGAAGTCTCCCAGCACACGAACATCAAGCTCCGCAATGTGGCGGACCTGATACTCATCTGGGGGCGGACGGGGGACATGCCCCCGGAGATCCGTGCCGAGCTGGAGGACGCCCTCGACCGCTACGGTCCGACACAGATTCCGGGCGTGCCGCCGCCGGAGTGACGGCGGCGGCACGGCTCACCGGGCCTCGGTGAGGATCTCCTCGCGCAACCGGTCGAAGCAGCCGCTGAGCAGCCGGGAGACGTGCATCTGCGAGATGCCGAGCTGCTCCGCGATGTGGCTCTGCGTCATGCCCCGGAAGAAGCGCAGGTAGAGGATGGTCCGCTCGCGCTCGGGCAGCGCCTCCAGGCAGGGCCGGACGGCCACCCGGTCGACGACCACGTCGAAGGCGGGGTCCGGGCCGCCGATCGCGTCCCCGAGGGCGTACCCGTCGGTGCCGGGCATCTCGGCCTCCAGCGACAGCGCCGTGAAACACTCCAGCGCCTCCATGCCGGTGCGCGCCTCGCTCTCGCTCATGCGCGCGTACTGAGCGATCTCGGCCACGGTCGGCGGCCGTCCCGGCGTCGTCTGCGACAGCTCCTTCGCGGCCTGCCGGACCCGGTTGCGCAGGTCCTGCACCCGGCGCGGCACGTGCAGGGTCCACATGTGGTCACGGAAGTGCCGCTTGATCTCACCGGTGACGGTCGGCACGGCGTACGCCTCGAAGGCACAGCCGCGCGCCGGATCGTAGTGGTCGACGGCCTTGACGAGACCGAGGGCGGCCACCTGGTAGAGGTCCTCCAGGGACTCGCCCCGCCCGCGAAAGCGGACGGCGATCCGCTCGGCCATGGGCAGCCACGCCTCGACCAGCTCGTCCCGGAGCGCCTTGCGGGCGGCGCCCGCGGGCATCCGCGCGAGCCGTTCGAAGTCCGAGGCGGTGTCGGGAGCGTCGTCGTGCGGATGCGGCTTCGTCTTGCCGGTGACAGGCATGCCGCGCACCTCCCTCAGCAGGTGCTGGATGGACAGACACCGTGGGAGGCGCGGGCGCGGATCAGCGGAGAACACCCCGGGGCCCCGGCGGGCGGGTCTCCCACGGATGGTGCCTCCTGTCCGAAGCACTGAAGAGGGCATTCCCGGAGGCGGTCAAGATGAAACAATTCCGGCAATACGGGCACATCATGATTTGAACGTTCCTTGGGTTCATTACCTCTGCTACAGAACTAATGTCGGCGACGTGGAACCAGAGGTGGAACCAGAGACCTTCACCGAGGAGCTCGCCGACGCGCTCGTCGGCGTCCAGCGGCTGATCCGGCGCCGGGTACGCCGGGAGATGCCCGATCCGCCGCTTCGGGGCGCCGAGGTGGAGTTGCTGCGCCTGGTCGTGGACCGGCCCGGCATCGGCATCTCGGACGCCGCCAAGGACCTGTACCTGGCGAGCAATTCGGTCTCGACACTGGTCAACCAACTGTCCCGGCAGGGCTATCTGGTCCGCGAGACGGACCCGGCCGACCGGCGCGCCGCACGCCTGCTGCCGATGCCTGCGGCCGAAGCCAGGCTGCGCGAGTGGCGCACGCGGCGCGCCGATCTCGTACGGGACCAGGTGTCGCGTCTCGACGAGGCGGACCGGGAGGCCCTGCGCGCCGCCGTACCGGCCCTGCGCAAGCTGGCCGTCACCCTGCCCGAGGAGGCCGAGGAGTCATGACGCCGGAGGCTGCCGCAGCGCGGGCCCGGACGGCCCGGCCGCCGTCCGAGCGGGCCGAGGCGCGATCCCCACCCCCGGCATCCCCTACATCGACTACCTGGCCCCCGGCATCATCGCCCAGTCCGCGATGTTCATCGCCATCTTCTACGGCATCCAGATCATCTGGGAGCGCGACGCCGGCATCCTCAACAAGCTCCTGGTCACACCGACCCCGCGCTCGGCCCTGATCACCGGCAAGGCGTTCGCGGCCGGGGTGAAGTCGCTGATCCAGGCCGTCGTCGTGATCGTCATCGCCGCACTGCTCGGCGTGGTCCTGACCTGGAACCCGCTCAGGGTCCTCGGCGTCGCGGCGGTCGTGATCCTCGGCTCCGCCTTCTTCTCCTGCCTGTCGATGACCATCGCCGGCATCGTGCTCAGCCGGGACCGGCTGATGGGCTTCGGCCAGGCGATCACCATGCCGCTGTTCTTCGGGTCCAACGCCCTGTACCCCCTGTCCGTGATGCCGGGCTGGCTCCAGGCGGTCAGCAAGGTCAACCCCCTCAGCTACCAGGTGGACGCCCTGCGCGGCCTGCTCCTGGGTACCCCGGCGCACCTGGCACTGGACTTCGCGGTGCTCCTGGTGGCCGCCGCGCTCGGCATCACCGCCGCCTCCCGTCTCCTGGGCCGCCTGGCCCGCTGACCGCGCCCGGGAACGTGATGTGCGGCACGCGCGCGCACCCCGCCCCGGGGTCCGACGGCGGATTCTTCCTGCGCACGGCTTGATCACCGATCAAGAGGACGAATTCGCTGGCCACAGCGCATTCCGCTCATTTGACAGTGCGCTGAGCACACAGATAGGAAGCAGCTCTCTGAGGTCGAGAGGTGGACTGTGTACGAGCCGAACGTGGTCGGGGACTGGCAGGAGTACGACGAGCATGCCGGTCTGCGTGTCCGCGTCCACCGTCTGGAGGCGGCCGAGCCGCCGCGCGGCCGGGACGACGCCGCCGAGGGGATGACGTACTTCAGGGTGCGAGTGACCGTCGAGAACCGCGGCAGCGCGCATTTCGGCATCCACCTCGAGGACGGCCAGATCGACGTACGGATCGGCCCCGACGGGGAGAGCGCCTTCATCGACTGGCGCAACTCGCAGTTCATCGAGGGCTTCGACGTCTACCCGCTGCGCCGGGCGACCGCCGTGCTGTACGCGGCCGGTCCGGAGGCGTCCCTGAGTCAGGTGGACATCCAGATCCAGCTGCGGGTCGACGACGAGTGGGCCGACCGCCGGCTGTGGGCGGGCGGCATCGGTCTGCACGAGGGGGCCGCCTGCGCGCAGCCGGGTGCGGGACGGGAGAGCCTGGCGCACCAGGTGAGCAATTTCCTGCGCGACCAGGCGGAACCGGGTACCGCCTGACACGGGCCTGGCTCAGTGCGGGATGCCGTCGATGATCTCGCGGGCGCCCTGCCGGAGCAGGGCCACGGCGACCGAGGTGCCGAGCGTGGCCGGGTCGAGCCGGCCGGCCCATTCGTGGGCGTTCAGCCGGGTCTTTCCGTCCGGGGTGAAGACACAGGCCCGAAGGGAGAGTTCGCCGCCGCGGTCCACACGCGCGTACCCGGCGATCGGACTGTTGCAGTGGCCCTGCAGGACGTGCAGGAACATGCGCTCGGCGGTGGCTTCCCGGTGCGTGTTCGGGTCCCCGAGTGCGCTGACCACGTCGATCAGCTCGGTGTCGCCCTCGCGGCACTGCAGGGCGAGGATGCCCGCGCCGATCGGCGGCATCATCGTCTCGGGCGAGAGGATCTCGCTGATCACGTCACGCCGGTCGATGCGCTCCAGGCCGGAGACCGCGAGCAGCAGGGCGTCCGCCTCGCCGGCCGCGAGCTTGGCCAGACGCCGGTTGGCGTTGCCGCGGAACGGCACGCACTGAAGGTGCGGGTGGGTGGCGGCCAGCTGGGCGACCCGGCGGACCGAGGAGGTGCCGATGCGGGTTCCGGCCGGAAGTTCGTCCAGCGTGAGCCCGCCCGGGTGGACGAGGGCGTCGCGGATGTCGTCCCGCTCCAGGAAAGCGGCGAACGTCGTGCCCGCGGGCAGCGGCCGGTCGGCGGGCACGTCCTTGACGCAGTGCACCGCGAGATCCGCCTCGCCGGCCAGCAGCGCGGCGTCCACCTCCTTGGTGAACGCCCCCTTGCCCTCGACCTTGGACAGATCGCCCATCCACTTGTCACCGGTCGTCTTCACCGGCACGACCTCGGTGCGCAGCCGGGGGTGAAGGGCCGTCAGCTCGGCGCGTACACGCTCCACTTGGGCGAGCGCCATGGGCGAGTCGCGGGAGACGATACGGATCAGTTGGGGGACCGACATGGAGACACGATAGACCCTCGGGGCGTTGGTCTCGTGCCGTACCCGTGGGGATCGGGCGCGGGACGCCGGCGGTGGATGCCTGGGGTTCCACGGCCCGCGCCCGATCCGTCGGCAGGTCAGGCGTTGGGGTCGAACGCGATCCCGGACGGCTTCGCGGCCGCCAGGTGCGCGTTGAAGTTGCCGTCCTTCAGGCCGAAGTTGGCACTGCCGAAGTTGTACGCGCTCAGCTTGTCGCGCACGCCCGCGGGGTAGCCGTTCCAGCCGACCAGCGGCGGGTACTGCCAGGTGCCCTTGTGGTTCTCCGGCGGCTCGTCGCCCGAGCCCGCCAGGCGGAAGCAGTGGGTGCTGACGCCGTCCTTGTGGTAGACGATCTTCGGGTGCGTGCCGTCGAAGCGGACCGCGGAGGCCGCGCTCACGGTGAACGAGCCGTGGTTGGACGTCGACACGTACTTGACCTGGCTGTCCTGTACCCACACCACTGCGTGCTCGAAGTCGTGCCGGTGCCCGCCGATGCCGCTGCCGGCGACGGCCTGGTCCTTCTCGAAGTAGAGGCCGTACATGTAGGCGCACCAGCCGTTGTTGCACTTGTAGCGCGAGTAGCTGTTGGTGTTGTCGAGGTCCGAGGCGTCGCGGCACTCGCCGTTGAGGGCGCCGGAAGGGTTGAGTCCGCCGTTGATCGTGCCGTCGGGGCCGATCGCGGGAGTCGGGTAGCACCCGTCGGTGTCGTAGTCGAAGGCCGGCTGGTAGATCTTCTCGGCGGCTTCGGCGTTGGCGGGCAAGGCCCGCGGCGGGGCGGCGAAGGCGACGGCGGGGAAGGTGACGACGAGGGTGGCGGCGCCGGCCAGGCCGGTGAGCCATCTCCTGCGGTGAGCCTTGAACGACGGTGACGACACTGCGTCCTCCTCTCGGTCCGGCCGCAGCCCAACGGCTGTGGGGGACAAGGGAGTTCAGCTTCCCGGTTTTTCATGTCCGCGCCAAGAGGGCGCAGGCGTCTCTCCGGTAACGGCCGCCCCAACAGTTGGACCTTGACGGAGGGTCAGACCAGGTCGTCCGGCAGGTCGGCCGCCGACTCCTCGGGCGTGAGGTCCGGCCGCAGCCGCAGCCAGGACGGCTGGCGCAGCATCCCCGCCCGCGTACGGGTGCTGTAGCGGACCTCGCCGACCAGCCGGGGGAGCACCCAGTGCGCGCCCGCCACCGGCGGGACGGGATCGAAGGGGCACACGTCCGTCTCGGCGGCCCGCAGCAGTGCGGCGAGTTCGGTCCGCTCCGCTTCGCTCCAGCCGGTGCCCACACCGCCGACGTAGCGCAGGCGCCCGGCGGCACGCTGTCCGACCAGTACGGCGCCGGGCAGGCCCGTGAGCCGTCCCTTGCCCGGCAGCCAGCCGCCCACGACGACGTCCACGCTGCGCATGTTCCGGATCTTGATCCAGGCCCGGGAGCGCACCCCGGGCTCGTACACCGAGTCCAGCCGTTTGCAGACCAGGCCCTCCAGGCCGTGCTCGCGGGTGGCCCGCAGGGCCTGCTCGCCGTGGCCGACCAGGGCTCCCGGGATCGACCAGTGGGGGCCGGCCAGGCCCAGCTCCTCCAGCAGCGCGCGGCGCCGGACGTAGGGGAGCTCGAGCAGGGGCCGTTGCCCCAGATGCATCACGTCGAACAGCACCAGATGGACGGGGACCTCCGTCGCCCGGCGTGCCGCCCTGCCGGCCGCGTGGACCAGGCCCATACGGGACTGCAGCAACTGGAAGTCGGCACGGCCCTGTTCGTCCAGGGCCAGCACCTCCCCGTCCAGCACCGCCGGCGTGGCGCCGAGGGCACGGCCCAGCGGCCGCAGCTCGGGATACGCGGCGGTGACGATCTCCCCGGACCGGGCGCGCAGCACCACGCTGCCGTCCCCGGCGAGATAGACCACCACCCGCTGGCCGTCCTGTTTGGTCTCGTAGGCCCAGCGCGCGTCCTGCGCGGTGGGCGGCAGGGTGCCGGGCGTGGCGAGCATGGGAGGGATCAGCGGGAGGCTCACGGGTCAGTTCTCGACGGCCCCGCTCACGCGCACGCCCGCTGCCCGCCGGTTTCCCCTGAACGGCGCCGTCCGGGGGGCCCGACCTCAGTTCACCGAGGGTGCGCCGGCCGGCGATTCCGCGGCCAGCGGGGGCGTGGTCGCCGCGACCTCGGTGCGCCGCCCGGGGATGAACGCGGCGATGGCGAAGGCGAGCAGCGCGGCGCCGGCGCCGATGGCCATGACCGTCTTGAAGCCGTCCTCGGACGGCAGGGCGTAGCCGCCGAGGTCGATGGTCATCTGCGCGAGGATGACACCGGCGACGGCGCTGGCCACCGAGGTGCCGATGGACCGCATCAGGGTGTTGAGGCTGTTCGCCGCGGCCGTCTCGCTCGCGGGCACCGCGCCCATGATCAGGGCGGGCATCGAGCCGTATGTGAAACCGATGCCGGCGCCGATCACGCAGGAGACCATCACGAGGTGCCAGACCTCGGACATCAGCGTGATGTTCAGGCCGTAGCCGCAGGCCACGATCAGCGCGCCGATCATCAGCGTCACCTTGGGGCCCTTGGCCTTGGAGACGGCCGCCGAGACGGGGGCCGTGGCCATCATCACCAGGCCGGAGGGGGCCATCACCAGGCCTGCGGTCAGCAGGGACCTGCCGAGGCCGTAGCCGGTCCGGGTGGGCAGCTGGAGCAGCTGCGGCAGCACCAGCGACATGGCGAACATCGAGAAGCCGACCGCCACCGAGGCGAGGTTGGTCACCAGCACCTGTCGGCGGGCGGTGGTGCGCAGGTCCACCAGCGGCGCCTCGGTGCGCAGTTCGTACCAGCCCCACGCCAGCAGGACGAGCACGGCGGCTGCGAACAGGCCGAGGGTGGGGCCGCCGGTCCAGCCCCAGTCGCCGCCCTTGGAGATCGCCAGCAGCAGACAGACCAGGCCCACCGCCATACCGATGCCGCCGACCAGGTCGAAGCGGCCGCCGGTGCGCACCTTCGACTCCGGGACGAAGGCCGGGACGAGCACGAGAGCGATCACGCCCATCGCGGCGGAGGCCCAGAACAGGACGTGCCAGTCGAAGTTGTCGGCGATCAGTGCGGCCGTGGGCAGGCCCAGGGCGCCGCCGACACCGAGGGAGGCGCTCATCAGGGCGGTGCCCCCGGCCAGCCGCTCGGCGGGCAGCTCGTCGCGCATGATGCTGATGCCGAGCGGCACGACACCGGCCGCCAGGCCCTGCAGGGCCCGGCCGACGATCATCGGGACCAGGACGTCGCTCAGCGCGCACACCACCGAGCCCGTCACCAGCATCACGACGCTGATCAGGAGCATGCGGCGCTTGCCGAACATGTCGCCGAGGCGGCCGACGACCGGCGTCGCCACGGCCGCCGCCAGCAGCGTCGCGGTCACCGCCCACGCCGTGTCCGAGGCCGGGGCGTCCAGGAGCCTCGGCAGGTCGGGGACGATCGGGATGACCAGGGTCTGCATCAGCGAGACGACGATTCCGGCGAAGGCCAGCACCGCCACCACGGCTTTAGAGCTCGGCGGGGCGTCATCCCCCGCGTCGGCGGGTCTGGCAACGGCGTCGGACATGGCGGGGCCTTTCGGAGGTGCGGTGAAGGAGTCAGGACTCGACTGAGCATAAGTCAGCTGCTTGACTTACCTTAGTGGCAGGGCCTGCGTGCCCGTGACGTGGTTCAGGGGCAGGCGTCGGCCCACGCGCAGGACCGTCCAGGAGGTGCGGTTGCGTAGGCTTCCGGCACTGGAGAGCGCCGCTGGAGCGGCGGACCCGCGGCGGCACGAGGGGCTGGCCGTCGCCGGGGTGTCCCAAGCCCCGGTGCGGCGGTGATCATGGCGGGCGGGACGGTGCGGGCGGAACAGGTCAGCGCGACACGGGAGCTGATCCTGACCGCGGCGGAGCGGCTGTTCGCCGAGCGCGGCGTGTACGCGGTGTCCAACCGTCAGGTCAGCGAGGCCGCCGGGCAGGGCAACAACGCCGCGGTCGGCTACCACTTCGGCACCAAGGCCGACCTCGTACGGGCCATCATGCGCAAGCACGCGGCTCGGATCGAGGAGATCCGCGCCCGGCTGCTGGCCGCGACCGGCGACTCCACGGACGTACGCGACTGGGTGGACTGCCTGGTGCGCCCGGTGCCGGAACACCTCGCGGCGCTCGGCAGCCCCACCTGGTTCGCCCGGTTCTGCGCCCAGGTGATGACCGACCCGGCGCTCCGGTCGATCATGGTGGAGGAGTCCCTCTCCTCCCCGTCCCTGCGGCAGATCATCGAGGGACTGAACCGGTGTCTGCCCGATCTGCCCGCCGAGGTCCGTGCCGAACGCGGTGAGATGGCGCGCCATCTGATCGTGCACATGGCCGCCGAGCGGGAGCGGGCCCTGGCGGAGAACACCCCCACACCTCGTTCCAGCTGGCACGACGCGAGCACGGGCCTGGTGGACGCGGTCGTCGGCATGTGGCTGGCGCCGGTCACTCCGACCGTTACTTGAGTCAGGCAAGCAGAACGGTAGGGTGAGTCGCATGTACGGCAGCACCCGTGAGAAACCGGCGCTCGCCCGCGGCGCCGGCCAGCACCTCCTGATCATCGTCGAGGAGCCGGACGTCGCCGAGCTGCTCTCCACCACCCTGGAACTCGCGGGATACCGGATCAGTGTGGTCGGCACCGGAGTCGAGGCCCTGGCGCGGCTCGCGGAGCGGCGGATCGATCTGGTGGTCATCGACGCGGCGCTGCCGGACGTGGCGAGCCTCGGCCGGAACCGTCCGGCGGTCGTCCACCGGCCGCCGGTGCTCGTGCTGACGGCGTACGACTCCCTGGACCGGCTCGTGCCCGAAATGGGCCTGGGGGAGCGGGACTACGTCACCAAGCCCTTCCGGGTGGCGGAGGTCCTGGCCCGGGTGGAGGTCCTGCTGCGCGGCAGAGGTGCCGGACGGCCCCGGAACACCGCGCTGGAGTACTGCGATCTGGTTCTGGACGACACCCTGTGCGAGGCGCGGCGCGGGACGCGGGCGCTGGATCTCACGCCCGCCGAGTACCGGCTGCTGCGTCATCTCCTGGTCAACGCGCACAGGGTGCTGACCAAGGAACAGATCGGCCGGTACGTCTGGGGCGACTTCCGCGGCGACAACGCGATCGAGCAGCTCATCTCCCGGTTGCGGCGCAAAGTGGACCGGGACGCGCCCGCGCTGATTCACACTCGCCGAGGCTTCGGCTACTGGCTGGGGCGCGCCGACGCCGAGTCCTGAGGTGCGCCTTTAGGGGCTGCCCTTCTCTTCAACTTCCCTACAAGCGACGTGATTTAGCCACGTCAGACGCGGTGTGATCCGGGTCACGTCAGCCTTCTGTCAGGAAACTGACGGGTAGCCGTCAGCCCCCTCTGTTTGCATGTGCGCATCGAGGCCTCGACGACTTCACCCCGGCGCTCCGCACTTCGAGCGGAGCCCTCCACCCCGAGGAGAACCATGGCCGACACTCTGACCGGTACCACCCCCGAGGCGGCCGAACCGGTCCCCGAGTTCCCGATGGCCAGGGCGGCGGGCTGCCCCTTCGACCCGCCCCCGGCCCTCCGCGCCAAGCAGGACGGGGGGCGGCTGGTCAAGGTCCGTCTCTGGGACGGCAGTACGCCCTGGCTGGTGACCCGCTACACCGACCAGCGCGCCCTGCTCCTCGACCCGAGGGTCAGCGCCGACATCACCAGCCCCGGATATCCGCTCCAGGCACCCAGCAACGGCAAGAACAACATCAGCTTCATCCTGATGGACGACCCGGAGCACGCCCGGCTGCGACGCATGGTGACGGCACCCTTCGCGGTGAAACGGGTCGAGGCACTGCGGCCCGGCGTCCAGGAGATCGTGGACGACCTGATCGACGACATGCTCGCCGTCGGCGGACCCGTCGACCTGGTGGAGGCGTTCGCCCTGCCGGTGCCCTCGCTGGTGATCTGCCAACTGCTCGGAGTGCCGTACGCGGACCACGACTTCTTCCAGGAGAACAGCAAGACCCTCATCAAGCGGGACGCGGCCATGGAGGACCGGATGGCCGCCCACGGGAAACTGATCGGCTACCTCGACGATCTGATGGGTCAGAAGATGACCCACCCCGGCGACGACCTGCTCTCCGGGCTCGTGGAGCGGGTCGAGTCGGGCGAGCTGGCCCGTCAGGAGGCCGCCCAGATGGGCGTCCTGCTGCTCCTCGCCGGCCACGAGACCACCGCCAACATGATCGCCCTCGGTACGCTCGCGCTCCTCCAGCACCCGGACCAGCTAGCCCTGTTGCGCGACACCGACGACCCCAAGCTGGTCGCCTCGGCGGTGGAGGAGCTGCTGCGCTACCTGAACATCGTGCACGGCGGCCGGCGCCGGGCGGTGCTGGAGGACATCGAGATCGCGGGGCAGATGATCCGGGCCGGCGAAGGCCTGATCATCCCCAACGACATCGCCAACCGGGACCCCGAGGCCTTCCCCGACCCGGACCGGCTGGACATCACGCGCGACGCCCGCCGGCACGTGGCCTTCGGCTTCGGTGTGCACCAGTGCCTGGGCCAGCCGCTGGCCCGCATGGAACTCCAGGTCGTCTACAGCACCCTCTACCGCCGCATCCCGGCCCTGCGGCTCGCCGCCGAGGTGGACAGCCTGCCGTTCAAGCACGACGGATCGGTCTACGGCGTCTACGAACTGCCCGTCACCTGGTGAACGCGCCACCGACGGTCACCCCCCACTGACATCGAACGAGGTACGGAACATGCGTGTGGAACTGGACGAGCCGAAGTGCGTCGCGTCGGGGCAGTGCGTGATGGCCGCCCCCGAAGTCTTCGACCAGCGTGACGAGGACGGCATCGCCTTCGTCCTGGACGAGAAACCCTCGGCGGACTCCCTCGACGACGTGCGCGAAGCGGTGGCGATCTGTCCGGCCGCCGCCATCCGACTGGTCGAGCGGTGAACCGGATCGTCGTCGTCGGTGCCTCGGCCGCCGGCCTCGCGGCGGCCGAGACCCTCCGCCGCGAGGGCTACGACGGCACCCTCACCCTCGTCGGCGACGAGGCGATGCCTCCGTACGACCGCCCGCCCCTGTCGAAGCAACTCCTGGCCGCGGAGTGGGAGTCCGACCGGCTCGCACTGCGCACCTCCGCCGACCTGGCCGCCCTCGACCTCGACCTGCGGCTCGGTGTGGCGGCGACCGGCCTCGAACTCACCGACCGCACCGTCGCGTTGGCCGACGGCTGCGAAGTGCCGTACGACGGAGTGATCGTGGCCACCGGCGTGAGGCCGCGCCGGCTCCCCGGAGAGGGCGCGCACGTGCTGCGCACGCTCGACGACGCCCTGAGGCTGCGGGACCGGCTCGCGCCGGGGCGGCGGCTGGTCGTGGTGGGCGCCGGATTCCTCGGCGCGGAGGCCGCCGCCGTGGCCTGGCGCCTCGGCGCCCGGGTCACCCTCCTCGAACCCGCCCCGGTGCCGCTGGCGCACGCGGTCGGCACGGAGGTCGGTGAGGTACTGACCCGGGCCCATCTGGACCGGGGCGTGGACCTGCGCTGCGGGGTCACCGTGACCGAGGTGACCGAGGGCGGGGTGCGGCTCGCGGACGGCGAGCTGGTCGAGGCCGACGAGGTGCTCGTCGCCGCCGGCTCTGTGCCGAACACCGAATGGCTCGACGGCAGCGGACTGCCCCTGGGCGACGGCGTGGTGTGCGACGAGTACTGCGAGGCCGCGCGGAACGTGTACGCGGCCGGTGACGTCGCCCGCTGGTACAACCCGCTGTTCGGCACCTCGATGCGCATCGAACACCGCACCAACGCCGCCGAACAGGGCATGGCCGCCGCCCGCAACCTGCTCCATCCCGAGGCCCGCAGGCCGTTCGCCCCGGTGCCGTACTTCTGGTCCGACCAGTACGACATGAAGATCCAGGCGTACGGCTTCCTGCGCGGCCACGACGAGGTCGCCGTGGTGGACGGTGACCTGGCGGAGCGCCGGTTCGTCGCCGTGTACCGCACCGGCGACCGGGTGAGCGGAGCCCTCGCGGTCGGTATGCCGCCCAAGGCGATCCGGCTGTGGCGGCAGGCGATCGCGGCGGGCGCGATGTGGCACGAGACCGTGCGTGCCGAGGCCTCGGTGAGCGGGGCGTCGTAAACCGTCAGGAGGGACGCCGGCGGCCGGCCCACGGCCACAGTGACCCAGAGCGCGTCGTTCCGCTCGGAGTACGCCGACAGGTACAGGCCTCTGACCAGCGGCGCCGTGGTGACGGTGGAGGCCGTCGACGCGGCGGACTCGGTGCCCGTCAGCGCCAGGGCGCTGCCCGCGGTGAGCTCCACGGCGACGACGGCGCTCACCAGGGTGCGGCGGCGGTTACGGATGCCTGTGACGACACGGCCGCCGCGCTCGGCTGCCGCCCGAGCGCAGCCGACTGCTGCTGCTGTGCGCCACGGGGCTGACGGCCATGGCGGTCGTGGCGGCCGGACCGATCCCGTTCGTGGCCATGGCGCACCGCGGCTGGCACGCCGCGTGACCCGCGCCCCCGGTTCGAACGTCCTGCCGGCCGCGTGGATGGGCGCCCTCCTGGTGGCCGCCGCGGACCTGCTCACCCAGCGCGTGACCGGCTCCGCCCTGCTGCCGGTCGGCGTGGTGACGGGCGTGGCCGGCGGGGCCTGGCCGGCCTGGCTGCTGCGGGCCGAGCGGACGGCGGACCGGGTGTGACACGCGGCCGTGACCTCCGGGAGAGACGCCAAATTACTTGAGTTACGCAACAAGATGCTAAAGTGGCTCGTATGTCCACACCACCGCTCCCCGACGTCCCGTCCCCGGAAGTCATCGAGATCGAGCGGGCGCTCACCCGCATCACCTATCTGAGCACGCGCGCCCGGCAGCACGACCGTCTGATGGCCCTGGCCGACGTACCGCTGGACCGCGCGGCCGTGGCGCTGCTGCGCCAGGTCGCCGACTCCGAGCCGCTGCGCCCCGGGGAGCTGGCCACCCGGCTGGGCGTGGAGGCCTCCCACGTCACACGCACGGTGCAGCAACTGCAGAAGTCCGGCTACGTCACCCGCGTCCCCGACCCCGACGACCGCCGCGCCCAGCGCATCCAGCTCACCGACGCCGGACAGCGGGCCATCGACCGGATCCGCGATGCCGGGGCGCGCGGCATGCAGCTGGCCCTGGCCGAGTGGTCGCCCGAGGAACTGCGTCAGCTCGCCAGGCTCTTCCACCGCATGGTCGACGACTTCCTCTCCCACGCAGTCGACGACGAGGCCGAACAGCAACCCGTGTCCCCGGCGGGCGGCGCCTGACCCCACGGACCCTGGCCGTAAGGGAAGTTCTACGGTCCAGTAACATCGCGCGGCAGGTCATCTGAGGAGGAACCGTGCCCCGGTCCGAACGCTCGCCCCTGCTGCTCGCCGGCCTGCTGGCCGCCGCGGGTGTCGCCCACTTCGCCGCGCCACGCCAGTTCGACGCGACCATCCCGCGCGCCCTGCCGGGCGCGCCCCGGACCTGGACGCACGCGAGCGGCGTCGCCGAACTGGCGCTGGCAGCGGGCGTCGCCCTGCCGCGCACCCGGCGGGCGGCCGCGCTGGCCACGGCCGCGTTCTTCGTCGGGGTGTTCCCCGCCAACGTCAAGATGGCCGTGGACTGGCGCCACCGTCCCGCCCCCTTGAAGGCCGCGGCCATCGGACGGCTGCCGTTGCAGGTGCCCCTCGTGCTGTGGGCGCGCAGCGTCGCCCGGACCGGGGAGGGACGGTCGTGACCGGACGTGTGGAGATCGGCGACACCATCGAGGACTTCACGCTGCCGGACGAGACCGGCGCGCCCCGCAGCCTGTCCGGCCTGCTCGCCGACGGACCCGTGGTGCTGTTCTTCTACCCCGCCGCCCTGACCCCGGGCTGCACCGCGCAGGCGTGCCACTTCCGCGACCTGGCCGCCGAGTTCGCCGCCGTCGGCGCCCGGCCCGTCGGCATCAGCGGCGACCCCGTCGAACGCCAGCAGGAGTTCGCCGGACGCCACACGCTCGGCATGCCGCTGCTGTCCGACACCGACGGAACGGTCCGGGAACGCCTCGGTGTCAAGCGAGGCTTCTCCCTCGCCCCCACCAAGCGCACCACCTTCGTCATAGCCGAGGACCGGACGGTCCTGGACGTCGTCCGCAGCGAACTGCGGATGAACGCGCACGCCGACCGCGCCCTCGAAGCACTGCGCACCCACCGGGCGCGACCCGGGAAGTGACGGGCGTGCCCCGGTTGCCGCAGCACGCTTGATGCGGTGCGGCAAAGGGACCATCCTGGATCATATGGAGCATGCCTCCGCTGCGGCGATCACCGATGCCCGCGGCATCGTGACGGGGTGGAGCGACGGCGCCCGGAGGCTGACGGGATACCCGGCCGAGGAGGTCGTGGGACGGCCGGCGCGGGAGCTGCTCGCCGAGGACCCGCCGGACGGGGCCGTGGCGAGTCTGGCGGGCAGCGTCGTGCTGCGGCACCGTGACGGCACCTCCCTCACGCTCACCCTGCGGGCGTGCCCCGTGCAGGGCCCGGACGGCGCACCGGACGGCTTCGTGGTCACCGCCGACCAGCCCAGAGGGCCCGAGACGACACTCGCCGGGCAGGCCTTCCAACAGGCGTCGGTGTCGATGTCCGTCTTCGACACCCGCCAGCACTACCTGCGCCTCAACGACGTGGCCTGCCGGGTGATGGGAGTGCCCGAGGAAACCCTCCTCGGCCGGTATTTCCTGGACACCGTGGAGGACGCCGTACACAGCCGCGGCTTCCTCAACAAGCTGCGCCAGGTGGCCGAGACGGGCCGGCCGGGCCACTACGAGAGCTTCACGGGCGCCCCCTCCCTCAACAGGGAGCACTCCTGGAACACCGAGATGTGGCCCGTACGGGACGCCTCCGGCGAGCTGACCGGGGTCGCCCTGGCCGCGTTCGACAGCACCGAGCAGTACTGGGCCAGACAGCGGCTGGCCCTCCTCAATGAGGCATCAGCCACGATCGGCACCACCCTGGACGTGGTGCGCACCGCCGAGGAACTCGTGGAACTCCTCGTACCGCGGTACGCCGACTTCGCCAGCGTGGACCTGCTGGAGTGGGTCCTCGGGGCGGAGGAGTCCCCCACGGTGCTGGACGGCGAGATCGTTCTGCGCCGCGTCGCCCACGGCTCCGGCACCGAGGGCACCCCGGAGGCGGCTGTACGCCTGGGCGAGGTGGACGTCTATCCCGGGTACTCGCCGCCCGCGCGGGCGCTGCGGCAGGGGCGGGCGGTCCTCAGCCAGGCGGGCGAGCCGGACTTCATGCGCTGGGTCGCCGAACGCAACGCACGGGCCCCCGCGGGCCGCCGCCACCGCAGGGGCGTCCACTCGATGCTCGCGGTGCCGCTGCGGGCCCGGGGCACCACACTGGGCGTCGCGGTGGCCATCCGCATCGCCCACCCCGACGACTACGGCGCCGACGACGTCGTCCTGGCCGAGGAACTCGCCAGCCGCGCCGCCGTCTGCATCGACAACGCCCGCCGCTTCGCCCGCGAACGCACCACCGCCCTGGCCCTGCAGCACAGCCTGCTGCCCCGGGGTCTGCCCGGACAGGCGGCGGTCGAGGTGGCCCACCGCTATCTGCCGTCGGGCTCGCTGGCCGGCATCGGCGGCGACTGGTTCGACGTGATCCCGCTGTCCGGCAGCCGGGTCGCCCTGGTCGTCGGTGACGTCGTCGGCCACGGCATCGCCTCGTCGGCGACCATGGGACGCCTGTGCACGGCCGTCCGCACCCTCGCCGACGTGGACCTCCCGCCGGACGAACTCCTCACCCACCTCGACGACCTGGTCACCCACCTGGCGGCCGACGACCGCGGCGACGAGGTGGCGGAACTGGGCGCCACCTGCCTCTACTCCGTCTACGATCCCGTCTCCCGCCGCCTCAACCTGGCCGCCGCGGGCCATCCACCCCCGGCCCTGCTGTTGCCCGACGGCACGGCACAGCTCATCCCGCTGGCCGCGGGACCCCCGCTCGGTGTCGGAGGCCTGCCCTTCGAGGCGACCGAATTGGAGCTGCCCGAGGGCGCCGTCGTCGCCCTGTACACGGACGGTCTCATCGAGGACCGGGACCGCGATGTCGACCATGCCACCGACGAGCTGTGCCGGGCCCTGACCGCGCGCGCCGGCACCCTCGACGCCCTGTGCGACACCGTGCTGAAGGCCGTGCTCCCGGAGGAGCCCACCGACGACGTGGCCCTGCTGCTGGCCCGCACCCGGGCGCTGGGCGCGGACCGTGTCGCCACCTGGGACGTGGAGCCCGACCCCGCCCATGTGGCCGCCACCCGGCAGGCCGCCACCGAGCAACTGACGGAGTGGGGACTGGACGAGGCGGCCTTCGTCACCGAACTCGTCGTCAGCGAACTGGTCACCAACGCGATCCGCTACGGCGAGCCCCCCATCCAGCTGCGGCTGATCCGGGACCGCACCCTCATCTGCGAGGTCTCCGACGGCAGTTCCACCTCCCCGCACCTGCGCCGGGCCCACGCCTTCGACGAAGGAGGCCGCGGCCTGCTCCTGGTCGCCCAGCTCACCCAGCGCTGGGGCAGCCGGCAGACCGGCAACGGCAAGACCATCTGGGCCGAGCAGTCGCTGACGCCCTTCTGATCACTCGAAGGGACAGCCCGCTCAGGCCGCTGCCCGCTCCCGTGTCGGCGGCACGGACGTCCAGCGGAACCCACCCACCTCCTGCTCCGGGGGGCAGGACCGCGGTGGTCGTCGAAGGCCGGGCTCGCAGCTCTCCCCAGCGGCGGGTCAGGAGTGGCCGGCCATGGCGGGTGTCGCCTGGGTCCGGGAACTCGGGGCGGCGGATTCATGCCGGGCCAGGCCGCGTGTCTCGGGTGCCCAGACGATGGATACGGCGGGGCCGACCAGGCTGATGGTCGCGGCGGTGAGCATGGCGCCGCCGATACCCCAGCCGGTCAGAGCCAGGGAGCCGGTAGGTGCCGACGGCGGCGCCGATACGGCTGGCTGAGGAGGCCAGGCCGACAGCGGAGCCGCGTACCTCGGTGTTGATCCTCGGCGTGTTCCCGGCGGCGCCGTCCGTGGTGATGACCCTCTTCGCGCTGTACGCCATCATCATCGGCGGCACCCAGATCCTGCAGTGGGACGGACTTCGGCAGACCTTCCTCGTCGATCTCTTCTCTGGCCCGAGCACGGACGGCGGGGTCAGCCGCTATGAGATCACGCAGCAGCGCCTCATCCCGGATGTGCTCCCGCTCGTGCAACACCATGCGCCGGTAGAGCAGCAGCCCGATGTCCTCCGCCGCGGTGGTCGCCCGGTCGATCCCCCACTCTTCCAGCGACTCGTCGATCAGGAACAGGAAAGCGAGCAGCAGCCCGTACACGCGAACAGGCACGCACAATCCACTCCCTGCGCCGGCCCATCAACACCGACCAGAGCCAAAGCCCGGCCAATGCACAGCGCCCGACCCCGTCCTGGCCTCCCTGGACAGCCTCTGAAGCCGAAGAGACAGCGTTGCCGAGCCGGGCGTCACTCCGGGCCGTCGGCGGCGACCTGGGCGAGGGTACGGCCCGAGCGCACGGAACGGGCCCGGCGCGGGTCGGGGGTTCCGTGCCCGTGAGCGCGGCCCTCGGCCTTCTTCACCAGCAGCCAGGACTCGTCCTTCCCGCCGCGGAACCGGGTCAGGGCGTACTCGCCGTGCAGCTTCGACCCGTGCAGCCGGAACGTCGCGTGCCCGTGCTCCAGCGACTCCCCGAAGTCGACGGACCGTCCCTTCCGGTCGTGGCTCAGCGGCTCGTACGTGCCGTGATCCCAGACGATCACCGTGCCGCCGCCGTACTCGCCCTCCGGGATCACACCCTCGAACTCCTCGTACTCCAGCGGGTGATCCTCGGTCGGCACGGCGAGCCGCTTGTCGTGGGGATCGTCGGACGGTCCCTTGGGGACCGACCAGGACTTCAGTACGTCGTCGACCTGGAGCCGGAAGTCGAAGTGCATGGTGCGGGCGTCATGGATCTGCACGACGAACCGGGGTTCCTCGCCCGAGGAAGCCTGCTGCCCCTTCGGCTCACCGGTCCGGCCGAAGTCACGTTTGCCGCGGTAGTCCCGCAGCCGGTCGCGCTCAGCCACGGTCGCCTCCTTCCTCGACCGCCCCGAGTACCCCGGCGAGGGGTCAGAACTCCTCGTGCACCTCCGGATCACCGCCGATACGCCGGTGGGCGCGGTCGGCGATCGCCGTCATCTGGGCCGGGTCCAGTTCGAAGCCGAAGACGTCGAGGTTCTCGCGCTGCCGCTCGGGGTTCCCCGACTTCGGGATGGGGAGCGCGCCGAGCTGGATGTGCCAGCGCAGGACAACCTGGCCGGGCGTCACCCCGTGGGCCTCGGCGATCGTGCCGACGACGGGATCGTCCAGCAGCGATGTGCCCCGGCCCAGCGGGCTCCAGCTCTCGGTGAGGATGCCCTTGCCGGCGTGGAAGGCGCGCAGCTCTTCCTGCGGGAAGAAGGGGTGCAGCTCGATCTGGTTGACGGAGGGAAGGACCCCGGTCTCCTTCTCCAGCCGTTCGATGTGCTCGGCCGTGAAGTTGGAGACGCCGATGGACCGGACGAGGCCCTCCTCGCGCAGCTTGATCATGGCCTTCCACGAGTCGACGTACTTGCCGACGCGGGGGAGCGGCCAGTGGATGAGATACAGATCGACGTACTCCAGGCCCAGGCGCGCGCGGGACTCCTCGAAGGAGGCCAGGGTCTCCTCGTAGCCGTGGTGCCGGCCGGGGAGCTTGGTCGTCACCACGAGCTCCTCGCGAGGGACTCCGCTGCCGGCCACGCCACGGCCGACACCGGTCTCGTTGCGGTAGTTCGTCGCCGTGTCGACCAGGCGGTAACCCGCCTCCAGCGCACTGCGTACCGCCTGCTCGGCTCGCATGTCGTCCATCGGCCAGGTGCCGAGGCCGAGGGCGGGGATCGTCGTGCCGTCGTTGAGCGTGTGCGTCGGGATGCTGCTCACTGTCGGACCTTCCCTTGACTGTGTCGTACGCCCAGCGTCGCGGACAGGGTGAGCGGTGATCAACCGGACCGGCGGTCCGCCGTGCGGCTCGGTTACCGCCCGGCCCCCGTCGCCCGCGCGGCCTGCTCCGCCGCCGTACGGCGATGATCGGCCTGGTCACCGGCGAGATCGCGTCCTCGCCCTTCACGGGCCCGGCTGTGGCGGGTCGCCATGGCTGCCCGCCGTCGTCCCCGCCGAGCGCGCCGAAGGCCGTACGGCCGCACGCCTTCTGCTGGAGCAGAGGCACCGAAGGACGGCGCGCTGTTCGGAGGTCTTAACGACATCGCGGCGGCCGAGCGGCTGCGCGGCTAGGGACGCGCTGCTACAGCGACCGAGTCGCTGCCGGCGTCCTGCACGCCGCCCGGTGATCAGTCCGCGCGTCGGTGGGACCTGTGCCCATCCGGTGACGACGGCCCGGGCTCCCGTCACGACCAGCTCCTGGCGGGGAGAGCGGTGAGCCCGCCGACGAGGGCGGCGGTCGGCGTCTGAGGCAGGCACACCGGAAAACCGTTTGGGACTGCCGGAGCAGCGCGCGCACTCGTTCCGGAGGGAGGATGATATGTCGACAACCGGCATTCCCGACGGCGTCCTCGTCGACGCGCTGGGCAGCGAACCGCGCCGCCCCGACGCCTTTCGCGCACTGCTCCGGCGCGGCCCGTCCGCCGTACCGGCCATCCGCCGAGGGCTGACCCACCCCGACGGGAAGGTGCGCGAGCAGTGCTGCAAGCTGCTCGACGAACTGCTCGTCCCGGAGGCGCTGGACGACCTGACCGCCCGGCTCGACGACCCCGACGCCCGGGTGCGGATCGCCGCCCTGCACGCCCTGTCCTGCGAACGGTGCAAGCCGGACGCCGACTCCTGCCGCCCCGACCGTGCCACGCTGCTGCCGCGCGCCGCCCGTCTCCTGCACGACGATCCGGACCCGCACGTCAGGACCCACGCGGTGGAACTCGTCGCGCTGTGGGCGCATGCCGACCCCGACGCCCTCGCCGCCCTGGTCCGCGCCCGCGACGGCGACCCCTCACCGGTCGTGCGCAAGAAAGCGGGCTGGTACGCGCCCGGCGGGCCCATCCACCGCCGGACCGCGCCCAAGCCCTGGCGCGCGACACGGAGATGACCGTACGACGCCCTGTCGCCCCGCACAGCGAACGCTGTCACGATCTTCAGGGAGCCGGCCCGACCCGAGCCGGTACGGACGGACCATCGGAGCGTGCATGACGACGGACAGGACCAGTGCGGACGGTTCGGAGCAGGCCACGGGGATCGAGGTGCAGCCGGTCGCCGGACACATCGGGGCCGAGATCACCGGCGTTGATCTGGCCGCCGACCTCGACGACGCCGTGGTCGCCGCGATCCGGGCCGCGGTGCTGCGCTGGAAGGTCGTGTTCTTCCATGGGCAGCGGCTCGACCACGCCGGGCACGTGGCGTTCGCGCGCCGCTTCGGCGCACCGGTCGCCCTACGGCGGCGCGGCAGCGCGTCACCGCAGGACTTCCCCGAGATCGAGACGACCGCCGACCGGCTGGAGCTGGGCGGCAGGTTCGGCATGGAGCACGACGAATGGCTGCGACGCCGACGGCACACCCTGCTGCGCGGCTGGCACTGCGACCACGGCGCCCGCATCGATCCGCCGGCCGCGACGATCCTGCGCGCCGAGACAGTTCCTCCCTACGGCGGCGACACCACCTGGTCCAACCTGGCGGCCGCTTACGCCGGGCTCTCCGTCCCGGTACGGGAGTTCGTGGACGGGCTGCGCGCCGAGCACCGGCTGGGCGTCGGCTACCAGCCACGGCCGGGTGACGACACGTACGTCCGGCACCTGCTGGACCACCAGGTCGCCTCGCTGCACCCGCTGGTGCGCGTCCACCCCGAGACAGGGGAGCGCATCCTGTACGTCAACGGCTACTACGTCGAGCAGATCGCCGACCTCTCCCGGCCCGAGAGCCGGGCGATCCTGGACATGCTGCTGGAGCAGGCCACCCGGCCCGAGTACACGGTCCGGTTCCGCTGGGAGCCGGGTAGCGTGGCCTTCTGGGACAACCGCGCCACCATCCACCTGGCGCCCGGCGACAACGCCCACCTCGACTTCCCCCGGATCATGCACCGGGTGATGCTCGCCGGTGACGTCCCGGTCGGCGTGGACGGCAAGCCCTCGGAGCCGGTCGTCGGGACCGCGCCCGGCCGCTGGTGACCTAGGTGTGTTGTCCGGACAGGTTGGTGGCGCGGCTGGCTGGGGTTTGGCCGCGGATGCCGGTGTGGGGTCGGTGGTAGTTGTACCAGTCCAGCCAGTCGGGAAACACTGCCTGCCGCTCGGCTTCCGAGGTGTAGGGCCGCTGGTGGGCCCACTCCTCCAGCAGAGTGCGGTGGAAGCGTACGACGTTCCCGTTGGTCTGGGGCCGCCAGGGACGGGTCCAGCGAGGGCCGGTGCCCAGGTCACGGCAGGTGTCGCGCCAGGTGTTGAACCATGCGGTGGCCCGTTGCGGGAAGGCGGCGCAGGTGGCCGCTTTCTCGTCGGGCAGGTCTTCGGTGCAGGCCAGGCGGGAGTGATCGTCCAGGGCGGTGTGCGGGTAGAGGTAGCCGCGGCCGGTGCGCGCCTGGTTCTTGCGGCCGGCCGCCCGGCCCAGGGCCTTGTGGCCGCCGCCGTCGGGGATGCGGCCGAGCTTCTTGACATCGATGTGGACCAGTTCGCCGGGCCGGGCGCGTTCGTAGCGGCGCACGGGCTCGCCGGTGGCCCGGTCGCAGGCGGCCAGCGCGGGCAGACCATGGCGGGTCAGGATGCGGTGGGCTGTGGAGGCGGCGATGCCGGTGCGGGCTGCCAGCCGCACCGGGCCGATGGGGTGTTCCTGCCGCAGCCGCACGACCTGGGCTTCAACGTCGATGCGGGTCTTGTGCGGGCTGTGGTGGGGGCGGCTGGAGCGGTCGTGCATACCTGGGGCGCCGTGGTGGCGGTAACGGCCGGCCCATCGGGCGGCGGTGGTGTGGCTGACCTGGAAGCGTTCCGCGGCCCGCCGCACGGGCCAGCCGTCATCGACGACACACCGGGCCAGACGCAGCCTGCCGGTCGGGGTCAGTGGGGCGTTACGGTGGGACAACCAGGGCCTCCTGGCTGCCGGTTGTAGATGTCGCAATCCACACCGAACCCGGAGGCCCTCACCTCTTTCAAGGACCACTCAAGGGCGTGTCGCCTGTCACCAACGTGCCGGGACAGCACACCTAGGGCCGCCACCCCAGCGCCGGGCCCAGCTTCGTCGCCATGTCCGTGAGGATCTGCACGTAGTCCTCGTGCTCGAACGTGAACGGCAGCGCGAACGCCACCTCGTCGACCTCGCGGAACGCGGCGTGCGCGGCCAGCCGTTCGGCGATCTCCTCCGACGTGCCGACCAGGTCGGGCGCGAACATCAGGCGCGCCGGGCCCTGCGGTGAGGTGGTGCGAAGGGTGCGCTTCGCTGCGTACTCCTCGTACTTCACGCGCTGTTCGGGCGAGGCGGAGTCGGTGGGGATGACGACGAGGCCCTGGGAGACGCGCGCCTCCTCGCCGTCGGGGTGGGCGGTGCGGAAGGCGCGGATGTGCGACAGCTGGATCTCGGCGAAGTCCGCCGGCCCTTCGGGGTCCTCCGCCTTGACGACGCTGCTGGTCAGGAAGTTCATGCCGTGCTCACCGGCCCACCGCGCCGAGCCGAGGCTGCCCCCGCCGTACCACAGGCGACGGCCAAGTCCGGGGGAGTGCGGCTGCACCTGGTCCGAGAAGACTTCGAACCCCTCGACCCCGCTGAAGTCGGTGGCCGGCTTGCCCCGCACGAAGTCCAGCAGCCGCCGCACCCGCTCGTAACCGAAGTCCTCGGCGTCGGCGGTGTCGGGGTACAGCGCGTCCTTGACCTGCTCGTAGTGCATCGGCGGGCCGACGCTGACGCCCGGGTTGAGGCGGCCACCGGACAGCAGGTCGACGGTCGCCAGGTCCTCGGCCAGCCGCAGCGGGTTCTCCCAGCCCAGCGGGATCACCGCGGTGCCGAGCTCGATGCGGTGGGTGCGCTGCGAGGCCGCCGCCAGGACGGCGACCGGGGACGAGATGCCGTACTGCAGATGACGGTGGCGGACCCACGCGCTGTCGAAGCCCAGCCGCTCGCCCAGCTCGATGATCTCCAGCGTGGACTCGTGTCCCCGGCGCGGATCGGCCTCGTCGAACAGGCCGATGGTGAGGAAACCGAGCTTGCGCAACGGTCGTGAGGTCGGCGGCATGGGCCCCTCCGTCGTTCGTCGTCCATGTCGTACGGCAGTGCCAACCGGAGGGTGATCAGCGGTGTTCCCCAACTCCTGGGTCAGACCAGTGGAATGGTGACCTCGTCCTCGACCGGCGGGTCGACCTCCTGCGCGCGGTTGCCGGTGGCCGCGTAGCAGCGCAGCCGGACCGTCTCGGGGGTGACGTCCAGGCGGAGGAAGCACTTGAAGAACGGCGGGCTGTACGTCGCCGAGCTCGGGGAGAACAACTGCGTGTAGATCTTGCGCACGGGGAGCCGGAACCGCGAGGTGCGGTCGGGGCGGCCCCCGGCCCCCAGGAGGCTCGCCACGAGACGCGTGCGCCAGGTGACCCGCGTGGGCCCGCCCGGAGTGCGGGTCGGGGGGATGCCCAGCCGCTCGGCGATCACGGCCGTGGCCTCGGCCTCGGTGAGGGTGAAGAAGCGGCGCAGGCGCAGTCGGCGGCCGTAGAGCCTGCTGTAGAAGGCGAGGGAGTCGCCGCGCAGCGGGTAGCAGCGGAAGTCCTTCTCGGTGACGTTCCCGACCGAGATGTGGGGGATGGTGTGGGTGGCGTGCATGAACGCCCCGCCGCCGCCCGAGACGACGTACTGGATGGTGCGGCCGTCCACCTGCACGGGGTAGCGCTGGTAGTTGTGGATGTCGCCGCCTATCGCCGCGACGTAGTGGTGGGCGGGGTCGCGCACGATGTCGTCCACCGTGCCGCCGCCCTCGATTGCGCAGGGGTGGTGCTCGCCGTCCACATACAGGGGCGATCCCGTGATGAGGATCTTCGGGCGCGGGCCCTGGGAGACCTCGCGCAGCCAGGCGCCCTGTTCGGCGTCGAGGGTGCCCAGCAGGCCCGTGTCGATGCCGATGATCCGGACCGGCCCTGAGTCGATGGCCCAGTACGGGCCCGGCTGGACGGCCTGTTGAGCCTTCGCGGAACGCAACTTGCTGTCCTGGTCCAGGCGTTGGCCGTCGTTCGCGCGCGGCCGGTGCCACAGGAGGGACCGCAGCCAGGCGCCCGAGAGGGGGCGGGGCGCGGGCTCGGGGGCCAGGGGCGGGGCGTCGTCGCAGAAGACGCGCATGAAGCCGCCGAGGTCCTCGTACCAGTCGTGGTTGCCGGGTATCGCGTAGATCGGCGCCTGGTAGTCCTGGTACGGCCGGAAGAACTTCGTGGCGTAGTCGTCCGCGCTGCCCACCGGGTAGATCACGTCACTGGCGAGGACGGCGAACCGCGTGTCCTGACCGACCTTCAAAAACCCCGGCACGACGGCGTACTGCGGGTCGTCGCCCTCGCCGGTGTCGCCGATGACCAGGAAGGAGAACCGGTCCGGATCGTCGCGCCGGATCACCTTGTCGGCGGGGGCGCCGGCCGCCGCCCGCTGCGCCACCCACCTGGTGCGGGTACGGCCCGTGGGGTCCCCGAACCAGGACGCCACCACGCCGTTGCGGGAGACCCACAGCGTCTTCGGGTTGAGCCACGAGAGCTTCTCGGCCTTGTGCGGCATCAGCCGCTTGTACGCACCGTGTTCCGCGGTGCCCCAGCCGGCGCCTTCGGCGGTATCGCGTGAAGAGTCAGACACCGGTGCACCGTAACAATGATCTAGACCGGCCGAAGCCCCGCCCGGCGAACCGGGGTTCACCAACGGTGGGCGTGCGACGGCGCCGTCGACTGATCTCGCTGAGCCCGTGCGGCGCCCGCCGCGGTCTCGAAGGGGGAGCCGGGCTCCGGCGCGGGAGGCTCGGCAGGTGCGGTCCGGGTGGCACGCCGTGAGGAGGCGGGAGGTTTCCGGTCGCCGTCGCTCAGGACCAGCAGCGGGTCGAACATCACCACCACGCCGGCCAGAAGAAGGAAGATGACGGGCCCCAGCAGCATGGGCAGCAGCAGCGAGATGGGCGAGTCGCCGGCCCAGGTGCCGCCCGTCGTGTCGTGCACATGGACGCTGACGGAGGCCATTCCCGTGTAGTGCATCCCGGACACGGCCACGCCCATGATGAGACTGGCCCCTAAGCTCGTCACGAAGCCGCGGATCGAGACGGCCGCCCACAGGGCCGCGGTGGCGGCGATGATCGCGATCACCACGGAGAGCGCGACGACGGACGGGGTGTAGCGGATGTCGCCGTTGAGGTGCATCGCCGCCATGCCCAGGTAGTGCATCGCGGCGACACCTAACCCGGTGATGACGCCCGCGATGGCCAGCGTGGAGGTGCGGGCGCCGCGATAGCCCACGGTGAACACGCCGATGCCGACCACGACGATCGCCACGGCGAGACTGAGCACCGTCAGGCCCACGTCGTAACGGATCCGGGTCTCCTCGACCTGGAAACCGATCATGGCGATGAAGTGCATCGTCCAGATGCCGCAGCCGATCGAGGCGGCGCCGAGCGCCAGCCAGCCGGCTTTCCACGACTGCCCGCCGAGCAGCGTCCGGACGATGCAGCGCAGGCCCAGAGCCCCGCCCAAACACGCCATCAGATAGGCCGCCACAGGGGTTACCGCTCCGTAGCGGAACCCGTCAACTGTGCCTTCCATAGCCAACTCCCCCCGAGTTCGTGGCTGGTTGTCGGGGAAGGGTTACGGGTCATGGACGGGCAAAGCAAGGGCTTACCGGGGGTAGGTGGCGAACTCCTGCTCACCAGCTGCACACCAGGGATCGACTCCGGTCACACAGCGATGAGTTCCAGCCAGCCACGCCCTTCGGCGCGTTCGATGTGGCACGCTCCTCGGCACGGCGTGCCTCGGCGCGCCGTGCCTCGACACGCCCTGCCGCCGGGTCAGAACGTGCGCTTCAGGAGATCGAGCAGGGCGTCCCAGTGCCGCTCGTCCGCCGCACGGTCGTACGAGGCGGTGTCGGCCTGTGTGAAACCGTGGTGCGCGCCGGGATAGGCCTCGCAGCGGTGCCGGACGCCGGCCTTGGTCAGGGCCTCCTCCAGGCGCTCGATCTGCTCGACGGGCAGCGACGGGTCCTCGTCGGCGTGGCCGAAGTACAGCTCGGCGGTGATGTTGTCGGCCACCAGATGCGGGCTGTCCGGCGCGTCGGTAGCCAGGCCCCCGCCGTGGAAGCCGGCCGCCGCGGCGACCCGCTCCGGGTAGGTGCCCGCGGTGAGCAGGGAGAGCCGGGCGCCCATGCAGTAGCCGGTGAGGGCGACCGGGCCGGCGGCGGCCTCGGGGCGGTCGGCCAGCCAGCGCAGATAGGCACCGGCGTCCCGCATGGCGAGCTCCGGCGTCAGCGCCCGCATGATCGGGCCGAGGCGCTCGAAGATCTCCGGCCGCGCGCCCGGATCGATGAACTCCGGCAACTCGACGACGGGCGTACGTCCATGCCGGTAGAACACGTTGGGCACCAGGACCGTGTATCCGTGCCCGGCCAGCCGGTCCGCCATGGACGTCAGCCGCGGGCGCAGCCCGAAGGCGTCCATGTAGAGCAGGACCGCGGGATGGGGACTGCCGTCGCCGGGGTGGGCCAGATAGGCGTCGGCGGTGCCGTCCTCGGTGGGGATGTCGACAGCGGTTCCCTGTGTGGCGTTCATGTCCGGGGCTGCCTCTCTGCATGGGGGAGTCGGCGAAGAACCTGCCGGGCCACCTGCGGCGGGACAGGTCGAGATCATGGTGACACGCGACATTCCGGACGCCGCAGCCACCCCCACGCCGGGGCCGCGGGCCCGGGGGCTCACTCGAACCGTGCCGTGTCGCCCGCCCCCCGCCGTACGATCTCGGCCTCGCCGCCGGAGAAGTCGATGACCGTCGTCGGCTCGGTGCCGCAGTCCCCGGAGTCGACCACCGCGTCCAGGACGTGGTCCAGCCGGTCCTTGATCTCCCAGCCCTGCGTCATCGGCTCCTCCTCGTCGGGCAGGAGCAGAGTGCTGGACAGCAGCGGCTCGCCGAGCTCGGTGAGCAGGGCCTGGGTGACGACGTGATCGGGGATGCGCACGCCGACCGTCTTCTTCTTGGGGTGCTGGAGCATGCGCGGCACCTCCTTCGTCGCGGGCAGGATGAAGGTGTAGCTGCCAGGCGTCGACGCCTTGATCGTGCGGAACACGTCGTTGTCGACCCGTACGAACTGGCCGAGCTGCGAGAAGTCCTGGCAGACGAGGGTGAAATGGTGCCGGTCGTCCAGCTTGCGGATCGTACGGATCCGGTCGATGCCGTCACGGCTGCCCAGCCGGCAGCCCAGCGCGTAGCAGGAGTCCGTCGGATACGCGATCAGCGCACCCGACCGGACGCTGTCGGCGACCTGGGCGATGGTGCGGGGCTGGGGATTGTCGGGGTGCACGTCGAAGTACTTCGCCATTCGGCGAGCTTATGCCGTACGGGGGCGGTGGGTGGGGAGCGCGGGGGGTGGCGCTGTGTGGGTTCCGTTCCCGGCCGACTCAACGCCGGGCCCAAGGCGCGGACTTGAGTCTCCCCCGGGGGGAGACACGAAGGTGAGGTCATGGACGACGGAGACGGCGTGTACTCGATCGGTGAACTGGCCCGGCGCACCGGCCTGACGGTGAAGACCATCCGGTTCTACTCCGATCACGGCATCGTGCGGCCCGCCGGCCGCACACCCGCCGGCTACCGTCGCTACGGCCCCGACGCCGTCGCCCGCCTGGCCTTCGTACGGACACTGCGGGATCTGGATCTCGGCCTCGACGTGATCCGGCAGATCCTGGACCGGGAACTGACACTCGGTGACGTCGCCGCGCGGCACGCCGCGGCGCTGGACGCGCAGATCGGCGTCCTGCGTCTGCGACGGGCGGTGCTGACGGCCGTGGCAAGACGCCGACCCACCCCGGAGGAGACCCGACGCATGCACGAACTCGCCCGACTCTCCGCGGCGGAACGCCACCGACTGATCGGAGACTTCCTCGACGCCGTCCTCGCGGACCTCGACGGCGGGCCCGCGTACGCGGCGATCCGCCGTTCCATGACACCCGAACTCCCCGACAACCCCACGGAAGAGCAGATCGAGGCATGGGTGGAGCTGGCCGAACTCGCCCTGGACCCGGGCTTCCGCACCGGAGTGAGACGCATGGCCGAGGACTATCTGGCCGACCTGCCCCCGGGCGGCTCCGCACCGCCGCGCCCGGACCTCGTCGCGCTCGCCCGCGACCACGCCGGAGCCGCCGTGGCCCGCGGAATCACACCCGATTCCGCCGAGGCCGCCCCGGTCGTCGCGGCACTCACTGCACACTGCGCCCGCGCCCTCGACCACCCCGACGACCCCGCCCTGCACCGACGTCTGCTGCACCGCCTGGACACCGCCAACGACCCACGCACCGACCGGTACTTCGAGCTCCTGGCCCTGATCAACGGCTGGCCCCCACCGGAGCGCCGCACACCGGCGCTCGACTGGTCGGTGACGGCACTGCGGGCGAGGGCAGCTCGATGAGCCGGCCGTCCCGTCGGTCCGATACGTCGCCCCGGCCATACGCTCCGCTCGGGGACATGACCGCCGTACGACTGGAGGCGGCCGCCACGCCGACGGCTCCCGCGCTCCTCCTGCGGCCATGGTGCCCCTCAGACGCCGCCGACCTCGTCGGCGTGTACCCGGAGGACGCCCGGAGCCACGGGGCTGGTGCGGTCGTCCACGACGACGCGAGCGCCGCGTGGTGGGTTCGGGAGCAGCGGCGGGGATGGGAGGCGGGGGAGCGTTTCGGGTTCGCCGTCGTCGAATTCCGCGGCCGGACGGGCGACGGCCGGCTCGTGGGCCACGTGATTCTCAAGCGCGGTACCGCCGACTCCACGTCGGCCGAGGTCGGTTACTGGACGGCGGCACACGCACGCGGCCGGAGTGTGGCGCCCCGGGCGGTCCGGGCGCTGACCGACTGGGCTTTCGGCGTCTTTTCCGAGGACGAGGTGGCGTACCTGGAACTCCTGCATCAGGTCGACAACACGGCGTCCTGCCGGGTCGCGCGGAAGTGCGGGTACGCCTACACCGGCCTCCTGCCCGCCGCGCCACCCGAGTTCCCGCTCGACGGGCACCGGCACGCATACGCACGACACCAGACCCCACCCGCCACCGGCCCACCGTGAGCCGGAGCGACCCCCAGAGGAGGGTGAGGTAACGTCCCCGAGCGGTACGCGTGGACGATGCGAGGGGCGAGGGGAAGGCCGACGTGGCTGGCCGGGATGACGGGATTCGTCGTACGGAGGTGAAGGACACCGCGGAGATGGCATGGGCGCAGGAGTTGCTCGACCATCTGCGGCCGTCCGGGCGTGACGTGCGCAGGCTCGTCAACTGGCTCGCACACACCGTCCAGGGCACGGCCTCCCTGCAGGACGAAGCCGGCACCCTCCTCGCCGGCCCCCGTATGCCGCTGGACGAAGACCTGGTCGCGGACATCGTCGCCGGCCGGATCGCCACCGCCGCATGGGAAGAACAGGGCCGCCACCTGCGCCTCGTCCGAGTGGAGCTCCCGCAGCCGGCCTCGGCCGGTGTACTCGCCGTGGCGCGCACGGCCCCGTTCGACCGGCGAGCCTTCGACATCGTGACGCACACCGCCCAGGTCGTCGAACTCCTGCTGCGGGCACGCGAGACGACCGCGGCCGGACGCCGCCTGGCGCGGGCGACGTCCGATCTGCGGCTGGCGATCCTGCAACTGCTGATGGTGGAGGACACCGTCGCGGCGCGCCGCGTCGCCGCGGGCCTGTGGCCCGGCCTGCTCGACACCGACACGGCCATCGTCTACGTACTCGAAGGCACCCCCGAGGAGCGCGACCGGCTCGCCGAGCAGTGCCTCGACGCGACGCAGGAGCGAGCGCTGGTCGTGCGCTGCCCCGCGATGGACGAGCACGTGATCGTCGTGATGCCCGGCGAGGTCGCGGGCGAGGCACTGCGGTCGCTGATCGACCGGAACCCCGGCACGTTCCTCGGCGGCAGCGTCCCGCAGAGCCTCGCCCGGACCGCCACCGCCTACGGACAGGCCGTCAGCGCCCTCGCCGTCGCACACTTCCGGCCGGACAAGGCCGCGGTGTACGCCGAACGCACCCACCCCGAACGCCTGATGGACCCAGGCTCGCTCCGCGACTGGACCGCCCGCGTGCTGCGCCCGCTCGACACGCTGCCGCACCACACGCGCGCCGAACTCCTCGCCACCACACGGCTCGGCCTGGAGTTCACCGCAGTCAGCGCGGCGAAGGTCCTCGGCGTGAGCCGCAACACCGTGCGCGCCCGCATGGAGCGCGTCGAAACCCTGCTGCGCACGGACTTCTCCGACCTGACCGTCCGCGCCGTCGCCCACCTGGCGCTGAACACCCAGGTCGGCCTCGTCGAGGCACCGCCCGAGCCCGATGGTGCGCGGCCGGACCGTCCCCGGCTCGCCGATCTGCTCGCCGGGACCGCCGTACGGTCCTGGGCGCACGACCTGCTGGGCCGGCTGGACCCGGACGCCCGGGACCTGCGCCGGACGCTGCGCACCTGGATCGTCGCCGGAGGCAACTCCGAGCGAGCCGCCCAGACGCTTGGCATGCACGCGCAAACCGTGAGGGAGCACGTCCGCAGTGCGGAACCCGTCCTCGAACGCCGGCTCCTCGCCGCCGGCAGCGACCTCTACGAGGTCGTCCTCGCCCATCTGGCCGTCGGGGACCTCGAACCACCCGTCCTCGACCGGACGAAACCGGGCCATCCGGACTCACCTGTGCACGGGTGAGCCCCCGGGGCGGCGCAGCGGGCATCGGTGCGATTCACAAGGGTTCCCGCAGGCACGTAAGTTCTAGGCACCGCGGGGGCACGACCGGAACGGGGGACCGGTCGCGCTCCCGTGACGCGGCGTCTTCACCCGCGCAATCGCACGGGGATCTCCTGCCAGCCGAAGGCGATGAAGGACGGCACCTGCCGCAGCCCGCCCTCGGCGACGGCGAGGCGCAGGCCGGGAAATCGGTCGAACAGCGCGGGCAGTGCGGTGAGGGCCTCCAGCCGGGCCAGCGGCGCCCCGACGCACCGGTGCACGCCGATCCCGAACGCCAGATGGTCCTCGGCACCGCGCGCGGCGTCGAAGGCGTCCGCGTCCGGCCCGTAGTGCGCGGGATCCAGTCCGGCGGCGGCGTACGTCGTGATGATGGCGTCTCCGGCCGGGACGGTGACGCCGCCGACGGCGAGGTCGGTGACGGCGAACCGCAGTGGCAGCGAGGCGATGGAGGGCTGGACCCGCAACGTCTCGTCCACGACGGCGTCCCAGCCGATCTCCCCGGACCGCACGGCCGACAGCTGCGCGGGATGCCGGAGCAGCGCGACGACCGCGTTGCCGATGAGGTTGACGGTGGTCTCGAATCCGGCGCCGATCACCAGCAGCAGGGTGTACAGCAGCTCCTCGTCGCTGAGCCGGTCGCCGTCCTCGTCCCGTACGCGGATCAGCTCGGTGGTCAGGTCGTCGCCGGGATGCCGGCCGCGGTGGGCGATCAGCGCGGGCAGCACCGTGCCGATCTGCCGTTGCACGGACGCGGCGTGCTCCGGGCTCGGGTCGGAGGTGTCCATGATGGCCGCGATCAGCCGGCCGGTGTCCGCCCGCAACTCCTCGGGAACTCCGAAGAGTTCGCACATGATCCGCATCGGCAGGGGATGGGCGAGCCCGGCCCGCAGATCGACCACGTCGGTGTCGGCCGCGTCCAGCGCGTCGAGCAGTTGCGCGGTGATCGCCTCCACCCGCGGCCGCATCGCCTCGGTGCGCCGGTGCGTGAAGCTCGGCGCCACCAGTTTGCGCAGCCGCACGTGGTCGGCGCCGTACGTGGAGAGCATGTTGACCACGCCCACCCAGCCAAGCACCCACCCCCAGGAGGGATGCTGCCCGATCTCCGGCCACAGCTTCCAGTGCTTACGGGGGTCCTTGCTGACCCGCGGATCGAGGATCAGCTCCTTGAGGAGGTCGTAGCCGGTGGGCGCCCAGGCGGGGATGCCGCCGGGCAGCTCCACCGGCACGATCGGGCCGAGGGCGCGCAGCCGGGCACTCTCGCCGGCGATGTCGGCGCCGAACGGATCGAGGGCGACGCGGTCGGTCATGGTCACGACGGATCTCCTGGCTGGTCGGGGGAGCGAGGGCTGAGCCGCGGCCTGCTCGGGGCGGCGCGCGAGAGTGCTCGCCTCATGGTCCGGTCGCAGCGGTCGGAGGCCAAGTCCGCGTCGGCGTACGGCTGTTGTCGCCCCACAGTGTGTCGGTGCCGATGGTGAGACCGCCGGCCGCCAGGTCCGGCCATTCGATCACCGGCGGCACAGTACTGCCAGGCGGTGTGCCCGGCCGGAGGAGGGGTACTCGGGCCGTCCCGGAACGACAACCGCTGGAGGAGGTCCGAATGACCAGCAGCACGGAGACCGGCGGCGTGACCGGTACGCCGGACAAGGACTACAACCTCATCTGGTACGTGGAGGCGTGCCTGAGCAACGCGCTGCGCCTGGAGACCTACATTCAGGACGCGGAGCGCGAGAAGGACACCGAGGTCGTCGACCTGTTCCGCAAGGCTCAGGCGGACAGCCGCAAGGGCGCCGAACTGGGCAAGGGACTCCTGCGCGCGCGGCTCAACGGCAGCTGATACCGGCTCGCGCCGAGGCCGGGTCGCCGGGGAACCTCCGGTGGCCGGGCCTTCGGCATGCGGTCGCCAGAGGTCATCGTGATGGTCGCTGGCGACCCGGTGGACGCCCCGCCCACTCTCCTCGCCGCCGGGGACACCGGCCCGCAGGCGGACGAGGCGGACGCGTCCGCGGTCGGCCGCGGCCGCGCCGGGTGTGGCCCTGCCGAGATGTGCCACCCGGCCCTGCGCCCCGGCCGCACCGCCGCATTCTCCGTCGCCGGATAAGCGGGCGGCACCGAAGGAGAGCAGGTCGTGCTCGTCCCCCGAGACGGCCACGGAAGCCGCGGGGGAGTCCGAGGTGATCATCGACCTGATACGCATTTCTACCTGGGCGGCCTCTCTCCGTGGGCGTCGCACCCGTCGCGAGCCGACCGTCTCGCGCGTACGGACAAGGGATCCGGGACGTTACGGCTTGCGCCCCACTCCGCAGTAGGCATCCACAGAGGCAGCGGGGTCGGCCGGGTGGGCCGAATCACTCGGTTCCGGACGCCACTCCGTGACCTGGACGACGCCGGGGTCCACCAACTCCAGCCCGTCGAAGAACCCGGCGATCTCCCCGATGCTGCGCACGTAATACGGCACCGCACCGCTCGCGTTGTACGCCGCCGACGCGGCGATCATGCCCTCGCTGGTGGCCGTGCTGTCGCTGATCACCAGATGGCTTCCCGACGGGAGGCCCGCCATGAGCCGGCGCACCAGCTCGCGCGCCTGCTCGTAGTCGGCGACGTGACCCAGCGTGTTGAGGATCATCAAGGCGACCGGCCGGGAGAAGTCGAGGGTGCCCGCGGCGGCTTCGAGGACGGCGTCCGGGTCGTGGAGGTCGGCGTCCAGATAGGCGGTCTTTCCCTCGGGCGTGCTCGTGAGCAGGGCGTTGGCGTGGGCCAGCACGATGGGGTCGTTGTCGACGTACACGATCCGGGCGTCCGGGGCCACGCGCTGCGCCACTTCATGGGTGTTGTCGGCGGTCGGCAGGCCCGTGCCGACGTCCAGGAACTGACGGGTGCCCTGTTCGCCGGCCAGGTGGCGGACGGCACGCCCCAGGAAGTGCCGGCTCGTGACCGCCACGTCGACGAGGCCGGGGAAGATCTCCTTGATGTGGTCCCCGATCTCCCGGTCGACCTCGTAGTTGTCCTTGCCGCCGACGAAGTAGTTCCAGAAGCGGGCCGAGTGCGGCCTGGTCGTGTCGATCCGGTCGGGTGTCCCCGCACCGGCGGTGGTCCGGGTGTTGGCGTCCGACACAGCGAGGCCTCCTGCACATGGGCGTTGGTGATCAGGACTCCAACCTAGGCGAACGCGCCCCGTGCTCAGGTGAGTTGGGAATCCCGGCCGACCGCGCCATGGCGTTTCGGCCAGTCTCTTGGGCCGGCCGTTATGGTACGGGGTTTCCTGGATTCGGAAGACCGTGGATTGTTTGGGTGGGGGCGGTTCGGGCCGGGAGCGGGCGGTGCCGGCCGGGACCTCGGCGACCGCGCTCGCCGCCCCGATCCGCTGCCGCGTCCTGCTCGCCCTGCGCAAGGCGCCCGCTCATCCGGCCGACCTGGCCGAGGAGTTGCGGGTCTCCCGCACCCGGCTGCCGAACCACCTCGCCTGCCTGCGCGACTGCGGCGTCGTCGTCGCCCCCGAAGGCCGCCGCACGCGCTACGAGTTGGCGGACGCCCGCCTCGGCCACGCCCTGGACGACCCGCTCGGCCCGTTCCTCGCCGTAGGGGCCGACCACGCCCTCCGCGAAGCCCGCGAGAAGACGGCCCTGCGCATCATCGCGCTGTCCTTCTTAACATTCCACGCCCGGCACCGTGCTGGCGGCCCTGTCCCTGGCGGTCATGCCCTTCTGTGTCGCAGGCGTCGAGGCGGCCGGCGAGGCACGGGGCGGCTGTGGCCGCGGCCCCGGCTGCTCCTGCTGTGCCCCGGCGAAGGGCGTGGCCGCCCGGTGAGCCTGGAACGGCACCTGTCGAATCCCTGTCATCTCTGAGGCACTGTTGCCCCGGCCTGTCACACGTCACTACCGTGCTCGTTGAGATTTCAAAGGGAAATCCGATGGAAGGGCCTGTCATGCCCCTGCCAGAACGTGCGGATGTGCCGTCCTCGGCTGCCACTGCGAACGCTTCCCGAACCTCTCCTCCCGTTCGTGCGGCACGACCGTACCGGCCGGTCGGCTGACCCGTCTCGGCCCACCTCGCCTCCCGGCACGCGTCCCTGGATTCGCGCCGCTCAACGGAGGTGGGCACATGTCACCCACCCCGGTGACCGGACGCGTCCACCCTCGTGTCCGCCTGTGGGGCCCACCGGCAGGCATCACGCCGCGCACGTCGCCCGCCGTTTCCCGCGTTCACGCACCGTGCCCTTCCACGTCTCACCCCCCACCGGCCCGGGCCTGCCCCCCCGCCCGGAGCAGAAGGAGAGATCCGTGAACTCCACGCACAGCGAGCCCCTCGATTACCTCGTGATCGGCGCCGGACCCGCCGGGCTCCAGCTCGGGCAGTTACTCCAGGAGGCCGGGCACGGATACCGGATCCTGGAGAGCGGCCAGGCGCCAGGGACCTTCTTCCGCACCTTTCCCCGCCACCGCAAGCTGATCTCCATCAACAAGGTGTACAACGGCACCGACGATCCCGAGTTGAACCTGCGGATGGACTGGAACTCCCTGCTGTCCCCGGACGACCGGCTGCTGTTCTCCCGTTACAGCAAGCGCTACTTCCCACACGCCGACGACCTGGTGCGTTATCTCGCCGACTTCGCCGAGGCGTTCAAGTTGGACATCGCCTACGACACCCGGGCGGAGCGGATCCGTCGCGATGCCGACGGCGGATTCGTCGTCACCGACCAGCACGGGCAGGAGCATCGCAGCCGCCGGGTGATCATGGCCACCGGGGTGACCCGGCCCAACACCCCGGACATCCCCGGCATCGAGACCGCCGAGGACTACTCCGTCGTATCCGTGGATCCCCAGGAGTTCATCGACCAGCGCGTCCTGATCCTCGGCAAGGGCAACTCGGCACTGGAGACCGCGGACAACCTCGTCGAGACCGCCGCGGTGATCCACGTCGCCGGCCCGCACTCCATACGGATGGCCTGGAACACCCACTTCGTCGGTCATCTGCGCGCGGTCAACAACAACTTCCTCGACACCTACCAGCTCAAGTCGCAGAACGCCCTGCTGGACGGCGACGTGCTGTCGATCGAGAAGGCCGACAAGGACGCCGCCGGGGGCTACCGCGTTCGGTTCAGCTTCTCCCGCGCCGACGAGGTCGTGAAGGAACTGCGCTACGACCGGGTCGTCGTGTGCACCGGCTTCCGCTTCGACGCCTCGGTGTTCGACCCGGAGTGCCGGCCCGAGCTGGTCATCAACGACCGCTTCGCCGCCCTCTCCCCGGCATACGAGTCGGTGAACGTGCCCGGCCTGTACTTCGCGGGCACCCTGATGCAGCAGCGGGACTTCAAGAAGTCCACCGGCGGCTTCATCCACGGATTCCGCTACGCCGTACGCGCTTTGAGCCGCATCCTCGACGAGCGCCACCACGACCGGCCCTGGCCGCGGCAGCCACTGGAAACGTCCCCGTCCGCGCTGGCGGACGCCGTGGTGGCCCGGGTCAACCGCAGCTCGGCGCTGTGGCAGCAGTTCGCCGTGATCGGGGACCTGATCGTCACGGCACCGGGCGAACCGGCCCGCTACCACGAGGAAGTCCCGGTCGCGTACGCCCACGAGAGCGAACTCACCGAGAACGGCGACTATTTCACCGTCACCCTGGAGTACGGGCCCGACCACGACAAGGTCGACCCCTTCGACATCACGGTGCGCCGCACCGCCCAGAATTCGGTCGACGACGCCTTCGACGCGGCCTATCTGCACCCGGTGATCCGCCACTTCCGCGGCGGCGAGCTGCTGGGCACGCATCACATGGCCGAGAACCTCGAGAACGAGTGGGACCACCCGGAGGTCCACCAGGCCCCGCTGGCCGAGTTCTTCGCCCGCGAGCTGGACCGCCGGCCGAGCCCCGCCGGGCGGTGAGCGGCGTGCAGTACACCGTCCACGACTTCGAGACCGCGGCGCGCGCCAAACTCGACCCCGTGTACGCCGACTTCATCGCCGGCGGTGCACGGGACGAGATCACCGTACGGGCCAACGAGGCGGTGTTCGGGCGGCTGCAGCTGCTGCCCCGGGTACTGCGGGGGAGCACCGCACGTGAGCTGGACCTCGACCTGCTCGGCAGCCGCGCGCGACTGCCGGTCCTGCTCTCCCCGACCGCCTTCCACAAACTGGTCGATCCGGAAGGGGAGCTGGCGACCGCGCGGGCCGCGGCCGCCGCCGGCGCGATCATGATCGTGAGCATGGCGTCCACGGTGGCGGTGGGCGAGATAGCCGCCGCGGTCCGCGCGACCGACGACGACGTACCGCTGTGGTTCCAGCTCTACATCCAGCCCGACCTGGAGCTCACCGAGGCGCTGGTACGGCGGGCCACCGACGCCGGATGCGCGGCCCTGGTGGTCACCGTCGACTCCCCGGTGCTGGGTGCCGGCGAACGCAACCGGCGCAACGGCTTCCACGACCTGCCGCCCGGACTGCGCTGCGAGAACCTGGTGGACCTGCGCGACGGCGAGCGCGGGCACGTACGGCAGATCGCCATGTCACCGGAGCTGAACTGGGAGCACATCACCTGGCTGCGTGGCGTCACGAACCTGCCGATCCTGCTCAAGGGCGTGCTGCACCCCGAGGACGCCCGGCTCGCGGTCCGGCACGGTGTCGACGGGCTGCTGCTGTCCAACCACGGCGGCCGCCAACTCGACACCGTCCCCGCCACGCTGGAACTGCTGCCCGAGATCCTCGCCGCCGTCGCGGGCCGCATCCCGGTCGTGCTGGACGGCGGCATCCGGCGCGGCACCGACGCGGTCAAGGCGCTGGCGCTCGGCGCGTCCGCCGTGGGCATCGGCCGGCCCGTGATGTGGGCCCTGGCCGAGGGCGGTGAGAAGGGCGTACGACGGCTGCTGGAACTGCTGCGGGAGGAGCTCGACGACACCATGGCCCTGTGCGGGGCGTCCGGGCTCGCCGACCTGACGCCCGATCTGGTCCGGGTGCCCGCCTGGGGGCCCGCAGCGGGCCCGGCCGTGGTCCCGGGAGCGGACAACCGATTCGGTGGGGTGGTCGCATGAGCCCCACCGGATGGCTGATCACCGGCGCGATCGTGGCCCTGGTGGTCGGTCTGCCGTACTGGCTGCCCCGAGCGGTGATCGCGCTGCGGGTACGCATCTTCGCCTGGGTGGGCGGCGAGGAGGGCATCCGGGCGCCGGGCCGGGAGGTTCCCGCCGAGGAGTTCAAGAAGGTGTACGGGCATCCGGCGGCCAACGGCCGCAGCCGGGGCGCCGCGCTGTCCGACCTGTTCTGGTACTGGCTGTCGCCCGGCCCGGAGGTGCACCAGGAACACCTGGAGCCCGGACCGCGCTACGACGACGTGGCCAGGACCACGCGGCAGATCCTGGCCGGCCTCTCCCGGGAACAGTGGACGGAGCTGGTCGGCCGCTGCACCCGGCGGGTGCTCGACGAACTCCCCGCCGACACGCGGGTGCACCGGGTGAGACTGCGTGACCTGATGATGCCCGTGTGGGCCGAGGTCTACTACGAGGTCGTTTTCCGCGCGCCCTGCCCGCGCTCCGTGCGGGACCTGATCACCGGCAACGCGAACGACGTCGTCAGCGCCCTGAAGTGCACCAGCCTGCGCCACATGGACCGGCGGGCCCGGCTCACCGCCCACCTGCGGGACCGGCTCGCCCACGACCCTCCGCCCGTGCCGCTGCCGTCCTCGCTCTCCCAGCGGGAGCAGGCGTACTACTTGCAGGGCACGTTCTTCAACACAGCCGTGGTGCAGATGTCGGAGGCGATGGCTCATCTGCTGCTGGCCCTCGCCACGCACCGGCCGGTACAGGACCGTCTGTCGTCGGGCGAGGCGGACCCGGACTTCCTGGACGGGGTCATCAACGAGACCTTGCAGCACTTCCCGCTCTTCGGCGTGGCCCACCGGATCACCTCGGGGGACATAGCCCGGGACGGCCGGAAGCCCATCCCGGCCGGGTCGGTCCTGCTGTTCAACTACCCCGAGTACCAAGGGTCCGGCTCAGACCCGTTCGACCCGGAACGGTGGCTGAATCCGGACACCAGGCCGTCCGCCTTCATCCCGTTCGGGGTGACCGCCAACCGCCCCTGCCCCGCCCGCGGCTTCGCCGTCCTCACGATGCGGATCGCGGCCGAGGAGACGCTACGACGGTTCCGGCTGGAGTCCTCGGCGGAGCACACCAGGTCGCTGCCCAGCCGGGGCCCCTGCCTGCTCGTCCCGCGCACCGGTGCGACGGACTGGACCCCGGCCCGTCGGCGGACCCGGCTCGCGGTGATGGGGCTGGCCGACCGCTGGGAGGGAGTCGGGCGCAGCCTCGTCCAACTCGTCCTCGGCAGCTACATGGTGTGGGACGCCCGGCGCCAGGGACTGTGCCGGAACTACTTCGCCGCCTCGTCCGGCGGTTCCGCCCCCTCCGTCGCCGCCGGCCGTTGAGGGGGACGAGACCATGACACCCGTGGAGCTCGCTCCCGCCTTCTTCCTGGCCGTCGTCGTGATTCTGCTGACGTGCCGTCTGGTCGTCCTGGCGGCGGGCCGCTTCGGCCAGCCGCCCGTGGTCGGCGAGATGATCGCCGGCGTGCTGCTCGGCCCCTCGCTGTTCGGGCTCATCGCCCCTGGCGTCTCCGCCGAGGTCTTCCCGCCGGAACTGAAGCCGGTGCTGTACGTGGCCGGGCAGATCGGTCTGGTGACCCTGATGTTCGCCGCCGGATACGAGTTCCGGGCGCACGCCGGACGCGGGCTGGCCGGCACCGCCGTCGCGGTCTCCTCGGCCGGGGTCGCGATCCCGCTGGCGCTGGGCGTCGGCCTGACCCTCGTGGCCCACGGCCACGTCGGCATCTTCGTCGACGGCGTCTCGGTCTGGGTGACGGCGGCCTTCGTCGGCGTGGCCCTGGCCATCACCGCCTTCCCGATGCTGGCCAGGATCATCACCGAACGGGGGCTGGCCGGCTCCCGGTTCGGCTCCCTCGCCCTGGCGTCCGGGGCGACCGACGACGCCGTCGCCTGGATCATGCTCGCCGGGGTGCTGAGCGTGGCCTCCGGCGAGGTGGAGCCCGTCCTCACGGCGGTCGGCGGCTCCATGCTGTTCGTGGCCGTGCTGTTCCTGCTCGGACGCCGCCTGCTGGCGTGGATCGTGAACCGGCCCGGCCTCGGCGACGACACCCGCCTGCTGTTCACCGTCGCCGTGCTGTTCTGCGCCGCCTGGTTCACCGACATCATCGACCTGTACGCCGTGTTCGGGGCGTTCTGCGTCGGGATGGCCATGCCGCGCGGCGAGGCCGCCGAACGCCTGGTGCGGACGACCCAGTCCGTCACCCAGGTCGTGTTCGTCCCGATGTTCTTCACCTACTCCGGCCTCAACACCCGGTTCGACGTGTTCTCCGACCCGTCGGTGATGGCGTTCGGGGCGGCCGCGGTCGTCCTGGCGGTGGCAGGCAAGTTCGGCGGCTGCTGGGCCGCCGCCCGGCTGCGCGGCGAACCGGCCCCGGTGGCCGTCCGGGTCGGCGCCCTGATGAACGCCCGCGGGCTGATGCAGCTGATCGCGCTCAACATCGGGCTGTCGGCCGGCATCGTCAGCGAGGAACTGTTCACCGCGCTGGTCCTCGTCGCCCTGGTCACCACGATCATGACGGTGCCGCTACTGAGCTGGCTGGACCGCCGGGACGCCAGATCGTCGGCGCCCGAGGAACCGACACTCCAAGGTGAGAAGGCGGTGGCGAGGTGACGCCGAGCGGGGCCGAGGCGCTGGTCCGCCAGCTGGAGCGGGAGGGCGTCCGCCATGTCTTCGGCGTGCCGGGCGTCCAGCTCGACCAGGTCCTGGACGCCCTGGCCCGCGCCCGGGCCGCCGGCGGGCCGATCGAGTACATCGCCGCCCGGCACGAACAAGGCGCGGCCCACATGGCGGAGGCGTACGCACGCACCACCGGGCGGCCCGGCGTCTGCCTGGTGGTCCCCGGCCCCGGGGTGCTCAACGCCCTGCCCGCCGTGGCCACCGGGTACGCCTGCTCCTCGCCGATGCTGTGCGTGGCGGCCGACATCCCCTCGCCGCTGGCCGGCCGGGGCCTGGGCATGCTGCACGAACTTCCCGACCAGGACGGCGTCCTGGCCTCGGTCACCAAATGGTCGGCGCGGGCCGGGACACCGGCCGCGATTCCCGGTCTCGTGCACGAGGCGATACGGCAGTCGCGGTCCGGCCGCCCGAGACCGGTGGGCCTGACGATCCCGACGGACGTGCTGACCGCGCGGGCGGAGACGGACCCCGTGCCTGCCGGGCAGGCCCCGGACCGCCTTCCGGTGTCCGGGGCGCCGGAGCGGGACGTCCTGCCGGAGATCGCCGCAGTGTTACGGACCGCCCGCCGCCCCTTGCTCTACGCCGGCGGGGGAGTCCTCGCCTCGCGGGCCGGTGCCGCTCTCACCGCCCTGGCCGAGGAACTGTCCGCCCCGGTCGTCATGAGCCGCAACGCCGGCGGCGCCGTCCCGGCGCACCACGCCCTCGCCTTCCCCAGCCTCGCCGCACCCCGGCTGCTGCCCTCCGCGGACGCGGTACTGGTCGTCGGCAGCCGCTTCCTGACCCCGCGCGGCACGGCCGTCCCGACCGCCCCAGAAGCGGCCGTCGCCCTGGTCAACGCCGACTTTGCCGACCTGGGGCCGCCCCGCAGGGCCGACTTCACCCTGTGCGCCGACGCCCGGACGGCGCTGGAGGACCTCCGGGCCGAACTGCCCGCCGCACCGGAACCCCGGGCGGGGTGGGAGTCCGGATGGCCGCCGGGCGAGCTGGCCGACGTACGCGCCTGGTGCGCGCGAAAGGTCGAGAGCGTCGAACCCCAGTGGTCGTACGTCCGCGCACTGCGCGAGGCGATCCCGGACGACGGCTTCCTGGTCAACGAGCTGACCCAGGTGGGCTATCTGGCCGCCGTCGGCTACCCCGTCCACCACCCCGGGACCTTCCTCACCCCCGGCTACCAGGGCACTCTGGGCTACGGCTACCCGTCGGCGCTGGGCGTCAAAGTGGGCAACCCGGACCGGGCGGTCGTCTCCGTCAACGGCGACGGCGGGTTCTGCTGGAACATGCAGGAACTGGCGACCGCCCGCAAGTACGGCATCGCGGTGACCGCGGTGGTCTTCAACGACAACGCCTACGGCAACGTCCGGCGGATCCAGGCGGACGAGTTCGAGGGCCGGTTCATCGGCAGCGACCTGGCCAGTCCCGACTTCGTACGGCTGGCGGAGTCGTTCTCGGTACCCGCCGTCCGGGCCGAGACCCCTGCCCGGCTGGCGGGCGCCCTCAAGGAATGCCTCGGCGAATCAGGCCCCTCCTTGATCGAGGTACCGGTGACCGAGATGCCCAGCGTGTGGCCGCTGCTGCTCGGCGGCTCACCCGGATCGGTCCGGGACTGATGAGTCATGCCTGGGCTGGGTGGCCGAATCCGTCAGTTCCTGGACATCGGCCGGTGCGGCCGTCGGGACCACCACGGTCAGCGCACGTCATCTGACGCCGGGGTGCCGGTACGGGCCAGGAAGTCCATGATCAGCGCGGCCCACCGGGCCGGTTGCTCGGCGGCGATGGCGTGGCCGCAGTCCAGGGTGGCCAGCTCGGCGCCGGGGATGCCGTCGGCCAGCTCGCGGGAGTGGGCCGGGGTGGTGAGTACGTCCTCCAGCGGCGAGACGACCAGGGTGGGCACCTTGATCGCGGAAAGGTCGGTCGTCACGTCGATGGTGTTGAACAGCGCCAGCTGCCGGTCGGTGCCCGGCGGCAGATCGGCCGCGAAGAGGGCGAGCTGCTCCTCCAACTCCTCCGGGGTGCGTTCGTCCAGCCAGCTGGCGCCCCCGACCACGAGGGACAGGTAAGCCGCCAGCGTGCGGCTGTCGTCCGTGCGGCCGAGCGCCCGCCAGACGTCGATGACCAGGCGCAGCCGGGCGTTGGGCCGGGCGAACCCGGACGACAGGACGAGGGCGGTCACCCGCTCGGGGTGCCGCACCGCCGCCCGTACGGCGACGGTCGTTCCCATGGAGAAGCCCGACACGGCGAAGGTCGCCGCGCCCGCCCGGATCCCGGCCGCCACCACGTGGTCGGCCAGCGCGTCCAGGGACAGCGGTGCGTCCGGCAGCGGGGTGTCGCCGGAGCCCGGGTAGTCCGGGCCGATGACCGTGTGCCGCCGGGCCAGCTCGTCCAGGACGGGGCCGTAGCTGTCCCGTACGTCGCTGCCGGCGCCGTGCGCCAGAACCACGGCCGACCCCGAGCCCACGACGAGGGGGGCGGGCGAACTGTACTGAGAGGTCGTCATCCGAGCACGCTAACCGGGTGCCGGGGGCACCGGGACGGCGTTCCGTCGGCTTCGCGGCGTTATGCCGGTCGCGGCTACTCGAACGAGTAGCCGCGCCTGCCCGGACGTGCGGCCCGCCCGGCGCGGATTCGGCGGCGGACCACACCGGCTCCCGGGCGGGGGCGGCCCGGCCTCAGCGGCGGAAGGCGGACGGGTCGATCGACACCAGCCGCTTGACCGGCCCCGGTACGAACGCTCCCCGGTCCTCTCGGCTCTCCACCGCCCGCAGCGCCGCGAGGGCCACGTGGGAGCCGGTGTACCGGACCGGCTCGCCGGGTATGGCGCCGCCCGGGGTCCGGGCGAAGGCCGACCCGGACCACTCGTCGCGGGTGCCGAGCACGAGCGAGGCCAGCACTTTGGACATCAGCCGGGAGGGGCCCACTCCGTCGCCCGAGTACCCGGTGGCGTAGCAGACGCCCGGCACGGAGCGCAGCCAGCCGGCGAACGGGACCGAGGTGACCGCGTACTCCACCGGTGCCGTCCACATCATGTCCACCGGGACGTCCCGTAGGTCGGGGAAGAGCCGCAGGAACTGGCGCCGCACTTCGCCGGGGCGCAGGGCGCCGCCCCACATGGTGCTCGCGCCCGAGTTGCCAGGGGCCAGCCCGACGCCGCCCTTGCCGAACACTATTCGGCCGTCCGCGGTGGTGCGGTAGTAATTCAGCCGCTTGCGGGCGTCGCATACGGAGGTCGCGTCCCGCCAGCCGATCTCGGCAAGCCGGTCCGGCACCGGCACCGTCAGGACCGTGTCGCTGGCCACCGTGACCATCCGGTCGGCCAGCTCCTCCAACTGGCCCGCCCAGGCGTTGATGGCCAGCACCACCCGGTCGGCGCGGACCGTGGCGCGGGGAGTCACCACCACAGTGGCGCCGGTCTCCCGGCGCAGCCTGGTCAGCGGGGTGTGCTCGTGAATCCGTACGCCCTGGTCCAGCGCCACGCGCCGCATGCCGCGCACCAGCTTGGCGGGCTGCAGCGTGGCGCAGTGGGGATCGGCCACCGCCCCGAAGTGGGACGGGGTGCCGACCGCCCGGCGCGCCTGGTCCGGGCTCAGCTCTCGAAGCGGCTCCACACCAGCCCGGGCCAGGTCCTCCAATGTCGTGTTCCAGGCGCCGCGCTGAGCCTCGGACGAGGCCGCCCACAGCCAGGGGCCGCGCCGGTACTCGGCGTCGATGCCGTGTTCGTCGACGAAGTCCAGGATCTCGTCCACGGCCCGCTCGGACGCCTCGCCCAGTCGGCGTGCCTCCTCATGGTCGCTGATGGCGACCAGGCCGCTGAACCGGGCCCACATGGGCATGAGGTAACCGGCGTTGGCGCCACTGGCGCCGCCCCCGCAGACATCGGCGTCGATCAGCACGATGTCGGTGCCGGGCGCCCGGCGCAGGATCTCCAGGGCGGTCCACAGGCCGGTGTAGCCGCCGCCGACGACGCACACGTCACAGCGGACGTCGCCCTGCAGCGCGGGGGACTTGCCGTCGTCGGGTTCGGTCGCGAAGGCGTCCCGCAGCCAGGCGGTCCGCTGTTCGGGGGCGGGCGCGTGGGCGGGCCAGGAGGACGGAAATGCCAGGGCGTTCATCTGCTGTCTCCAGAAGTGGACGAGCGAGTCACGGGTGGATCGGTAGGCGGCGGACGGGGGACGGCCGCGGGCGGACGGAGAGGACTGACCGGCGGGGGTGGAGGTCAGAGGCGGAAACGCGGGGTGGCAGGGACGGAAGTGGCTGGGCCGGGGTCGGTGGCGGCGGCAGTGGAGGGGATGGAGACGGTGAGGGGGGCCAGCAGGGTGGGGGCGAGCGGGGCGTCGGTGGTCGGGGCGCCCGCAGCGCCCCCCGCGCCGGCGGGGGCGCCGGCTTGCGGGCCATGGTGTTCCGCGACCGCCCTGAGCAGGTCGATCCGCGAGTTCACCCCGTAGCTCTTGAAGAGCCGCCGCAGGTGGTAGTTGACGGTGTGCGGGGAGAGCCCGAGCCGGCTGGCCATCTGCCGGTTGGTCCGGCCCTCGGACACCATCCGGACCACCTCCCGCTGCTGCCGGCTGAGCCGGGGCCCCCGGGCCGGGGCGGCCCCCTCCGCCGGGTGCGCCGCCGGTCCCCCGCAGGCACCGTCGGGACTCTCCGTGCTTGCTCGACTTCCCTGGCCTGCCGGGCAGCCGATGGCGGGCAGGAGCCACCCGTCGCCCGAGCGGTGGGCGCCCCAGGGCCCGGGGCCGCGCTCGGCCACCGCACCGGGCCAAGGGGCGTCCCCGCCACCCGGTCCCCGGGCTCCCGCCGGGTGGTGCGGGCCCGGCCGGACACCACCGGCCGCGCGCAGCAGGGCGACCTCCTGGTGCAGCACCGGCTTGAGCGCGTCCGGCACCGCGTCGTGGACCGCCTGGCGCATGAGGCCGCTGTGGAAGGCGAGACGGTCGGCGGCGTGCCGCACCACGCCGGTGGCGCACGCCTCCTCCATGACCGGCAGCAGCGCCGAGAGTGGACGGCCCAGCATGGCCGTCAGCTCCGTGTACTCCACCTCGGTCCCCAGGACGGCCGCCACGCTCAGGAACTGGCGGCACTCCCGGGAGTACTGGGCGAGCGTCGCGCGCACCCGGGCGCGCACCCGGTCCGGCAGCCGGTCGCCGGTCAGTTCGGCCTCGACGCCGTCGGTGCGGATGGTCCCCTCCTCCCGCATGCCGACCAGCAGTTCGGTGAGGATCCGGGGGTGCCCGCCGGCCCGCCCCACCAGACGGGCCACCGCCGGGCCCGGGGGGACGCCCAGCACGTCCGCCGCCAGTTCCAGCGCAGAGGCAGGGCAGAGCGGGCCCAGGACGAGACGCTCGTAGTGGCGACGCGGGTCCGACAGCAGGGCGCCGCGCCGGTCCTGGCCGGTGTCGGTGCGGCGCGCCGCCAGCCAGACGACCCGGTCTTGGGGGACACCCCACCGGGTGAAGGGGCCGCCCCCGGGCCCGGCACCGAGGTCCAGGTCCTGGAACTCGTCCAGCACGACGAGCACCGGCTCGCCCGGGGTGCGTGGGGCGGTTGGCACCCCGCGGCGGCCGGAAAGCGCGTCGGCCTGCCGGGTCCCGGCGATGCGAGGGACCGGGTGGTGGGCATCGGCCGGTCCGGCCACGGAATAGCCCAGCCGCTCGGCCAGGTCCATGCAAGCGCGCAGTAATCGGGTTTTGCCGTAGCCCGGCGGCGATTCGACGAGGATCAGGGCCGAACCGCCTCTGCGGATCGCCTCGAGGACGGCGCCGACCCGGGCGAGTTCATGCTCGCGGCCGCGCAGCGGGGGGTCGAGCGGAGGGGCGAGTGTCGAGAGCATAGTGGGGTGTACTCCCTGAAGGGTTGGAACATTGCGAACAGAGTGGGACGCGGACGCGCCGGGCGGCCGGACCTGTGCCCGGCTCCCGGAGCGGTGGTACCTGCCCGGCTCGTGGAACGCCGGCGCCGACCCCGGGCTCGGTCCGTGACGCATGCCCGTCCCGGCAAGCGCCGATGTCGCGTGCTCAGCTCGTGGCGCGGTGACGCCGGACTCCCACCGCGTGGAACCGGCCGGTGACGAAGGCGGCGTCGCAGTACACCGCGTCGGCCGCTGGGTTCATTCCCGTACCGTGCAGATCGGAGTAGACGGCGGACTGGGTGATGTACCACTGGCCCATGAGGTTGAACGACAACATCACGCCGGCCTCGGCACAGGCGTCCTCCAGCGCCCACTCGACCTCCGCCGAGGTGGTCCAGGCGCCGGCCGAGAGGGCTCCCCGCTCCCGGGCGGTACGCGCCAGCAGCCCGATGCCGGCGGCGGCCGAGTCGACGGCGACCGCGAAGTGTACGGGGCCCAGCCACTCGGTGGACAGGGTGGCCACATCGCCCGGGCGCGCCGCGTCCAGCGCCACGACGGTGGGGGTGCGCACGACCGCTTCCGGGTGGTCGGGGTGGACAACCGCGCACGGGCTCACGGCCACCTTGCCGAGGGCGCCCGATGCGGCCTTGTCGACCCGTGCCAGCACCTCCGGCGAGAGCAGGGCGCCGAGGACGGAGACGGCGGTGGCGTCGTCCGCGAGCAGCTCCCGCAGCGCGCCGCCGAGGTCCGTCACCACTTGGTCGAACGACCTGTGCCCCTCGTCGGTGGTGATGCCGTCCCGGGGGATCAGCAGGTTCTGCGGGCTGGTGCAGAGCTGGCCGCTGTAGAGGGCGAGCCCGAAGGCCAGGTTGGCGAGCATGCCCCGGTAGTCGTCGGTGGATTCGATGAGCAGGCTGTTGACGGCCGAGGTGCTGGTGAACACCCGTGCCTGAGTGGCGTTTCGACGCAGCCAGTCGCCGAAGGCGGTGGTGCCCGCGTAATCCACGATCCGTACGTCGGGGTGGACGGCGAGGTGGCGGGCCAGACCCTCGTCGGGCCGTTCGGCGGCCAGGCACACCAGATCCGGGTCGAACCCCGTCTCGCGCAGCACCTCCCGGGCCGTCCGCACCGTCAGCGCGAGCGGCAGTACGGCGCTCGGGTGCGGCTTGATCAGAACGGGGTTACCGGTCGCCAGCGAGGCGAAGAGGCCGGGATAGCTGTTCCAGGCGGGGAAGACGCTGTTGCCGATCAGCAACGACACACCGCGCGGCCGGAGCGCGAACGTCTTGTCCAGGACGAAGGGCTCGCCGCCCGGCATCGGCTTGCTCCACACGAAGGAGCCGGGCAGCCGGGTCTGCTCCTCCACCGCCCAGGCGACGGCCTCCAGCCCCCGGTCCTGGGCGTGTACGGCTCCGGCGTGGAACGCCATGACCGGGTTGTGGCCGCTGGTGTGCTCGGCGGCGAGGGCGAAATCGTGTGACCGGGCGTTGATGCGGGCGAGGATCTCCACGCACACGGCTGCCCGGGCCGTCACCCCCGCCTCCCGCCACTGCGGCATGGTGCGCCGCATGGCGGGGAGCAGGATCCCGGGGTCGTGGTGCGGGTAGGAAATGCCCAGTTCGGGCCCGTACGGGGACCGCTCGCCGCCGTCGGCGGGAGCGGGTCCGACGAGGCCGTCCCTTCCCGGCTGGCCGAGGTCGAAGACCTGCCCGCGCAGGGCCGCGAGGGCGGCCCGGGCACCGGCCTCCGCGTCGGAGCCGTACGCCCCGGTGTCCTCCGGATAGGGCGACCAGTGCGCCCGGGTGCGAATGGCCTCCCGGGCCCGGTCGAGGGTCGGCCGGTGCCGGTGCGTCAGCTCCCGCACGAGGGCCGTCGGACGCCGCCGGTCCCCGGCGGCGGTCGGTATGCCGGATGTTCCCACTTCGCTGCTCCTCCCGTTGCGTAAGACGCGAGCGAAGCCCTCCTGGGCGGATCCCGCCGGGCGGCCCGTGGTCGCGTCTCAATGGACTGAACGGTGACCATTCATTCATGACAACGGGTTCATGATGCAAGAGTTTGTTTCAAATGCGCATAAATAGGCCAATTTCTAGCCATGCTTTGGCATCCGCCGAATCACGGGTGACGCATCGTCAGGGCTGGGCAGAGGGGCCACGGCCCATGGAGGGGTTGGCCCGGTGGCCGACGGGGGACAACGGCCACCGGGCCGGATCGGCCCGATCCACCGGGCCGATCAGTCCGCGGACTCGGATCCGGCGGCGTCCGCCGAGGGCACCCGCCCGAGCGCGGTCACCACGAGGGCGCTCAGCGCCAGCGCGCCGCCCAGCCACAGCACCGACCGGGTGCCGAAGCTGTCCACCGCCCGGCCGCCCGCGAAGGCGCCCAGGGCGATGGCTCCGTTGAACACACCCACGAACAGGGAGGTCACGCCCTCCCGGGCCTTCGGGGCGGCAAGGGCCAGCCAGGTCTGGGTGCTCACCGACACACCGCCGTAGGCCAGGCCCCACACCACCAGCAGGATCGCCGCACCCGCCACGGACAGCCCGAGCAACGGCACCAGCAGCACGGAGGCGGCCAGCGCGACGCTGATCACCAGCAGGGTGCCGCGCACGGACCGGCTCACCCGGGCGCCGACCGCGAAGTTGCCCGTGATACCGGCGATTCCGTAGACCAGCAGCAGGGTGCCGATCATCGACGCCCCGACGCCGGAGACCTCCTCCAGGATCGGCCGCACGTACGTGTACGCGGCGAAGTGGCCGGTCACCAGCAGGGCCACCACCGCGAGCCCGGTGGCCACGCGGGTGTTGCCGAACAGCCGCATCACACCGCCCAGCGCGACCGCCTCCTCGGCGGGCAGCGGCGGCAGCAACACGGCCATGGCGACGGTCACGAGCAGCGCCAGCCCGCCGATGGCGAGGAACGCCTCGCGCCAGCCCGCCAGTTCACCGATGTACGCACCGGCCGGCACGCCCACCACCGAGGCGATGGCGATACCGCTGAAGATCATGGAGGTCGCCGGCCCGATGGACTTGGCCGGGACCAGCCGTACCCCCAGACCGCCGGCGAGCGACCAGACGCCGCCCATTCCAATGCCGACCAGCACGCGGGCCGCCATCATGACCGCGAAGTTCGGTGACCAGGCGGACAGCACATTGGCCGCCGCCAAGAGCACCATCAGGGAACAGAGGACCACACGCCGGTCGATCCGGCCCACCGCCGATGTGATCAGCGGCGCGGAGAACGCACCGACCAGGCCGGTGACGGTGAGCGTCAACCCGGCCGTGCCCTCGCTCACGCCCAGCGAACCGCTGATGGGCGTGAGCAGTCCCACCGGCAGCATCTCGGACGTGACCACGGTGAAGGTGCTGGCCGCCACGGTCACCACCGCGGGCCAACCGCCCCTCGGGGCTCTCCCCGGCGCGGGCGCATCTACGGACAGGTCATCAACTTTTGCCATGGCTTCAGCCAACTCCGGTGCAGGGAGCGGAACAAGCGCGAAGTTCTCATGCTTCCATGAGGTGAGCTAATCGAACGACGGCGCGGGCGATGCGTGCACCGCACGCGGAACGCGCCAGGCAGAGGGGCACTGACCATGACAGTCACGGCACCGGGGGTCACCGGCGGGGAGCGGGCACCGACGAGCACGGTGGAGATCCGTGAGCTGGAGTGCTTCCTGATCCTCGCTGAGGAACTGCACTTCGGACGGACCGGCGAACGGCTGTATGTGTCCCAGGGCCGGGTCAGCCAGCTGATCCGCTCCCTGGAGCAGCGCATCGGCGCCCGTCTGGTGGACCGTACCAGTCGGCGGGTGCGGCTCACCCCACTCGGCGAGGACTTCCTCAACGCCCTCCGCCCCGCCTACGCCGCACTGCGCGACACCGTCGACAACGCCCGGGCAGCGGCTCTCGGGGTCAGCGGGCCGCTGCGGATCGGGTTCCAAGGCATCGCGGGATACGGATTCATGGATGTGGTCGGTGAGTTCGAAGACCGGTACCCCGGCTGTGCCACACAGATCACCGAGCTGCCGCTCTCCGACCCCTTCGGGCCGCTGCACCGCGACGAGGTGGACACCGCGGTGGTGTTGTTGCCGGTCGAGGAGCCGACGCTCGTGCTCGGACCGGTCTTCTCCCGCCAGCCGCAGTATCTGGCGGTCTCCCGCAGGCATTTGTTCGCCACCCGTACCGCCCTGGACGCCGAGGACCTGGCCACGACACCGGTCGTGGGCGTGGCCGCCCCGGCGCCGGACTACTGGCGCGAGGTGCAGGCACCCACCCGCACACCGTCCGGCATCCCGGTGCCGCAGGGCCCGGCGGTCGGCACCCTCCAGGAAGGCCTGTCGCTGGTGGCGGCCAACCGGGGCGTGATGCTGCTGTGTCATCCCACCACCGAGTACCACCACCGCCGGGATGTGGCATTCGTCCCGGTGACCGGCCTCCCCGACTCCGCACTCGGCCTCGTCTGGCGCGGCGACCGCGAGAACGCCCGGGTGCGCGCCTTCGCCGAGGCGGTGGCCGACGCTCTGGTCTAGCCTCGGGCTTTCTCGAGGGGCGCCGTCCGGCAGGTGATCGAGAACGCAGAAAGTGCCTTTGAGCTGCAACGATAGGGCTTGCTGAGGGTCCTGTACGTGGCAGCGAACGAGGCACTTCCCAGGTGAAGAAGAGTAGCGGGTCCTACCCGCGTGTCCGTGTCGAGAGTGGCGGTCGCGGGGTGGTTGCCCAGGCCGTCTCGGTGCTGCTGGTCGAGACGGTCCGCAAGTTGGGCCTGGACACCGCGATATCGGCGGCGCTCACGCCGTAGCGCAAGCCGCGGGCCCTGCGGGATGGCCGAAAGCGGAGATCGTGCCACCGACCGGGCCGTTGAAGGCGATCGCCTGGCCGCCCACCACGTCAGTGAGCGTTCGGTCGTGTCGGCACCTGTCGGGTCCGCGGGGCACAGTGCCTCGGCCGCTTCAGACGCTCGTATTCGCCGGAAACCGTGGGTAATTCAGCGGCGACTGTCGTGACCATCGTCACAACTGCCCGTGGCAGGTGACACATTCCGAGCAGGCTGTGTCTTTTCGCCGTCTGTACAACACGCTATTGGCCATCTCGCAACGCAGCACCCACGCTCCCTTAATCTTCGGTGCATTTCTCCAAACGGTCGCTACTTACATGAGTAGTCGGCGCTACCCGCCCCGGTAGTGGCTGGTGGTGACGGCATATGCCTACCGTGTGTGAGCTTTCGCTTCCCCGAAGCCGAATGCCAGCTCGCCGGAAATCGAAGAAAGGAACCATTGTGGCCGCTCGCCGCACCCTCCCGTTAACCTCCTACCAGCGTGATATATGGGCCGCCGAATCCCACTCGCCGAACGACCCCCAATTCAATGTGGTTCTCGGCGAGCGGATCGACGGAAAGGCCGACACCGAGGCTTTGGCCGAGGCGCTCGCGCGCATCCTGCGCCGACACGATGCGTTCCGGCTGCGGTTCGGGGAGCGGGACGGCGTCCCATACCAGTGGGTGGCCGGACCGGACGAGGACGGCACGGCGGTGAAGTTCGTGGACCTGTCCGACGAGCCGGACCCGGCGACGGCCTGGCGGCAGTGGCAGGAGCGTTCCTTCACCCGGCCGTTCCCGTTGTTCGACGCCCCGCTCTATACCGCCGCCCTCGTCCGCGAGAGCCCCGACGTGCTACACGTCCACGTCAACGCCCACCACCTGATCGTGGACGCCTGGACGCTCAACCACCTGAGCCGCGGCATGTGGGAGGAGTACGGGCGGCTGACCGCGGGCCCCGACGGCGTGGATGCCGCTTCCCGCCACGAACCGGCACCCTCATACCGCGCGTTCATCGAGACCGACGCCACCTACCGCACCTCCGCGGAGCGCGAAGAGGACCGCGCCTTCCACCGCGCCGCCCTCACGGGAGTGGCCCCCGCGCTCTTCCAGCGGACTCCCGGCCGGGCCATCCGGGACACACAGCGGCGCGGCCACCACACCTTCACCGTCCCCGGCGACATCGTCCGCCGCGTACGCCAGGCGGGAAGCTCGCCCTTCGCGTACGTCACCGCCGCGTTCGCGGCCTACCTGGCGCGCGTCCACCGCACCGACGAGGTCGTCCTCGGCGTGCCGTTCCTCAACCGGCGCGGCGGCGACGAGCGGGAGACCGCCGGCCAGTTCGCCAACAACCTGCCCTTACGCGTCCCCGTGCCCGACGACGCCGGCCTGCACGACCTGGCCGCCGTGGTCCGCGAGCGCACCCGCGCACTGCGCGAGCACGAGCGGCTCGCCCTCGGCGACATCCTGCGCGACCTGCCCGCCGGCGCATCCGGCTCGCGGCGGCTGTTCGACGTCACGGTGTCGTATCTCCGCTATCCGCGCCCCGAGGCGTTGCCCGACGCCGAGCGGGACACGGTGATCACCGCCCCGGTGCACGAGCAGGACGCGCTGTCCGTGATGATCCGCGCCTTCGACGACGACGCCGACCTGCGCGTGGACCTCGACTACGCCCGGGACGTCTTCGACGAGGACTTCCCCGTCGAGGCGATGGCCGGCCATCTGACCACGCTCCTGCGCGCCGGTGTCGAGGACGGCGGCCGCCCCGCCGCCGCCCAGCCCGTGCTGACCGACCGGGAGCGGGAGGACCTGGCGCGCGTCCAGCGCGGCCCCACGGTCCCGTACCGCGACGACGCGACCCTCCACGGGCTCTTCGAGGAGCGGGCCGCCGGCACCCCGGACCGGGTCGCCGTCACCGCCGCCGACGGAACGCCGCTCAGCTACGCGGAGCTCGACGCCCGCGCCAACCGGATCGCCCGCGCTTTGCGCGATGAGGGCGTCGCGCCGGGCGACCGGGTGGCGGTGCTGCTGGAGCGCGGTCCGCACACGCTGCCCGCGCTGCTCGGTGTGCTGAAGTCCGGTGCCGCGTACGTGCCGGTGGACCCCGGCTACCCGGCCGAACGGATCGCCTTCCTGCTTCAGGACAGCCGCGCCAGGGCCGTGCTCACCGCCCCCGGCTCACCCGACCCGGACGTCCCCGCCGACATGCCCGTGCTCCGCGCCGACCGGCTCGCCACGTCGGGCTCCGCCGAGCCCGTGCCGCCCGCCGCGACCTCCCGCGACCTGGCGTACGTCATCTACACCTCCGGCTCCACCGGGCGGCCCAAGGGCGTCATGGTCGAGCACCATTCGGTGGTCAACCGGCTGGCCTGGATGCAGGACCGGTACGGCATCAGCGCCGGGGACGTGCTGCTGCAGAAGACGCCGGTCTCCTTCGACGTGTCGGTGTGGGAGCTGTTCTGGTGGGCCGTCGAGGGCGCGGAACTCGCCCTGCTGGCGCCCGGCGGCGAGCGGGACCCGCGCACGATCCTGCGGACCGTGGCCGAACGCCGCGTCACCACCCTGCACTTCGTGCCCTCCATGCTGGGCCCGTTCCTCGACCTGCTCGACGGCGATCCCGATCTGCGTGCCGAGGCCGCGACGCTGCGCCGGGTCTTCTGCAGCGGCGAGGCGCTGCCCCCGGCCCGCGTCGAGCAGTTCGCCCGGATCTTCGGCGGTACCTCCGGGGCACCCCTGCTGGTCAACCTGTACGGGCCGACGGAGGCCACCGTCGACGTGTCGTATCACGACTGCCCGACGACCCCGGGACAGCCGGTGCGGCGGGTGCCCATCGGCCGGCCGGTCGCCAACACCTCCCTGTACGTGCTCGATCCCCACGGCCGGCCGCAGCCCGTCGGCGTCCCCGGTGAGCTGTGCATCGGCGGCGTCCAGGTCGCGCGCGGCTATCTGGAGCGGCCGGAACTGACCGCCGAGAAGTTCACCGACGACCCGTTCCAGCCGGGCGGCCGCATGTACCGCACCGGCGACCTCGCGCGGCTCCTCGCCGACGGCTCCATCGAGTACCTCGGCCGCATCGACGGCCAGGTGAAGATCCGCGGCAACCGTGTGGAGCTGGGCGAGGTGCAGAACGCGCTCGCGTCCCTGCCCGGCGTCCGCGACGCGGTCGTCGTGGACCACCGCAGCGACGAGCGCGGCACCTTCCTCACCGGGTACTACGTCGCCGACGAGGTCATCGACCCGCTCCACCTCCGTACCGAACTCGCGCGCCACCTGCCGGAGTTCATGATCCCGGCGCATTTCATCCGGATCGGTGCCGTACCCCTCACCCCGAACGGAAAGGCCGACCGGCGCGCCCTGCCCGAGCCCTCCGCGGCCGGCCCTCTCGGCCCCCGCCCTTACACGGCCCCGCGCGACGCGGTGGAGGAGGCTCTGGCCGCGGTCTGGGCGGAGGTCCTGGACGCCGAGCGGGTCGGCGTCCACGACGACTACTTCGCCCTCGGCGGCGACTCGATCCTGATGCTGCAGGTCCGGGCGCTGGCCGAGAAGCGCGGCTACCACTTCGACCTCAGCGATCTCGTCCGTCACCCCACCATCGCCGAACTCGCGCCGCTCACCAGTGCCGTGGCCGGGACGGACCCGGGGCGCCCCGAGCCGGAGCTCGGGCCCTTCGCGCTGGTCTCCGGCGTGGACCGGGCCCGGCTGGAGGGCCGCGAGGACGCCTACCCCGTCAACCGGCTCCAGCTCGGCCTGCTGTACCACAGTCGCGTGCGGCAGGACTCGGCCGTCTACCGGGACGTGTTCCGCTACAGCTACGCCATGGCCTGGGACGCGGAAAGGTTCACCACCGCCTTCGAGCGGCTCGTGGCCCGCCACCCGGTGCTGCGTTCCTCCTTCGACCTCGGCGGGTTCTCGGAGCCGCTGCAGATCGTGGACCGCGAGGTGGAGAGCGCCCTCGACATCGTGGACCTGCGGGACCTCCCCGCCGAGCGGGCCGAGGCCGCGATCGCCGCCCACGTCGAGGAGCGCCGCCACCACCCGTACGTGTTCGAACAGCCGCCGCTCTACCACCTGCGGGCCCACGTCCTGCCGGAGAGCGTCGAGCTCGTCTTCAGTTTCCACCACGCCATCCTGGACGGCGGCAGCGTCGCCACTCTCGTACGGGAACTCCTCCAGGACTACGCGCACGCCCTCGGCGAGTCCATCGACCCCGTGCCCGGCACCGAGGGGGTCCCGGCCACCGCCCACCATGTGCTCGCCGAACGGCGGGCCCTGGAGTCGGCGGAGACCCGCGCTCACTGGCGCCGCTACCTGGAGGGCGCCCCGCTGCTCCATCTCGACGGCTTCCGGCCCCACGAGACGCCGGGCGGCGAGGAGCAGATCACCCGCCGGGTGGATCTTCCGGACGAACTCGTCGCCGCCGTACGGGACTTCTCGCGCGCCCACACCGTGCCGGTGAAGTCGGTGTTGTTCGCGGCGCACCTGCTCGTCCTGCGGCTGTTCTCCGGCGTGGAGGACGTGGTCACCGGCCTGGTCACTCATGGCCGGCCCGAACGGGCGGGCGCCGAGCGGATGGCCGGGCTCTTCCTCAACACCATGCCGGTGCGGCTGGACACGGGCCGCGAGAGCTGGCTCTCGGTCGTGCGCGAGGCGTTCCGTCAGGAGCAGGAGAGCCACCCCTACCGGCGCTACCCGCTCAGCGCCATCCAGGAGGACCTCGGCGTCACGGTCCTGGACACGGCGTTCAACTACATCCACTTCCGGCAGCTCGCCGAGGTGTACGCGCTGCCCGGGGTCCGCTCGCTGGACTTCCGTACCTGGGAGGAGACCAACTTCGCGCTGCTGGTGAACGCCCTCACCGAACCGGACGGCGAGGGGATCTGGCTGCGGCTCGACTACACGAGCCGCACCTTCACGCCCTCGCAGGCGGACCTCTACAGCCGCGCTTTCATCGAGACCCTGCGCCGGGTCGCCGAATGTCCGCAGGACCCGGTGGACTTCTCCTTCCTCACTGACGGCACACCGGCCGCCGCCCCCCGCACGGAAGCGGAGTCGCCGGTCCCCGATGTGGTACGGGCCTTCGAGGCCCAGGCAGCCCGGACCCCCCGTGCGACCGCCCTCGTCTTCCAGGGCAGCCGCTGGACGTATGGCGACCTCGACGCCGCCTCCGACCGCGTGGCCCGGCGGCTGCGGGCCCTCGGTGCCGCGCCGGGCGACCGAGTGGGTATCGCCATGGAGCGGTCGCCCGACACCATCGCGGTGCTGGTCGGTGTGCTGAAGGCGGGCGCCGCCACGGTGCCGCTGGACACGTCGTACCCGAAGGAGCGCATCGCGGCCATGCTGGGGCAGGCTCGCCCGGTCGCGGTCGTGACCCGGTCGGTGCAGGGCACCGTCCTCCCGGAGGACGCCCCCACCGTCACGGCCGCGCGGCTCCTCGACCCCGAGGGCGCGACCGCGGACGGCGTGGCCCCCACCGGAGAAGTCGGTGCGAGCGGCCGGATGCCGGGCGAGCCGTCCCTGGAGCGGGACCCCGGGTACGCGGAGCCACTGCCCGCGATCGCCCCGGACAGCGTGGCGTACCTGCTGTTCACCTCCGGCTCCACGGGAGCGCCCAAGGGCGTGGAGATACCGCACCGCTCGCTGGCGAACCTCGTCGCCTGGCAGAACAGCGAGCCCAGCGGGGTCGTCGGCGGCGTCACCCTGCAGTACGCGCCGATGAGCTTCGACGTCTCCTTCCAGGAGGTCTTCTCCACGCTCTGCGGCGGAGGAACGCTCCTGCTGGTCTCCGAGAGTGAACGCCGCGACCTGCCCGCGCTGCTGCGGCTGATGGACCGCGAGGGCGTGGAGCGTCTCTACCTGCCGTACGTGGCGCTCCAGCAACTGGCCGAGGCGGCCCATGCGCTCGGCACAGTGCCGCGCTCCCTGAAGGCGGTGCTGTCGTCGGGCGAGCAGCTCAGGATCACCGAGGAGATCCGCGCCCTGTGCGCCGCGCTCCCCGGCGTCATCCTGGAGAACCAGTACGGCCCCACGGAGTCCCATGTCGTCACCCGCTTCACGATGACGGGCGACCCGGCGGCCTTCCCGCCGCTGCCGCCGATCGGCACGCCGATCGACGGGGCGGAGGTGCTGGTCCTCGACGAGCGGATGCGGCCCGTACCGCCCGGTGTGAAGGGCGAGATCCACCTCGGCGGGACATGCCTGGCGCACGGGTACGCGGGCCGTCCGGATCTGACCGACGAGCGGTTCGTGCCCCGTCCGGAGGGACTGCCCGGCGGCGCTCCGGACGACCGGCTGTACCGCACCGGCGACCTGGGCTTCGTCCTGCCCGACGGCTCGATCGTGTGCACCGGACGCTTCGACTCCCAGGTCAAGGTGCGCGGCTTCCGCGTGGAACCGGCGGAGGTGGAGATCGCGCTCACCCGGTTCACCGCCGACGACCCGGGCCTGACCGAGGCGGCGGTGGTCGCCCGGCGGCGCGACGGCAACGACTCGTTCCTCGCCGCGTTCCTGGTGGGCGACCCGGAGCGGGTGGACCTGGACCGCGTGGTCAAGCAACTCCGCTCGGTGCTGCCCGACTACCTGGTGCCCTCGCACTACCAGTGGGTGCCCGCGCTGCCGCTGACACCGAGTGGCAAGCGGGACGACAAGGCGCTGCGCGAGATGCCCCTCGCCATGACGGCGGTCGCCGGGGACGCGACGGCGCCCAGGGACGCGTACGAGAAGGCACTCGTGGAGATCCTCGGCGAACTGCTGGGGCTGCCGTCGATCGGCGTCCACGACAACATCTTCGACCTGGGCGCCACGTCGCTGACCGCGATGCGCCTGGTCGTACTGATCGAGCAGCGGTACGGCGTCGGGGTGCCGCTGTCGGAGTTCGTGTCGGCGCCGACGGTCGCGGACCTCGCGGCCCGGCTGCGGGGAGGCGGCGCGCAGGCGGCGTTCGATCCGCTGGTGCCGATTCGGCCCGGCGGCGACGAGCGACCGCTGTTCTTCGTCCACCCCATGGGCGGCAACGTCCTGTGCTACGTGCGGTTCGCCAAGCACCTGCGGTCGGGGCGGCCGTTCTACGCCCTGCAGGCGGCCGGCGTGGACGCGGGCACCGAGCCGCTGCGCAGCGTGGAAGAGATCGCGGCCGGCTACGTGGAGCGGATCCGGCGGGTCCAGCCGGAGGGGCCGTACCTCATCGGCGGCTGGTCCTTCGGCGGGTTCGTCGCCTTCGAGATGGCCCGGCAGCTGCGGGCGGCGGGCCAGGAGGTGCGGCGGCTGATCCTGCTCGACACGACCGCGCTCAACCCGGGGCGGCGCCTGCGGACGAGCGATGACGCCCTGCTGAGCTGGTTCTTCTGGGAGCTGCTGTGGCTCCAGCGGGGCGGCGACTCGCCCGAAGAGGTCATTCCCGCCGAACTGACCACGCTGGAGGAGAAGTTCGCGTTCATCGCCGATCTGGCGGTGGCCGAGGGCGTCCTCCCGGCGGGCGCCACCGGCGCGGTGGTGCACCGGCTGTTCCAGGTGTACGAGGCGAACTGGCGAGCGGCGTTCGCGTACCGGCCCGACGTGGTGGACCAGGACATGGTGCTGATCCACGCGACGGAGCCGCTGCCGGAGGTCCTCGACACGATGCACACGGCCATCCAGTCGATGCACCGCGATCCCACCAACGGCTGGCGGGAGCGGACCAGCGGCGAGCTGACCATGATCGACGTACCGGGCGACCACCTGTCGATCATGGAGGAGCCCCACATCGAGCATGTCGTCCGCGTCGTCGACGAACTGATCGGAGAGTGACATGAGCAGGCGTAAAGCCCTTGTCGTCGGGGCCGGGATCGGCGGCCTGACCGCCGCCGCGGCCCTCCGTCACGCCGGATGGGACGTCGAGGTCCACGAGCGGGCGACGGAGCTGCGGGCGGCCGGCTCCGGGCTGTCGGTGATGAGCAACGCGATCGCCGCCCTGGAGTCCGTCGGACTGGACCTGCGGCTCGCCGAGCGCGGGGAGGTGCTGAGGTCGTACCACGTGCGGACCGCACGAGGCCGGCTGATACGGGAGTTCCCCTTCCCGTCGATCATCCGCAGGCTCGGGGTGCCGAGCGTGCTGATCACCCGCTCCGCGCTCCAGCAGGCGCTGCTGGAGGCCGCCGACGGGATCCGGCTCCACCTGGGCTCGGCCGCCGAGGACTTCTCGGTGGACGAGGCGAGCGGACGGGTGACCGTCCGGTTCGCCGGCGGTCACGAGGCGCACGGTGACGTGCTCGTCGGGGCGGACGGGTTCAACTCGGCGATCCGCCGCCGGATGGTGGGCCCGGAGGAATCCCGCGACAGCGGCTACCTCGTCTGGCTGGCGCTCACCCCGTTCCGGCATCCGCGGTTCACGCCCGGCTCGGTCACCCATTACTGGGGCAGCGGGCAGCGGTTCGGGCTCGTGGACATGGGCGGCGGGCTCCTGTACTGGTGGGGCACGAAGAACATGCCGACGAGCCGGTCGCACCATTGGAAAGGTGGCAAGGCCGAGGTGGCGCGGGCCTTCGCGGGCTGGGCTGACGAGGTGTGCCAGGCCATCGAGGTCACCCCGGAGGAGGCGATCCTCGCGGTGCCGTCCCGGGACCGGACGTTCCTGGAGCGCTGGGGCCGGGGCCCGGTGACTCTGCTCGGGGACGCCGCGCACCCCATGCTGACCAGCCTCGGGCAGGGCTCGGGCATGGCGATCGAGGACGCGGTGGTGCTGTCCCGGTGGCTGCGCGACGCGCAGGACGTGCCGTCGGCGCTGCGGGCGTACGAGGACGAGAGGCGGGAGCGGACCCGCGGGATGGTCGCGGCCTCCCGCTCCGTCAGCGACTTCGAGCAGTCGGAGAACGTGCGGCGCCCGATCCGGGACGCGTACTTCCGCTTCCTGCCGGCGCGGAAGCTGACCGCGATCCTGGAGGGCTCGCTGACCTTCCCCACCACCACGTCCGGGCAACCGGCCGTGAACTCTGTGAACTCAGCGAAGGAGGGCGACCATGTCTCACAGGTTGGATAGCCGCGGGCTCGCGCCGGACGGCCGCGCGGTACTGGTCACCGGCGCCTCGACGGGCCTGGGCCGGGCCTGCGCGATCCATCTGGAACAGGCCGGTTTCCGGGTGTTCGCGGGCGTGCGGAAGGAGAGCGACGGTGAGGAACTGGCCGCGCGGTCGGCACACGGCCGGATCGACCCCTTACGGATCGACGTCACCGACGGGCCGTCGATCCGGGAGGCGGCGGCGCACGTCTCCGGGCGCCTGGGCGCGGACCGGCCGCTGTGGGCGCTGGTCAACAACGCGGGCGTCTGCGTCTCGGCACCCCTGGAATGCGTGTCGCCCGAGCGGCTGCGCTGGCAGCTCGACACCAACGTCGTGGGCCAGCTCGCCGTCACCCAGGCGTTCCTGCCGGAGCTGCGGCGCTCCCGAGGCCGGATCGTGAACGTCACCTCGGGACTGGGCACCGTGGCGATCCCCTTCCTCGGGGCCTACGCCTCGGCGCAGTTCGCCAAGGAGGCGATGAGCGATGTGCTCCGGCGCGAGCTGCGGGACTTCGGCGTGGCGGTGAGCGTGGTGCAGCCCGGCGCGATCATGACGCCGATATGGCAGAAGGTCTCGGACGTGGCTCAAGAGGCGCTGCGCAGCGCGGACGGCGATGTCGCGGCGCTGTACCGGGCGAGGTTCGAACGCTTCCTGGCGCACAACGGACAGCAGGCCGCCGAGAGCCGCACGACGGCGCAGGACATGGCGAAGGCGGTCCACCGGGCGCTGACGGAGGCCCGTCCGAGGACCCGCTACCGCGTGGGCGCGGACGTCCGCCGCCTGAGCCTGCTGGCCCGGCTCCTCCCGGACCCCTTGCTCGACCGCTACCTCCGCCCGGTCACGGCGGACCCGTCCGGCGTGCCTCAGCCGGCACCGGCCGAGACTCGGCCCGTCGCCCGGACCTGACCGCGTGGAGCCCCCGAAGCCGGCCCGCACCAACGGGTGGCGTCGCTGAGCGTCTGCCGGACACGTGTCAGTTGCAGGCGTGATCCGCGCGTACGGCAGGTCACGAGCGTCGCCAAGGAGTTCGGCCACGTGATCCGCGAGTGTGACGAGGCCACTGCGGCCCAGCGCGATGCGGATCTCGTGGCAGAGCTCGCATCCGGAAGGTCTCCTCGCCCGCGGCGACATCCTGCCGCAGCCGAGAGTGACCGACGGCGGGGCAGGGACCGGGCTGCTCGACGAGTTCACCGGAAGCACCTTCCGGCTGGTGATCGGGTATGACACGAACTCCGCCGCAGCCGAGTCCGCTCTGCGCGCGCACCGGTCGGAGGGGATCCCCGATCCGCGTCGTGCGCCTGGGGACAGCACGTCCTGGACGCGTGGATGCGCAGGCAGTCGTGCGAAGCGGTGCTCGCTCGCCCGGACCACCATGTGTTCGGCGGATCACTCCGCGAGCGACGCCGGCCGGCTGCCCGCATCCGCCCGTCAATGACTGGCGGGCCCCGGTCAGGCCGCCGGCCGCACCAGGCCCGACTCGTAGGCGAAGACCACCGCCTGGACGCGGGCGCGGGCGCCGATCTTGGCGAGGATGTTGCTGACGTGGGACTTGACCGTGGTCGGGGCGATGGACAGCCGCCTCGCGATCTCGGCATTGGACCGACCCGAGGCGACGGCGGTGAGTACGTCGCGTTCGCGCTCGGTGAGGGTGCCGAGCCCGGTTTCCTGTTCGAGCGGGCGGACGGGGCGCTGTTGCCGGACGGTGTCGATGAGCGCGCGGGTCAGGCCGGGCGTGATGACGGCGTCCCCGGCGGCCACGATGCGGACGGCCGCGGTCAGTTCGTCAGGAGTGGTGTCCTGGAGAAGGAATCCACCGGCTCCGGCGCGCAGGGCGGCGTAGGCGTACCGCTCGTGGCTGGTGGGGGTCAGAACCAGGACGCGCGGGGAGCGCCCCGCCGTTCTGACGGGTTCCGGTGCTTGCGGGAGGGTGGGGGGCCGGGTGATGTGGCGGATGGCGTCGATCCCGTCCGCTTCGGAAATACGGCTGTCCATCAGGACGACGTCGGGGCGGAGCGCGGCGCTCATACGAACCGCCTCGATCCCGCTGGTCGCCGCGCCGACGACGGTCAGGTCGGGCTCGGCCGCGAGGAGCATGCGCAGGCCGAGGCGCTGCAGGGACTGGTCATTGACGATGAGTACGGAGGTCATGGTGGGCGTTCTCCATGCTCGCTGAACGAAACTGTTTCGTTCACCTTGGAGTCAGACTAGCTCTTCAGCTAGCGAAACGGCATCGTTTTCCTTGTGGTCTGGGTCACTTCTCGAGGGCCGGATGTCGCATCCGCCGACCCGGAACAAACGGAGATTTCCGCCACAAAGATGCCCGATTCCGGGAAAATCATCTCAGGGACATCACCTGCCGAGCGGCAGCACAGTCAGGAGACACGCATGGAGTACTACGACCTCGGCCCCTACAGCCGCTCGGTGACGACCTCGTCCACCGAGGCCCAACTGTGGTTCGACCGCGGGCTGTCGTGGACGTACGCCTTCCACCACGAGGAAGCCGTCTCCTGCTTCGAGGCGGCGGCCGCTGCCGACCCCGACTGTGCCATGGCCCACTGGGGCATCGCCTACGCACTCGGCCCGAACTACAACAAGCCCTGGGAGTTCTTCGACGACCAGGACCTGGCCAGGACCGTCGACCGCACCCACGCCGCCGTGGAGGTGGCCCATGAGAAGGCGGCCGAGGCCACCCCCGTCGAGCGGGCCCTGATCGGCGCGTTGCGCGCCCGCTACCCGCAGGCGAAGCCGGCCGAGGACTGCTCGGTGTGGAACGCCCCCTACGCCGAGAGCATGCGCGCCGTCCACGAACTCGCCCCCGACGACCTGGACGTGGCCACCCTGTACGCCGACGCCCTGATGAACGTCACGCCCTGGCAGCTGTGGGACCTGCGGACCGGCGAGCCGGCCGAGGGCGCCCGCACACTCGAAACCAAGGCCGTCCTGGATCACGCGCTCGCCACCGAGGCCGCCCGCCGGCACCCGGGCATCCTGCACCTGTACATCCACCTGATGGAGATGTCCCCGACGCCCGAGGCCGCCCTGCCCGTCGCCGACCGGCTGCGTGGCCTGGTGCCGGACGCCGGCCACCTCCACCACATGCCCTCGCACCTGGAGGTGCTCTGCGGCGACTACCGGGGGGTGGTGTCGGACAACAGCATCGCCATCGCGGCCGACGAGAAGTTCCACGCACGAGCCGGGGCGATGAACTTCTACACCCTGTACCGATCGCACAACTACCACTTCAAGATCTACGGCGCGATGTTCCTGGGACAGTCCGAGACCGCCCTGGAGACCGCCGCGCAGCTCGAGGCGTCCATCCCGGAAGAGCTGCTGCGCGTGCAGAGCCCGCCCATGGCCGACTGGCTCGAGAGCTTCCTCGCCATGCGGGTCCACGCGCTGATCCGCTTCGGCCGCTGGGCCGACATCCTGCGACTGCCCCTGCCCGCCGACCCCGAGCTGTACTGCGTGACGACCGCGATGCTCCACTACGCCCGCGGCGTCGCGTTCTCGGCCACCCACCGCATCGCCGAGGCGGAGGCCGAACGCGGGCTGTTCCACGCGGCGGCCGCCCGCGTCCCCGAGACGCGCATGCTGTTCAACAACACCTGCGCCGACATCCTCGCCATCGCCTCGGCGATGCTCGACGGCGAGCTGGAGTACCGCAAGGGCCGGTACGAGGCCGCCTTCGCCGCGCTGGAGCGGTCGATCGAACTGGACGACAACCTGCCCTACGACGAGCCCTGGGGCTGGATGCAGCCCACCCGCCACGCCTACGGCGCCCTGCTCCTCGAACAGGGCCGAGTCACGGAGGCCGAGGCGGTTTACCGCGCCGACCTCGGCCTCGACGACACGCTGCCCCGAGCGTCGCAGCACCCCGGCAACGTCTGGGCCCTGCACGGCCTCCACGAATGCCTGATGCGCCTGGGCAAGACGGGGGAGGCGCAGATCGTGGCCCAGCAACTGCGCATCGCCGCCGCGCTGGCCGACGTACCGATCGAGGCGTCGTGCTTCTGCCGCCTCGAGACGGGCGCCCATACGGCTGCGGGTGGGTGCTGCACGTCGGGCGACTGACAGCTCAGCGACCCATGCCGGTGGTCCACCACGGCCCCGCACCTTCGGGCCGTGGGGATCCGGTGCGGCGCAGTCCCGGCCGGTCAGGGACAGGAGGCCTGCGCGGGACCGCCGACGTTCCATGATCCGTTGTCAGTGGCGGCCAGTAGGTTCAGTCATGTCCCGCCGATCCGGCGTGACTGCCCCTGGACGCAAAGGAGATGGTGCGTTGTCCGACTGGGAGAGGTCGAGCACGGCACGGGTGATCCCACCCGCACGCCCCCGCAAACTCGCCAAGGTGCCGTTCGTCGAACTGGCCGACGGAAGGCTGCAGGGCGTAGTGTCCAGCGGCTCGGACATCGGGCGGGTCTACGTCTCGTCGGTCGCGGCCGGCACCTACGCGTTCGCGTGCAGCACCAACAACAACCGGCCCTGCGGCGGCGCCCGGGGCATGTTCTGCAACCACATCCGCGCCCTGATCAACGAGGCGGTCCTGCAGTACGGCGCCGAGCGCGTCGCCCGCTATCTGCGCGTCGCCCTCTCCGGCGAGGAGTCGAGCGCGCATTCGATCACCTCCGGCATGAGCGACGCCCGGCCGCCGCAGGCGGACAGCAAGGCCGCCGCTGTCGTCTTCAGCCGGTTCCTGCGCCACCTGGCCTACCTCGAACTCGCCCCGACCACCGCCCCGTTGCCGGAGATGCAGTGGTTTCCGCCGACCAGGGCGGTGGCGTGATGCGGGCCGATCTGCTGAGCGAACCCATCGCCGGACTCGACGAAGCCCTCGCGGGCGTCGACGCCTTCGACCGAGCCCTCGTCGCCGGACTGCTGCGCCCCCAGCCCGCCCAGGCCGCGGACCTGACGGAGCTGGCCCACGCCGTCGCGGGCTCGCCCCTGGCCGCCAAGGTCACCGAGGCGGCCGAGAAGACGGCGGCCGGAGCAGCGAGCGAGGACCACTTCGTCGCTCTCGCCGCCGCCCGCACGGCTCTCCTCGGCTCCGTCCACGACGCGCTCCTGGCCCGTGTCGACGAGGCGACCGGCCGCCCCCGCGGCGAGAAGATGCCCGCGGCACCCGCCGAGGAACAGGCCGCGAACCTGCTGCTCGCCGCCCGCTCCTGGCTCTCGGACCTGGCCCGGACCGGCTGGCAGGCTCTCGACCACGACGTGGTCGCCGGATCGGCGCAGGTCGTCTCCGCGATGCTCCCGGACCCGGCCCTGCGCCGCCTCGCGACACTCCTCGACGGCTTCGCCGCCGAACTCGTCGCATCCTGCCCGAGCGCCGCCCTGGACCGGATACCGGCCCGCCGCTGGGCCGACCTCTGGTCGCGTGCGATGCTCCTGACCCTGCCGGGCGCGACCGACGCGTCCGCGCCCGGCACCGCCACCGGCAGGCTGCTGCCGCTCGGCGTCGACCTGCACGAACACGCCACCGCCGCACAGGCCCAGGTGCACGCCGTGTTCGAGCCCGCCGACGGCACCGCGCCCCGTCTGGTGCGCGCCGGCGTCTCGGTCCCGAAGCCGGACACAGTTGTCGGCGCCGGTGTCTGGCAGCTGCTCCGTCCGCACATGTCGCTGCTGGCGGCCGCCGGCGAGGGCCGTTCGATGGACCTCACCGACATGCCGATCACCGTCGAGGGCGACCTGATCTGGAGCGACGAGCACGCGCGCCCGGGCGAACCGGCCGACGCCTTCGCCACCGCCCGGGTCGCCCTGCCCACTGCCACCGCCTCGGCGACGGCACCCCTGGACCGGCACCCGGCCCGCATCGCCGCACCGGTGTTCGTGGAGGGCTACACCACCCAACGGGACGACACGGCACTGACGTTCACCGTCGCCGGACACGCGGTCGCCGTCGACACCGACCGCATCCCGGCCGCAAGCCCGCTCACACCGGAAGCGGTCGCGGCGTCCGGCGCGTGCATCGGCCTGCTCCGCTGGGACGCCGGCGCCTTCTCGGTGCAGCCGCTGGCCGTCGAGACGACCGTACGGAAGAAGGCCGTCGCGCTCCACGCCGGAGGATGGGCCGGCGGCACGACCGACAAGGCGGGCGTCAAGGCCGAGAAGGCGGCCACCGACGCCGTGACGGTGCTGCGCGAGCGCGCCGGAAGGCTGCTGCGGAAATGACCGAGCCGACAACCGATCACCACCCCGTGGCGGACCCGCACGACAATCGCCGTCAGGCCCTGTACTGGCGCCTGCTCGCCCGGCTCTTCGACCCCGAGGAGCAGGCGACCCTGGAATCCGCGAGCCTCGCCGTCGTCGAGGACATCGGCCTGCCACCTGCGCTCCTCGACCCGCAGACCTCCGTCGACTCGATCGTGCAGCGCCATCCGGAACTGGCCGCCGAGTTCGACGGCCTGATGGTGCCCGAACCCGACGACGGCACGCGTGACCGCGCCGCCGAAGTACGCCGCGCCGCGCTCGTGTCCAAGGTGCTGCTCAACGTCTTCGCCACCGGCTCGGGCACGGTCACCGCCGAACAGCTCGCGCGCTGGCAGTCCGACGCGGGCCGGCTGGAGCGCGCGCTCGGCTGCAAGCCCGGCGACCTGCGTGCCGGACGGTCCGGCGGAAGGGCCGCGGGCCCCGGCGTCAGCCCGACCGGCACCGGCGGCGGCCACGGCACGCCCGACCTCAGCCGGCTGATCCCGGAGATCGGTCCGGAACTGGGCGCGCTCGAGGCCGGCCTCGTCAAACGCATGCACCTGCGCGAAGTGCTCGCCGACCCCTGGCTCGCCGCCCAGCTGACCCCGAGCATGTCGCTCATCGAACAGCTGCTGCGCGACAAGAACAACCTCTCGGGCGTAGCCCTGGCCAACGCAAAGGCCCTGATCCGCCGCTTCGTCGACGAGGTCGCCCAAGTGCTGCGCACCCAGGTGGAGAAGACCACGGTCGGCGCCCTGGACCGCTCCGTCCCGCCCAAGCGGGTGTTCCGCAACCTGGACCTCGACCGCACGATCTGGAAGAACCTCACCAACTGGAGCCCGGAGGAGGAGCGACTGTACGTCGACCGCCTCTACTACCGGCACACCGCCCGCAAGACCACGCCCCAGCGGCTGATCGTGGTCGTGGACCAGTCGGGCTCCATGGTCGACTCCATGGTCAACTGCACCATCCTGGCGTCCATCTTCGCCGGGCTGCCGAAAGTCGACGTCCACCTGATCGCGTACGACACCCAGGCGCTCGACCTCACGCCCTGGGTGCACGACCCCTTCGAGACGCTGCTGCGCACCAACCTCGGCGGCGGCACCGACGGCACCGTCGCCATGGCGCTGGCCCAGCCGAAGGTCGCCGAGCCGCGCAACACCGTCGTGGTGTGGATCTCCGACTTCTACGAGTGGCGGAGCGAGCCCCTGTTCCAGAGCATGGCCGCCCTGCACCGCTCCGGAGCCAAGTTCATCCCGGTCGGCTCGGTGACCAGCTCCGGCCGCGGCAGCGTCAACCCGTGGTTCCGGGAGCGCTTCAAGGACCTCGGCACACCGGTGATCTCCGGACACATCCGCAAGCTCGTCCAGGAACTCAAGACGTTCCTCGCCTGACGCCCGTGACTCAGGCTTCCCTCGCTTCCCCGAATTGCTTTTCGAGAAAGGCCTTGTGATGTCCGACCTGCTGCGCGCCCCCGCCGAGCTCAAGTTCGCCGAGGAGCTGGACTGGCTGGAGTCGATCGACGACAACCCCAAGCCGTTCTGCTGGCGCCTGTCCCCGAAGATGGTCCGGCTGTTCATCCTCGGTTCCGAGCGCGCCGACGGCCTCGACCGCGAGATCTCCCAGAAGTGGTTCGGCGACCGCAGCTTCGTGGAGCGTTCCATCGTCACCCTGGCCTCCGACCGCGGCCTGCTGCTGATCGGCGACCCCGGTACCGGCAAGAGCTGGCTGGCCGAACTGCTCTCGGCGGCGATCAGCCGCAACTCCACGCTGGTGGTGCAGGGCACGGCCGGTACCACGGAGGACCACATCAAGTACTCGTGGAACGTGTCCATGGTGATCGCCAAGGGCCAGTCGCGGGAGTCCATGATCCCTTCTCCCATCATGACCGCGATGGAGACCGGCTCGATCGGCCGCTTCGAGGAACTCACCCGCTCCACCAGCGACGTCCAGGACGCGCTGATCTCGATCCTGTCCGAGAAGTACATCTCGGTCCCCGAGCTGGACAGCGACAACATCGTCTTCGCCAAGCCCGGCTTCTCGGTCATCGCCACCGCCAACAGCCGTGACCGGGGCGTCAACGACCTGTCCTCGGCGCTCAAGCGCCGCTTCAACTTCGTTCGCATCCCGGTGGTCACCAACAAGAAGAGCGAGGCGGAAATCGTCCGCTTCCGCACCGAGGAACTGCTGCGCCGTCACCAGATCGAGCTGGACGTACCGCCGACGCTGCTCGACGTGCTGCTGCAGAGCTTCGCCGACCTGCGCGCCTCCGCGGCCGCGGCAGGCAGCGACGACGAGAAACTGGAGTCCGCGCTGTCCACCGCCGAGCAGATCGGCGTCCTGGAGGACGCGATCCTGCACAGCAACTTCTTCGGCGAGCGCGCCCTGACCGCCCACACACTCGCCTCCTCGCTGGTCGGATCGCTGGCCCGGCGCGAGCCGGAGGACCTGGCCATCCTCAACAAGTACCTGCACGGCGTCGTCGAGCCGCGCAGCAAGGAACAGGGCGGATCCTGGCCCGAGTTCCTTCAGGGCGGCCGCGACGCGATCGCCACCCTGTCATGAGCGGCACGCACGAGGAGACGTTCACCGCGCTGCGCACCCAACTCCAGGAAGCCGCCACGGCGTTCGCCGACGGACCCGACGCCCTGGAGGGCATCCTCCTCGGCATCGTCGACGACGTCGACCGCGCGGTGCGCGAACCGCTGGAGATCTTCCCGGTCTGCCACCACTCGCCCGCCTCCGCGCTCGCGATGGCACGCCGACTGCGGGAGAAGCAGCCGAAGGTGGTCTACCTGGAGCTGTGCGAGGACATGGCACCGCTGCTGACCGAACTGCGCAACTGCCGGCTCCCCGTGGCGGTCCAGGCGTTCGCGACCGACATCGACGGCTTCCCCGCCGACTGGTCGCCGCTGTCGGTGGTCGCACCGATCACCGAGGCGTCGGCCGAGTACCAGGCCATCGCCTACGCCCTGGACACACCCGGCGTCGAGCTGGTCCTCGTCGACCGCTCCTCCGACCACGTCTTCCAGTGGGACGCCCGCAGCGGACCCGCCCCCGAACCGGACGACCCGGACGCCCCGGCGGCCGAGGAGGAGGCCGCGCTGCACGGCGACGCCGTCGGCGTGGAGATCGGCGACCTGCGCCCCCGCTTCGCGGAACTGGAGGAGCACCTGCTGCGTCACGGCCGGGTGCGGCACTGGTCGGAGTGGTGGCACCAGTACGTCGAACTGCCGCTGGGCGACAGCGACCACGACACCTACCGGCAGGTCATGCTGCTCATCGGCAGCCTCTTCCGGCGCCTCGCCCCCGGGGATCCGCGGCGGGTGCGCGTGGACGAGGACCGCGAGCGCCACATGTGGACGCGGATGCGCGAGCACCTGGCCGCCACCGGTACCGATCCCGCTGACTGCCTGTACGTCTGCGGGGCCTTCCACGCGGCCAGCCGCGTGCCGGAGTTCGGCGTCCACGGCACCGACACCTTCGAGATCGGCCCGCGCACCGCCACCAAGTGGCAGCACGGACTGATCCCGTCCAGCCACGCGGCCATCGAGGCACAGTTCGGCCTCGCCGCCGGCTCGGTGTCGATCGCGGCGACGGTCTGGGCGAAAAACCTCAAGCGCACACGGGTGCGGCCGTATCGGCTGGCAGGACAAGCGGGCGCGAAGAAGCCGAAGAAGTCAGCGGCCGCTCCCGCGCCCGTGGCGGACGCTCCGCCCGCGGACCGCCTCACCGGCTTCCTGCGGCAACCGCCCGTCATCGACCGCCTGGACGAGGCCGAACTGCTCGGCTGGTCGGTCGATATCGTGCGCGCCGCGCGCCGGGGCGGCTACCTCGCCTCGACCGCCGACGCCATCGCCGTCTTCGAGACGTCGATCCTGCTGGCAGGAATGCGCGACCGGGCCAAGCCCACGCCGTACGACTTCCAGGACGCGGCCGTCACCTGCATCGAGAAGGACTCCGTGCCGGGTCGCCGCGACGTGCGCCGCCTCGTGGAGATCATGATGGGCGGCGACCGGGTCGGCCAGGTCGGGTACGACGCGCTGCCGCCCCTGGCCCGCGACGTGCACGACCGGCTCGCACCGCTGAACCTCAAGCTGCAACAGCGCGGCGTGCAGCGGGCGTTGCTGGACATCGCCGGCCGGCCGGAACTGGAGTCGTGCTCCGACGCGCTGTGGATGCTGCGGTATCTGATGCCGCACGGCGCCGCACGGCCGATCATGGGCGAGCGGCGGCTCGGCGAACGGCCCATCCAGGAGTCGTGGGACCTGGCGCTGGGCACCCACGAGCGCGCCCTCATCGAACTCGGCTACGAGGGCGTCAGCGTCGAACAGGTCCTGGAACAGCGCCTCAGGCGCACCGCGTACGGCCCGCAGGCCACAGCGGCGACTGTCCTCGAGGCCGTCGAGGACGCGACGCTGTACCTGCGCAGCCGCCGCCTCGCCGACGAACTGGGCACCCGTGCGCTGGAGGTCCTGGCCACCGAACGCAGCGTCGACGGCGCGCCCGAAGTGCTGTGCCGGGTACGGCGGTTGCTGGCGTACTACCGGACCAGTGAACCGGCGCTGCCGCCGTGGATCGAGGCCTTCGTCAAGACCGGCTACGCGCACTACTGCACGCTGCTGCCGACGGCGTTCGGCGACGACGACGCGACCGTCGGCCAGGTCGCGGCGATGCTGGGCTTCCTGTTCAGCATGGAGAGCCTGGCGCTGTCGCTCGGCTGCGACCGGACCCAGCTGGAGCTCGCGGTCGCGCAGTGCCATCCGCGGGAACCATCGAAGACGGCGCTGCTGTGGGCGGCACAGGTGCAGCTGGGCCACCTCTCCCGCGCCGAGCTCAGGACGCGGTGCGAGGACCTGCTCGGCAACCCCTTGGTGGTGCCCGCCTACCCGCGCTACCTCAGCGGCTTCCTGCACGCGCTGGAGCCCGTGCCGCAGCTGGCCGACTTCGTCGTGGAGGCGGTGTCGACCGCGTTCGCACGGTTGCCGGACCCGGTACTGCTGCCGTGGCTGCCGACCCTGATCAGCACCCTGCGCTCCGGCGGCGCGGAGTCGGCACCGCTGCTGATCCGAGAGGCCGGGCGGATCTTCCCGGGCCGCCTCGCGGCGCTGGACGAGTGGGTGCCGCCGTGGCGGGCCGAGCCGGCCCCGGCGTATCCGGGGCATCGCGCGGACGGCGGCCGTGGCATCGCGCTGCTCGCCGCCCACCCGGCGACGTGCGACGCGGTGGCCGAGCTGCTCGGGTGCGACGAGCCGTGGCAGCAGGTGGATCCACGCCGGGAAGGTGTCGTACTACTGGACAGCCATCCCGCTACGGCGACGGCACTGGAGGCGCTGCTGGCCGGCCTCTGATCCGGGCCGACCGAGTCCGGATGGGGCGCACCCGGCCCCCGCGGGGTGCGCCCCATCGGCACGCTCGTGGACCTCGGCAGTCCGGGACACCCTCGATCTTCTCCCCGCCCTGGAGGCAGAGGTGGTTGACCCAGGCGATGTCGCTGCCGGCGAACTCCTGGACCGCGGTCCACCAGCTGTTCAGGCCGAGTGCTCGCGCAGCTGGACGTCGCTCGCCCAGATGTAGACGTGGGTGAGGGTCGGGTCGCCGTCGTTCGGCGCGGCCGGGGCGGCCGTCGCCGTGGTGGCGAGGGCGCCTGCCGCGAGCGTGGCCGCGGCCAGGGCGGTCACGGAGCTGGATCAGCTTCTTCATGTGTGGATCCCCCATGAGTCGGTGGAGCGGTTGAAGTTCGACAGCCGCCAGAAGTCCCCGGCGACCTCGATACGTCCGGCGTGCCGCGACACAGCGGGGTCGGGCAGCATGATGGGCAGCGCACTGCTTCGGTCTCCGGTTCGATCTGCTTATGGACCAACCAGCCCGGCCCACTTTGGCTCTGTCGGCCGGACCATGCCCGCGGCAGGGTGGGAGGACAACGAACCATGTGGAGGCCCTCCTTGAGCATCGCGTTCCGGCACGCGGACGCCGTCCGTTCCGACCACCCCCAGCTCGCCGCCGGGGCGCTGTACGCCACCGGCATCGGTCCCACCGCCGACGTCGGCCCGCGCGTCGCCTCGTACACCGCCCGTGCCGCGGCCCGGCTGGCCGGTGCTTCCGAGAGCGAGTTCCCCGAAGTGCTGGCCTGGCGGCGGACGTTCTCCCGGATGGGGCTCAAGCCGACGCAGTACCGATGCGCCTCGGAGTCGCTGCTGCGACGGCTGAGGAAGGAGGGGCAACTCCCGCGCATCCATCCGGTGGTCGACCTGTGCAACGCGCTCTCGGTCGCGTACGCGGTCCCGGTGGCCGCCCTCGACGCCGACCGCATCACCGGTCCTGTGCTCGAGGTCCGCCACGCCAGCGGTGACGAGCTCTACACGACCTTCGGCGGCGACACCGAGCACCCCGCACCCGGCGAGGTCACCTTCGTCGACTCCGCCGGCCGGGCTCACGCCCGCCGCTGGACCAACCGGCAGAGCGGCCACTCAGCGGTCGGCGAGCACACCAGCCGCATCCTCGTGGTGATGGAGGCCATGCACGACGGCGGCGCGGACGTCGTACCGGAGCTGCTCAAAACCCTCGCGGAGGAACTGACCGCCTTCTGGCCGGCCGCCACCGAGGCAGCCGTCCTCACCTCGTCCCAACCGGAGTTCACCTTCGACAGCCCGGTCTCGCCCGATGCGCGGACGCCGTAACGGCGCATGACAGCATGGGCCTGGTGAACGACGGGGAAGGCGCGATGGGCGGATCGGCGTCGGCCGCTGTGCCCACGTCGGCGGACGGCCACTCGCCCTACGGCTCCGACTTCCTGCAGCTCGGCGCCGGTGAGGCGCCCGGGTCCGGCAAGGCGGACTGGCTGGCCCGGCGGCTGCGGCAGGCCATCGCCGACGGGCGGCTTGCGGTGGGCAGCAGGCTGCCGCCCACCCGAGTGCTCGCCGCCGAACTGCGCGTCTCCCGCGGCGTGGTCACCGAGGCCTACCGGCGGCTGACCGAGGACGGCCACGTCGAGGGACGGCGGCGCGGCGGGACGGTGGTGGTCGCGGCCCCCTCCGCGCCACCGACGGCGCCCTCCCGGAACCCGGCCCCCGCCGCCCGTGCCGACCCCGGCAAGCTGTTCCTCGGCGAACCCGGCGCCGACGTCTTCGACACCCTGCGCGCCACCCGCGCCCGCGTCGACTTCACGCCCGGCCAGCCCGATCTCGCCGCGTTCCCCCGCGCGGCCTGGCTGCGCGCGGAACGGGCCGTGCTCACCGAGCTGTCCGCCGAGAGCCTCGGCTACGGCGACCCCCGCGGCACCCCGCAGCTGCGTCGCGCCGTCGCCGGATGGCTGGCGCGCAGCCGTGGCGTCCGGGTGGACCCGGACGACGTGCTGATCGTCGCCGGCACCGCACAGGCGCTCACCCTGCTGCACCCGGTGCTGCGCGCCGACGGCATCGACGGCATCGCCGTGGAGGACCCGGGCTCGCTCGGCACCCGCCAGCACTTGCTGAACGGCGCCCTGGCCACCCCACCGGTACCGGTCGACGACGACGGCGTACGCGTGGACGCACTGCGCGCCACCGGCGCCCGCGCGGTCCTGCTCACACCCGCCCACCAGTTCCCCACCGGCGTGGTGATGAGCGGCGAGCGCCGCCGCGAGCTGCTGTGCTGGGCCGAGGACGGTGGGCTGATCCTCGAGGACGACTACGACGCGGAACACCGCTACGACCGACCGCCGGTCCCCGCGCTGCGCGGGCTGCTCGCCGACCAGGTGTGCTACATGGGCAGCGTGTCCAAGCTGCTGGCACCCGCGCTGCGCACCGGCTGGCTGGTACCGCCGCCCCGCTACCGCGAAGCGCTGACCGACGCCAAACGCTTCACCGACCTGGGCAATGCCGTACTGCCGCAGCTGGTGCTCGCCCGGTTGATGGAATCCGGCGATCTGGAGCGGCACCTGCGCCTCCTGCGCGGACGCCACCGGCGGCGCCGCGACGCGATGATCGACGCCATCGCCGTACACCTGCCGGGCGCGGTGGTCCACGGCGCGGCGGCCGGCCTGCACCTGACCGTCACGTACACGCCGGAGGTCCCCGACACCGAACTGGCCGCCGTCGCGCTCTCCCGCGGCGTGAAGTGCCAGCCCCTGTCGTGGCACCGACAACTCCCGGGCCGTCCCGGCCTCGTCCTCGGCTACGCGGCCGGCCCACCGGGTGTCATCGCCGAAGGTGTGGCCGTACTGGGCGAGGCACTGCGTGAGCTGGGCTGACGTCGCTGGGGCGCTGGGCCGGCACGTGCGGATGGTACCGGCTACGGCGGTCGCTCGTGCGCCGGCCTCCAGGAACGCCACCAGCTCGGCCGGGAGTGCGCGTTCGTCCGGCCTACGTCAGGAGCTCGTGAGGATGACGAGTTGCTGGGTCGCTCGGGTCATCGCGACATAGTGGTCGACCGCTCCTTCGACGCCCTGGCCGAACTCCTCCGGGTCGATGAGCACGACCAGGTCGAACTCGAGCCCCTTCGACAGCTCCGGGGTCAGCGACCGAACGCGGGGCGTCGCCCGGAACGTGGGATCGCCGATGACGCAGGCGATCCCGTCGGCATGCGTGGCGAGCCAGGTGTCGAGGATCGAGTTCAGATCCGCAGCGGATCCGTGTACGACGGGGACGCCGCCGCTGCGGATGGAGGTCGGCACGTTGGCGTCCGGGAGCACGGCCCGGATGACAGGCTCGGCTTCCGCCATGATTTCTTCCGGCGTCCGGTAGTTGATGCTCAGGGAGGCCAGGTTGATCCGGTCGAACCCGATCCGCTCGAGCCGTTCCTGCCACGACTCCGTGAACCCGTGCCTGGCCTGGGCGCGGTCCCCGACGATCGTGAAGCTCCGGGACGGACACCGGAGCAGCAACATCTGCCACTCCGCGTCGGTCAGTTCCTGAGCCTCGTCGACGACGACATGCGCGAACGGGCCGGCGAGCAGATCCGGGTCGGCGGTGGGCAGTTCGGACTCGTCGACCAGGCTGACCTGGGCGTCCTCGCCGCGCAGCATCGTCACCAGGCCTTCGCCGTCGTCACCGTCGGCGCCGGAGTCGGCTACGGCGTCGATCAGGTTGTCGACGACCTGCGCCATGCGCTCGCGCTGGGCGGCCAGGGTGGCCTCGTGCCGGCGCTTCTGCCGGGCCGTCTCCGGGTCGCCGAGCCGCTGCCGTGCAGCGTCCAGGAGCGGCAGGTCGGACACCGTCCAGGCCTGGGCCTCCTCGCGCCGCAGCTTCCGCACGTCATCGGGGCCGAGCCAGGGAGCGCACATCCGCAGGTAGGCGGGTACCGACCACAGGTCTCCCACGAGGTCGGCCGCTTCGAGCAGCGGCCACGCGCGGTTGAAGGCCGTGAGCAGTTCCCTGTTCTGCCGCAGCGACTTGCGGAGCAGGTCGTCCGAGACGTCGCCCTCGTGCTTGTCGACCAGGATCGTGAGCAGCTCCTTCCAGACCTGGTCGCGCGCCTCGTTGTGCGGAGTGCCGGGTTCTGCCGCTTCGAACGCCACGGCCCAGTCGTCGGCGCTCAGCCAGATGTCGGACCAGTGGGTCGTGACCGTCAGCCCCTTGGTGGGCGGCTCCTCGTAGAACCCGACGGCCCTCTCGATCGCCTTCACCAGGTTCGCGGACGATTTCAGGAGGGCCACGTCCGGGTCGGCCTCGACCGCTGCCGCGGCTCCCTCGGCGACGAGGTCCCGCAGGGTGCAGGTCTGCACGCCCTCCTCTCCGAGGCTGGGGAGGACGTCGGCGACGTAGGCCAGGTAGGGCCGGTGCGGACCGACGAACAGCACACCGCCCCGACGGTGACCGAGGCGAGGGTCGGAGTAGAGGAGGTAGGCGGAGCGGTGCAGAGCGACGACGGTCTTCCCCGTACCCGGACCGCCGTCGACGACGAGGGCGCCGCGGGATCCCGCCCGGATGATGGCGTCCTGGTCGGCCTGGATGGTGCCGAGCACATCTCGCATCCGTGGCGACCGGTTGCTGCCCAGGCTGGCGATGAAGGCGGACTGGTCGTCGAGCGCGGCGTGCCCGGCAAACCCGTCCGAGGCGAACACCTCGTCCCAGTAGTCGCTGATCCGACCGCGGGTCCAGCGATACCTGCGGCGGCTTGCCAGACCCATCGGGTTGGCGTGGGTGGCTCCGAAGAACGGCTCAGCCGCCGGGGAGCGCCAGTCGATCAGCAGCCGACGGCCCGCGCTGTCCGTAAGGCCGAGTCGTCCGACGTACAGGGGCTCGGGGTTGTCCGCGCTGACCATGTGTCCGAGGCACAGGTCCAGACCGAAGCGACGCAGTGCGCGCAGGCGCGCGGTCAGCCGGTGCACCTCCATGTCCCGGTCCATCGCCTGCCGGCCCATGCCGCCGGGCGCCCTGCGCTCGGCATCGAGGCGGTCGGACACCTCGGCGATCGACTGCTCGAGGCATTCCGCGATGGCCACGAAGTGCTGTTCGTCGTCGGCGATCAGCGCCGGGTCGGCCTTGTGGGAGAGGCGGTCGGGAAGGTCGAACGCGCTGGTGGTCAGGGGATTCACTTCATCAGCTCCGATATGAGGTCGCTTGCGACCATGGCGCGCGGCAAGGCGTCTGGACCGGCGTGAGGAACCTGGTGCCCATGCCGAGCGACGCTCCGCCTGGCGTGGATTCCGTGGCCGTTGCCGGTTCAGGTCGCCAGGGTTTGCGGGTTCTCGTGTTCTGGGTCCTGGCTCGACGATCCCGCGTGGTTCACGCGGACACTGGCGGCCTGTCTCGGCTGACCATGTCGAGCAGCAGCCTCGCGGCCACCATCGCCCCGTCCGTGCGGATCATGCCAGCTACGGTGGTGGCTCGTGCGCCGGTCTCGGGGGCAAGGGCCACCTTGAGCGCGGCCGACAGGGACTCGAAGGTCGGAGTCGGACCGTCGTGTGCGGTGCCGATGCCCAGGTCGGCCACCCGGCCCGCCCAGTACGGCTGGTCCACCCCCTGTGGCACCACCACCTGGGGCGCCCCGGCCCGAGCGGCCGTCGTCGTGGTTCCCGCGCCGCCGTGGTGCACGACGGCGGCCACCCGGCCGAACAGTGCCTGCTGGTTGACCTCGCCGACGGCCGAACAATCATCCCGGTCGTCGATCAGGGTCAGGTCAGCCCAACCGCGCGCGACGAGCACGCGGAGGCCCTGCGCGCGCACCGCCTCGATGGCCGCACGGGCGGCGTCCCTCGACTCGCGCATGGGCATGCTGCCGAAGCCCACGTACACCGGTGGTGCGCCGGCCTCCAGGAACGCCCCCAACTCGGCCGGCAGCGGGCGTTCGTCCGGCAGGACCCACGCGCCGCTCTGCACGACGTCGAGGTCCGGCGTCTCCTGCCACGGGTCCAGGATCGGGTCCGTCGCCAGCCACGGCCGGTCGCCGATGACGTAGTCGCGGACGTCGTCCACCGGGGGCAGGCCGATCGACGCCCTGTTGGTGTTGAGCGCCTCACCGAACAGTGCGTTGATGCTCTGGGCGTCCAGGTCCCACAGCACGCGGTTGTCGGTCACCTCCGGCGGGAACGGCCGGCCGGGATACGCCAGCGGCGGGTGGTGCGGCGACGGCAGGGTGAGCTGCTGGAAGGTCACGGACACGGAGGGGATGCCCAGCTTCTCGGCCACCGACCGCGCGCCGGCCGCGGCCGGCATCACGCCGGTCGCCACCAGCGCGTCACACCCCTCGGCCGCCGCGGTGACCGCGTCGAACTGGCCGGCTATCAGCTCGGCCGCGCGCCGGGGCAGGTCCGCCGACGACGGCGGCGGACCGGTCGTCAGCGCGCGCGCCGACAGGCCGACCGGCACCAGCGGCACGCCGACACCGGCCAGCCGCTGCGCGAAGTCCTCGTCCGGCGGCGCGCACACCCGCACCTGAGCGCCGAGTGCCCGCAACCGCACCGCGAGTCCCACCAACGGTTCGACGTCCCCGCGTGACCCATACGTCGACAACAGCACACGCACTTCGCGACTCCCATTTCCGCAGGTTCTGGCCTTGGCCAGGTGATTCTGCGGCACGACCGGGGTCTTGCCGCAAGCCCCCCGGTGCGCTATAAGTTAAGAGTGGCGAGGAGTGGGTAAGCTCCTTGCCTTTACCTTTTGCCGTCCTGTGATACTGACGCGGTGACGCCGACATCGAAGCCGCGCTTCCCCCGACGCCCGGAACCCATCACGGCCGACGCACCGGAAGCGATAAGGCGCCCTCTGCTCACCCAGTCCTGGCTGGACCTGACGTTCCTTCACTGGGCCGCGGATCCGGCCGACGTGGTCGGCGTCCTTCCGCCGGGAACGGTCCCCGACACCCTGAACGGCGTCACCTACGTCGGCCTGGTCGCGTTCCGGATGCACCGCGTCGGCTGGCTCCGCCTCCCCGGAGTCCCCTACCTCGGCAGCTTCCCCGAAACCAACGTCCGCCTCTACTCGGTGGACGAGCACGGTCGACGCGGCGTCGTCTTCCGCTCACTCGATGCCTCCCGCCTGCTGCCGGTGGCCGTGGGGCGGCTCGGCTTCCGGATGCCGTACCTGTGGTCCGGTATGGCCATCCGTACCGACGGCGACACGGTCACCTACACCAGCTCGCGGCGGTGGCCGGGCCCACGCGGCGCGCACAGCCGTATCACCGTGCGGGTGGGCGAACAGGTCGAGCGGCCGACCGAGTTGGAGCACTTCCTGACCGCCCGCTGGGGCATGCACAGCGCTTTCTTCGGCCGGCCGATGTACCTGCCGAACGCTCACCCCCGCTGGCCGCTGCGCCGAGCCGAGCTGGTCGAGTGCGATGAGGACCTGGTGGTCGCGGCAGGCCTCCCCGAACCGGTGGGGGAGCCGGTGAGCGTCCTGTACTCGCCCGGAGTCCCGGCCCGCTTCGGCCGCCCGGCCCGCCCGGCCGGCATCCCGACCCCCTGACCCCGTCCGAGCCGGCCGGCTGAGCCCCGCAGCAGCTGACCGCCGTGGTCCGGATCACGGCACATGAGCGGTACGAGATTGCTAACATGAGTATATGAGTTACGTCCTTTACCTCTGACCGGGCCGCAGGCTCCGCTCCTCACACCACCGTTGAGGCGCCGGGAGCCGCGAGGTCGCCCACGGCCCGCCCCACCATCTTCCGGGGCCTGGCCGTTCGTCAGAGATCGAAGGCCCACTGCCACCCCCTGTGACCGGGGTGAAGTGTGCCTCCTTCCGGAGGAACAAAACGTGACTGCCCTTACCCTGCCCGCTCGCGATCGGGCCCAGCTGACCTGCGCCGACATCCATGTCGACCGCGGTGGTCGCACCGTCCTGCGCCAGGTCGACATGAAGGTCTCCCCGGGGTCGCGCTGGGGCATCGTCGGCGAGAACGGCCGCGGCAAGTCGACCCTGCTGCACGTCCTGGCCGGCACCCTGGTCCCGGACCAGGGGACCGTACACCGCGTGGGCACCCTAGCCCTGGCCGAACAGGAGATGCCGACCGAGGACGAGCGTACGGTCGGCGACATCGTCGATGAGTATCTCGCCGACGCACGCGCCGCGCTCGAGCAGCTGGCCGCCGCCGCGGCGGCCCTCGCCGAAGAGCGGCCCGGTGCCGAACAGGCCTACGCCGACTCCCTGGAAGCGGCGCAGGCGCTGGACGCCTGGGACGCCGACCGCCGGGTCGACGTCGCCCTCGCGGGACTCGGCGCGGTCAGCGACCGTACCCGCCCCCTCACCACGCTCTCGGTCGGCCAGCGCTACCGGATCCGCCTGGCCTGCCTGCTGGGCGCCGAGTGCGACTTCCTGCTGCTCGACGAGCCGACCAACCACCTCGACCTGGCGGGGCTGGAGTACCTCACCGCCAGGCTGCGCGCCCACCCCGGCGGTGTCGTCGTGGTCAGCCACGACCGGGCCCTGCTGTCGGACGTGGCCACCACGATCCTCGACCTGGACCCCACCCGCGACGGCCGCCCGCGCGTCCACGGCGGCGGGTACACCGGCTACCGCGAAGGCCGTGAGGCCGAGCGGATCCGCTGGGAGGAGGAGTACGAGCAGCAGCAGACCGAGCACACCCGCCTCAAGCAGGCACTGTCCGAAGCGCAGAACCGTCTGAGCCCCGGATGGCGCCCGCCCAAGGGCACCGGGAAGCACCAACGCGCCACCCGCGCCGGTGCCCTGGTCCGCTCCGTCCACCGGCGCCAGGACGACCTGGAAAGCCACAAGGTCACCGCGCCGGTCCCGCCGCAGCGGTTCACCCTGCCGGAGCTGCCGGCCCGGCCCGGCGTCGAACTGGTGCGGGCACAAGAGGTCACCGTCCACGGCCGACTGCACCAGCCGACCACCCTGTCGATGGAATCCGGCGACCGGCTGGCCGTCACCGGCCCGAACGGGGCGGGCAAATCCACGCTCCTGTCCGTCCTGGCCGGGCAACTCGCCCCCACCACGGGCCGGATGCACCGCCCGCGGAAGGTGCGACTGCACCTCCTCGGACAGGAGTCGCCGCACGCGACACACCTGCGGGCCCACGACCTTTACCACGCGCACACCGCGCAGTTGGTCACCGCCGGTGTCCTCCACGAAAGCGAGGTCGTAGGACTGTCCGCCCTGGGTCTGCTCACCTCCCGCGACGTCAACAAACCGGTGGCAGAACTGTCCATGGGCCAGCAGCGCCGCCTCGACCTCGCCCTGGCCCTCGCCGCCCGTCCGCACATCCTGCTGTTGGACGAGCCCACCAACCACCTGTCCATCGCGCTGGTCGACGAACTCACCGACGCTCTCCACACCACCGACGCGGCGATCGTCCTGGCCACGCACGACCGCCAGATGCAACGCGACATCCGCACCTGGCCCCACCTGGAGCTGACCCCGCCCATTCCACAGCAGGCCGCGCGCACTCCTTGAGGATGACCGGCTGCCGGGAGGGCCCTGCGACCAGGGCCCTCCCGGATCGTCAGTCCAGGCGGCGGACTTGGACGGTCAGTCCCTCCGGGCTGCTCAACCGCACAAGAAAGCGGCCGGCCTCTGCTGACCGGTTGACGAGGCCTCGGCCATGGCCGCGTGCCCGGCCGACGACACTCTCCAGGTCATCGACACCGACCGAGAGCTCCCACTGCGGGGTGGAGACGACGGGTCCGCTCGCGTCCGCGCCGATGAAGTCGGCGCAGATCAGCGGCGAACCCGTCGTGTCCTGGTAGAAGCGCCGGGCCCGATCCGGCTGATCGCAGGCCAGCACCATACGGTGCGGGGCACCCGCCAAGCGCGGTGGGAACCCCCATCCGGCCAACCGGTGCGGCTGCCAGAGGGACGAGGCGGCGCCCACCGGATCGATCAACGTCGCGATACGGCCCTGATCGCCCGCGTCGAACGGAGGAACGACAAGACGCGCACCGTTCGCCGTCGCGGCGTCGGCGCGGCGGTCGACGTCGTCGACCGAGAGGTAGAAGGCGATGTGGGTGGGGGTTCCCGATGGATAGAGCGGACTGGCGAGGTCGCTCACGCCGCCGATCCGGTGACCATCGACGGCAATTGTGGTGGCTCGGCGCCAGTCCTCCTCATCCACCGCGAAACGCCAGCCCAGTGCTGCCGAGAAGAAAGGCGGCGGTGCCGGGCAGATCGCGGGTCTTGAGGTCCATCCGGCAGAACTCGTTCAACGAACCCAGACGGGCGGTCATCCTGTGCTCCCTGTCGTCCCGATGCTGGGTATCGGATCTCCGGACGACCGCGCAAGCACATTTCGACCTGGCGCACATGCCGGGCAAATCGCCGGCGCCACTCGCGTCTCAGGGAATTCTCATCCGCTGCCCATGGTGAAACCAGGGACACGCCACAGTATGGTCAAGGATTCAACGGGAGGGTCAGGTTCCGCACGCCGGGGGGCAAGGAGGCACGGCGATGGTCTTGAGTGGTACGGCAGTGCGCCGCGTGGCCCGTGGAGTGAGGGGGCGGTTGCGCAGACTCGCCGAGCCACCCGTGCCGCAGACGGCCCACCGGCTCGTACGGGACCCGGTGTTCGTCATCTCCTCCGTGCGTTCCGGCTCCACGCTGCTGCGGGTCCTGCTGAACAGTCACCCGCACATCCGCGCCCCGCACGAGATGCACCTGCGCACCCTCTCCGTCGACCTCACCAAGCCGTACACCCAGAAGGCCATGACCCAACTGGACCTCGATCAGCGGGAGTTGGAGTACCTGCTGTGGGACCGCATCCTCCACCGCGAACTGGTGCGCAGCGGCAAACAGATCATCGTGGACAAGACACCCGGCAACGCGGGCGTCTGGGAACGGCTGCACGAGGGCTGGCCCGAGGCCCGCTACATCTTCCTGCTGCGGCACCCGGCGTCGATGGTGAGCTCGCTGATCAACAACCGCCCGGATCGCGAACTGGAGGCGACCGTGCGGGAGGTGCGCGGATACGTCGACGCCGTGCAGGCGGCCCGGAACGGCCTGCCCGGCCTCACCGTCCGGTACGAGGACCTCACGGCACGGCCCGAGGCGGTCACGCAGGACATCTGCGCCTATCTCGGGGTGCCGTGGACGCCGAAGATGCTCGACTACCGAAAAGGCGATCACGGGCCGTTCGTGCCGTTCATCGGTGACTGGAGCGAGAACATCAAGTCCGGGAAGATACAGAAATCGCGACCGCTTCCGGAGCCGGAGGACGTGCCGACGGCGCTGCACGACATCACCCGTGCCTGGGGATACCCGTGTTGAGCGCCCTGATCCGCTGATGCGACCGGCCACATCGCTTCGAGGTCAGCCCGGTGCCGTGCGGCTGAGGGATTCCGAGGCCCGGTACTGCTCGGCACGGGCCCGGTCCATCTCCAGGACGGCATCGAACGATCGGCTGCCGACGATCAGGCGCTGGGGCGGATCCGGTATTCCGGCCAACTCCATGATGACCGGCGCCGCGGTGGCCGGGTCGGGAGTGGTCGCCGTGGTGCCCGCCGGGAACAGCCCCGTGGCGTACCCGCCCACTGGCTGCTCGGCGGCATGCTGCTGGCCGCGACGCGGGGACGTGGGTGCACTTCACGATCGGCTTCCTGTGGCTGGCCGAGAACATCGCCACCTGTCTCGGCGTCTGGGGGTGCCGTCCTTGCCGTTTGCGGCTGACGCGGGTGACCTCGTGGCCCCGCCCGCTCGCCTCGGCGGCGACCAGGAAAGTACCTACTGGGTACTGGTTACGTCAAAGATCCTTGAGAATCCTTCGGCAACTATGACCTCCAAGGATGACCTCGTCCCCTGCTGCCCGGCCCGGTTGGTGCTGGACCGCATCGGCGACAAGTGGTCGGTGCTGATCGTGCTGACCCTGGGCGAGGGACCCAAGCGGTTCAGTGAACTGCGCGAGACGCTCCATCACGTGACGCCCAAGGTCCTCACCCACACGCTGCGGGGGAGGGAACGCGACGGCCTGCTCACTCGGACGGTCTTCGCCGAGGTCCTGTCCTTGCGCAAGGCCCACGACGCCCACTCCGCCGCAACGACCGTGTCCTAGCGTGAAGCGGCCTGCCAGGACGTCCCTGACTCGCGCCAGGCCGGTCGGTGCGGCTCCGTGATGGGCTATGGCAGCAGTACGATCTTGCCGCCGACGTGTCCCGTACGGCTCAGGTCGAGTGCGGCGGCCGCCTCCGCGAGGGGGTAGGTGCGCCAGACCGGGACGTGCGGCGGTCCTTCGTCGATGAGGGCGAGGATGTCGTGCAGGGCCCGGACGCCGTTCCCGCTCGCGCCGGTCGTGTGTACCTGGATGCCCAGGTTGGCGGCGTCGAAGGCCACAAGGGTGAGGACGCGCTCGGGGCCTCCCTCGAGGTCGATCGACAGCGGAATCTCGCCGCGGCCCTAGGGCCCTTCTGATGGATCTCCGCAGCGTCGCGACGCCCGGCACGCACGCTCGCCGCACGGTGCGGAGGGCCAGGTGGCTCCGCCA
>NZ_JBEOVF010000042.1:0-92064 GCF_040295365.1 Streptomyces sp. NPDC002838 | reverse complement strand
AGTTGCCTACGCGTCACGACCGACTTCCTACCGGATCCGCCTTCCATGCGGATCCGGGTCAGCAAGATTGATCACGACGTCACACAGGCCCTAGGGCACCTACCGGGACGGCCGCCACACCCGAGCCCCCGGCCAGGACCGGCTCACGGCACCCGACGGGCGGGTGCGCCTGGCCGTCGTACCGACACGACAGGCCACGTACGGCGATGTCCCCGCATTCGTCGAACGTATCCGGGACACCCCGGCCCCCGCCGCCGTCCTCGTCGGCGGCTACCCGGGCGAGACCACCGACTTCCGCGCCACGCACCTCGACCGGCTGCCGCTCGCCGTCGGGTTCGTGCTGGTGTCGACGTACGTCATCCTCTTCTCTTCCAGGACGGCCACCTGTCCGGACCCCTCGGCTTCACCCCCACCGGCTCGATCGAGCCGAGCATCCCCGTGCTGATGTTCTGCGTGGCGTACGGACTGTCCATGGACTACGAGGTCTTCCTGCTGGCCCGCATCAAGGAGGAGCACGAGCGGACCGGCGACACCGAGCGCGCGGTCGGCGAGGGCATCCGACGCAGCGCCCCGCTGATCACCGCCGCGGCCGGGATCCTCGCGCTGTCCTTCCTCTCGTACGCCACCGGCGGCGTCGTCTTCCTCAAGGAACTCGGCATCGGCACCGCGCTCACCATCCTGGTCGACGTCACCCTCATCCGGGTCGTCCTGCTCCCGGCGACGATGCGGCTCGCGGGGGCGCGCGATCTGGTGGGCGCCGCAGCGGCTGCGCCGACTGCGCGTCAAGGAGACCGACGTACTTCGCGGGGAGTACGTGTGATCACCGCGCTCGGCTGACGCCGCCGGGGGCCGCGGCGTCTAGCGTGGCTGACATGGACGAGCAGCGCGTACGCGGGGGCCCACCTCACTGGTGGCGGCACGGGCCGCGGTGGTGGAACCGCTGGGACGAGGGGCAGCGCCCTCGGTGGCCTTGGCGCTCCACCGCGCTCCTCACGGTCTTCGTGCTCGTCGGCTCGAACTACGCGGCCGAGCAGCAGGTCGATGAGAAGGCCGCCCTCGACCCCTTCGCGCGCATGCTGCTGCTTGTGGCGGGTGTGGTGCTGCTGTGGCGGCTGCGGTATCCGGTGCCGGCGGTGTTCGGCACGGCGGCGGCCGCCATGCTCTACCTGGGCGCCGGGTACCCGTATGGGCCGATCTTCCTGACCGTGGCCCTGAGCTGCTTCAGCGCCATCGTCGCGGGGCACCGCAGGGCGGCCTGGGCGGCGCTGGGGATGCTCTGGGCCGGGCACGTCCTGGTGGCCCACTGGCTGTACCGGTGGCTGCCGCCGTCCGGGGACGAGGCCGCCGCCTGGGGGCAGGAGGTCGTCGTCGCCACCTGGATGGTGGCGATTCTCGCGGTGTCGGAGCTGGCCCGCACCCGGCGCGAGCAGTGGGCCCGTGAGCGGGCCGAGCGGGCGCAGGCGGCGCGGCGGCGCGCCGACGAGGAGCGGCTGCGCATCGCCCGGGAGCTGCACGACGTCCTGGCGCACAGCATCTCGGTGATCAATGTGCAGGCCGGCGTCGGCCTCGCCCTCCTCGACACCGACCCCGAGCAGGCGCGATCCGCCCTGACCACCATCAAGGCCGCCAGCAAGGAGGCGCTGGGCGAGGTCCGCCAGGTCCTCGACACGCTGCGCACGCCCGGTGACGCGCCGCGCGCGCCGGCGCCCGGCCTGGACCGGCTGCCCGAACTCGTGGAGCAGGCGGCGGGCGCGGGCCTCACGGTCGAGGTGGAGGGGGAGCCGCCCCGCCTGGCTCCCGGGACGGATCTCGCGGCCTTCCGCATCGTCCAGGAGGCGCTCACCAATGTCGTACGGCATTCCGGTTCGCGGCACGCGCGCGTGCACCTCGATCACGGCGACGGGACGACGCTACGGCTCCGTATCGACGACGACGGACCCGCGACCGGCGCCGACGCGGGTGGCAGCGGCAACGGTCTGGCTGGAATGCGGGAGCGGGCCGCCGCGCTGGGTGGCACGATCGAGGCGGGCCCGCGTGCCGACGGAGGATTTCGGGTGCTCGCCGTGCTGCCGCTGAAGGTCAAGGAGGACCGGTGATCCGTGTACTGCTCGCAGACGACCAGTCACTGGTGCGAGCCGGCTTCCGGGCGCTGCTCGACGCGCAGCCGGACATCGAGGTGGCGGGGGAGGCCTCCGACGGCGAGGAGGCGCTGCGCAAGGTGCGTGAACTGCGTCCGGACGTCGTGCTGATGGACATCCGCATGCCGGTGCTGGACGGTCTGGCCGCGACACGCCGGATCACCGAGGACTCCAAGCTGGCGGACGTGAAGGTGGTCATGCTCACCACCTTCGAACTCGACGAGTACGTCTTCGAGGCGATCCGCTCGGGCGCCTCCGGATTCCTGGTCAAGGACACCGAGCCGGAGGAACTCCTGCGTGCCGTGCGGGCGGTGGTCGGGGGCGACGCGCTGCTCTCGCCCGGTGTGACCCGTCGCCTGATCTCCGAGTTCGCGGCCCGCTCCAAGGAGCCCGCGGCCGCCAACGCGCTGGCCGATCTCACCGAGCGGGAACGGGAGGTGATGGCCCTGGTCGGCATCGGCCTGTCCAACGAGGAGATCGCCCGCCGTCTGGTGGTCAGCCCGCTCACCGCGAAGACCCACGTCAGCCGCACGATGGTCAAGCTGGGCGCCCGCGACCGGGCGCAACTCGTCGTGCTGGCCTACGAGTCGGGGCTGGTCCGGCCGGGCTGGCTGGGCTGAGCCGTCCGCCGGAAACGGACCAGGACACTGACGACCCGGGCGAAGAAGAGGACGGGGGCGAGCACGAGACCCGTGCGGAGCAGCAACACCGCAACCGTGTCCGGCAGTTCGAAGAGGAGCGCCGGACCGGCGACCGCCCCGAACACGACCGCCGCCGCGAACAGCGCGCTGCACAGCGCGTATCCGATCTCCACGGTGATCGCGTCCCGCTCGGCCTGACCGCGCCGTCCCCCGTAACCCGTCATACCGGCAGTCTCACAGGCGTGCGCCCGGCGGAGCAAGCGGCTCCGCCGGGCGCACGGTAGAGGAGACGGTCCCCCTAGTCGCGTACGGGCACGCGCTCCGCCTCCGTCTCCTTCACAGTGGACTGGGCGACGACCACGGACTGCTGGGGAGGACGGCCGGTGCGCAGACCCGTGAGCGTGATCAGCAGACCGACCAGGGCTATGCCCGTCACCACGATCAGTCCGGGCCGGTAGCTGTCGAGGACGGCCTGCGGGGTGGCGTTCTCGGGGGCGCCCGCGGTCACCACCGCCGTCACGATCGCGAGGAAGATCGCGCCACCCACCTGCACCGAGGTGTTGAGCAGCCCGGAGACCATGCCCTGCTCGTGGTCGTCGACGCCGTTGGTGGCCTGGATGTTGAGCGACGGGAAGACCAGCGCGCAGGCCGCGCCGATGAGCAGCATCGACGGCAGGATCACGGCGGCGTACACGGGGTCGAGGTCGACCTGCAGGAACAGGGCGTATCCGATGACCATCAGCCCGAAGCCCACCGGGAGGAGCCGCTGGGTGCCGAACCGGTCGACGATCGAGCCCATCTTCGTCGCGGAGAGTGCCACCAGCGCGCCCGCGGGCAGGAAGGCGAGCGCGGTGTGCAGCGCCGACCAGCCGAGCAGCGACTGCATGTACAGGGTGACCAGGAACTGGAAGCTGACGTACGACCCGAAGAAGAGCATCGCGCCGAGCTGGGCGCGGATCTGGGTACCGGAGCGCAGCACGGCGAGCCGGACCAGCGGGCCCGGAGAGCGCCGCTCGATCAGTACGAACACCGTGAGCAGTGCGGCGACGGCGAGGAAGGACAGCAGCGTGCGGGCCGAAGCCCAGCCGACTTCGGGGGCCTGTACGACGGTGAAGACCAGCAGCAGCATCGAGGCGGTGCCGGTGACGGCGCCGGGGATGTCGTAGCCGTTGTGGTCCTTCTCGCGGGCGCTGCGCGGCAGCAGTTTCAGGCCCGCGACCAGGGCGATCAGGGCGATGGGCGCGGGCAGCAGCATGGTCAGGCGCCAACTGGCCTCGGTGAGCAGGCCGGACAGCACCAGACCCATCGAGAAGCCGGTGGCCGCGCAGGTGGTGTAGATGGAGAGTGCGCGGTTGCGCAGCGGGCCCTCCGGGAAGGTCGTGGTGATGATCGACAGGCCGGCGGGGGCGGTGAAGGCCGCGCTCAGGCCCTTGATGAAGCGGCTGGCGATCAGCAGCGGGCCGGAGTCGACGAGTCCGCCGAGCAGCGAGGCGACGGCGAAGACTCCCAGAGCGATCAGGAAGACCTGACGTCGGCCCAGCAGGTCGGCGGTGCGTCCGCCGAGCAGCAACAGGCCGCCGTAGCCCAGGATGTAGCCGCTGACGATCCATTGCAGGGTCGAGGTGGACAGGCCGAGGTCGGCGCCGATGGACGGCAGGGCGACGCCGACCATCGACACGTCCAGCGCGTCCAGGAACATCGCGGCGCACAGCACCAGCAGGGTGCCCCACAGCCGGGGCGTCCAGCGAACCGCCGGGGACGGGGCCGCGGGGGTGGTGAGCGGAGAGGTCATGCCGCAGACACTACATGCGCGCGCATCTGATGCAAGCGCATTTAATTCCGGTGCAACAAAACCGTTTCTCTGCTACGGTGCGCCTCATGGCGGCGAAGAAGGCCGAGCAGACGCTCGTCGATCAGTGGCGGGAGATCCTGGCGCTGCACGCGCGCACCCAGTGCGAACTCGATCGCGCACTGCACCAACACGGCCTGTGCGCCAGCGACTTCGAGGTGCTCGACGTCCTTTCCGAACAACGGCCGGACGGCGTGTGTTCCTACCGCGTCCAGGAGATCTCCGAGCGCGTCCACCTCAGCCAGAGCGCGCTGTCGCGGCTGATCGCCCGGCTGGAGAAGGACGGACTCGTCGAACGCGGCATGTGCGCGGAGGACCGACGGGGCGTCCGGGTCGCGCTCACGGCGAAGGGCCGCGCGCTGCACGGTGACGTACTGCCGGTGCAGCGCGCGGTGTTGACGAGGACGCTCCCCTCGAGCTGAGCCTGACTCAGCTCCAGGTCACGGCGGACTTCTCGCGCCACAGCCCGGCCACCGAGGCGTCCCCGGTCATGCTCGGGAACGGCAGCCGGTTCCACAGCGACAGATACACCCGCGCGGCAGGCCCGGCCACCTCGCAGTCCGCGTCCGTGGCGTCTTCGCGCTCGGTCACCGGCGGCTCCTGCGACAGTCGTACGGTCCACACCGCGCCGTCCGTGTCCGTCGCCCGCACCCGCAGTACCCGTGGCTTCTCGCTGCGCACCCTGCTCTTGGGGCGGGCGTGGAAGCCGCACAGCAGCTCGTCGATGCCGTCGGCGGCGAAGTCGCCGCTGATCTCGCTGGGCCGGCCGCCCCTCGCCGACTCCGCGTCGAACCGGTGCACGGCCGTCTCATGCGCCTGCCGCCGGGCCCAGAACGCCAGCGGTGACGGCGCGGGCAGAAAGTGCCAGCACCGCACGTCGGGCGAGGCCGAGCGCAGGGTCTGGACGAGCTGCCCGTGCCCCTCCCGGAACCAGGCGAGCAACTCGGCGCCGTCGAGGTCGGGCAGGCCCGCGTCCGGGTGGTAGGAGGTGTGCCCCTCGGCGACGAACGCCGCGGCCCACCGGTGCACCATCCCCGTGTGCCGCAACAGGTCCCGCACCTGCCACCCCGGGCAGGTCGGCACCTTGGCCCCGGTCCCGGCCTCCTCGGCGGCCGCGGCCAGCGACCGGCCCTCCCTGTCCAGGATCGATACGTACTCGGCAGTGTCCATGGGGGGAGTGTGCCGGATGGAGTGCGTTCCAGGGGAAGCGAGTTGCGGGCCGCTGTGATGTGCGTCACGGCACTTTCGCCGATCAGTGAGCTCATTGGGGGAACATGCACCGACCGTATGCGTGATGCGCACCGCACATTTCCGTCCCCGCGGGGGATTTCTACGTAACAGACCGGGCTATAGACGCCCAGCCGCACGGCGTCGAGGCGCGTTTCCCCGCTCGTTCCACGGGCGGTTCACCGCCCCCTGCGGAGTGGGCCCTTCTCGCAGTCGCGGTCGTCGGCATCTCGCTGGCCGCACCGCTCGCGACGGTCGCGGCGGCACCCGCGCCGGCCATCGCGTTCTGGCGCAACGCCGTGGCCGGCGTCATCGTCCTCCCCCGGGTGCTCGCCCGGCGGGGCAGCGACCGAGCACGCCGGCGGCCAGGGCAGTCCGACCTGCTGTACTGCGTGCTCGCCGGGGTGTTCCTGGCGGCGAACGCCGACACGACCTCCTCAGGTCCAGCCTGCTCCGCAACAGGATCTACGAACATCCGGAGCTCGCCGCCGCGTGGTACTACCGGTCGGATCGCAGCCAGGGCCACGACGAGCGCCGCGCCGAGGAGGACCCCGGCGCACGCCAACACAGTCACCGGCAGCCAACCAGACCTCAACACGCTCGACAGGGCAGCGGCATCCACGGCCAGCAGACCGCCAGCCACGCCACATAACGTCGTCGCCTTGGTGTCAGCCCGCTGCACTTCCACGAACATCTCCGCTGTCGCATCCCCAAGCTGCCCACAACCCGGGCAGTCGGCCGGAGTGAAACCTCCACGAGTGTCAGGCACATCGGGCTCCTACGGGTCTTCGGTTCTGCGCCGCCGTGTTCTTGCTTCTCACCGTGTGGAACCACATCAACTCCAGGGCCAACTGCAGGGCATCACACGTGCCGACCCGTCACGGTCCCGTCGCACCTGCTGCAGACCGCCTACGGGCGGGTCGTCCGCAGTATGCGATCAATTTCTTCTGGCCCAGGTCGAGTTGGGCATGGGCCCGATGACGGGGCCCCGACGGGACCGCGTGCCACCCGTTCGACGTACCGTGACCCGCATGGTGGCGATCCTGCGGTGTACTCCTGATGAAGAGAAGTTCCTTGCCGACTTTCGACGGCCGAGCCAGTTCGAGGCGGGGTGGGAGTCGGTGGGGGAACGCGAAGCCTGGAAGAGTAGCCACGTTGTCTTGGTCGTGACCGGACAGGCGAGAGGCCGGCCGCTCGTCGAGTACGTCGGGCATGCCAAGAGTGGACGACGAGCGGGGACACTCCGCAAGACAATCGAGGTGACGCAGCTTCATCACATCGTGCCTCCGGTTCCCATGGAGAGGCTGTCCGACCTCGTCCATCCTCGGCATCGAAATGCCGCCGAGCTGTCTGGCACGCTGCCGAAGCGTGCCGGGGAAGAGCTGTTGGACGCGCTCACCACCTGTCGCGCCGATTTGGCCGGTGTCATCGCTCGGCTGCAGGAACAGACAGGTGGCTTCCGCATCCTCAACCGGGTGCGGGAACTGTTCGTGGACGAGCGGGACGCCACAGGGCTGGCGTTTCAACTTGGCGGCTTCGACAGGAGCATCATCGCTCAGGCACGATTTCCAGAAGAGAATGAGGACCGAGTGCCGGTCCTGGCCACTCTGCCGGGTCACCCGGCGCATGAGGACCACCTCGTTTTCCACGACGCGCAACGGTTCTCGGACTGGATCGGCAGCGACGCGGAGCACCTCGCGAAGCGCGTGTTCCGCAAGGGCGACCAGAAACTCTTCATTGCCAATGTCAACCGCCTGCCCGCCGAGGACACGCTGGGGATCGACCTGATCTACCACCATGTGAACCGGGACAGCTTCATTCTCGTGCAGTACAAGAAGATGCAGCAGATGGGGGCGGGCCGCAGCGAGTGGGGGTACCGCCCGGACGCGGACCTGGATGACCAGCTGAAGCGTATGAGACAGGTCGAGGAAGTCTGTTCACGGCTCGATCAGGATCCGCCCCTCGACTACCGTCTTTTCGCTCAGCCTTGCTGGATCAAATTCTGCAAGGCCGAGCAGACCGCACCGAGGGGAGACGCTCTGATCGGCGGCATGTACCTCGCACGCGAGCACGTAGAGTGGCTTCGCGGCCAGCCCGACCTTGCCGCGGGTCCGAGAGGGGGCGAGCTGTTCGGATATCACACAGTGCCCCGCTACTTCGACAACACGACTTTCACCCAACTCGTGCAGGACGGCTGGATCGGCACCCGCGGCAGGGCGAGCGAGATCATCCGGGACCAGATCGAAGCCAGCCTCGACGGTTCTCGTTCCCTCGTCTTCGCCGCCCTCATCGGCGACGAAATGACGCAGGCTGAACGAACCAGAGAGCGTAGAGCTGGCTCAGCAAGCTGACCTTGTACGCGTCCCCCATCGTGCCGCCCTCGCCGGCCACTGCGAACGTGAAACGGGGTACGGTGCAGTACGTCCAGGTCGGTCGCAAACGATGTCATCCAGCCGCGCCAAAGAGCCGGCAGCATCGGGTCGTCAGGCTGAGGCACACCTTCGCGCCCCAGGTCCTTTCACTCGCCATTCCCCTGCGGCCTCCAGGCCCCGGCCACCGCGAGAACGTACCCATGCTGGGTCCTGTGTGGAGAGCTCCACATTCAGCTGCAGTTCTAAGCGCTTCGGATTCTTCGTCAAACTCTTCTACAGACGGCGTCCTGCCTGTCTTTTGCGTTGTTTGACGGTTGTCGGGCTGAGCAGTCGAAGGGGCAGATCGCCGATTCCGTCGCGCCCTGCCCGCCGCGCCATCGCGGCTCTCTACGCCAACTTGGTATGGTGCGCAGGTTCACCGCTTGGAGAGTTATGGCAGCGCTCGGGGGAGAGGGGCCAGGCGACGATGCAGACGTCAGAGGTCCCGCGTGCGGTGGCCGCGGCCATGTCGACCGCCTCATCACTTGGCCTGACAGTCAACGACGTGATCGTTCTTCATGACTCGAACAAGCTCACTCTGCGTCTGCTGCCTTGTGACGTCCTGGCCCGGGTGGCACCTGTAGCGCATCAGGTCGCACAGTTCGAAGTCGAGCTTGCTCAGCGGCTCGCCGAATCCGGGTGCCCTGTGGCTGCTCTCGAGCCTCGAGTGGAGCCACGCGTCTATGAGCGTGATGGCTTCGCGGTCACGCTGTGGACCTACTACGAACCCGTGACACCTCGAGAGGTCTCACCAGCCGACTACGCCGATGCGCTCGAGCGGCTGCACGCCGGCATGCGCAAGCTCGATGTCCCGACGCCGCACTTCACGGATCGAGTCGAGCAGGCTCAACGACTCGTGGCGAACCGCGACCACACTCCGGCGCTCGCCGACGCGGACCGGGAGCTGCTCGGCGACACGTTACGAAGCCTGAGACGAGTGATCGGCGAGCGCGGCGGCGCCGAGCAGCTGCTGCACGGCGAGCCGCACCCGGGCAACGTGCTCACCACGAAGAACGGGTTGCTGTTCATAGACCTTGAGACGTGTTGCCGTGGGCCCGTCGAATTCGACCTCGCCCATGCCCCTGAAGAAGTCAGCGAGCACTATCCGGGTGTCAATCAAGACTTGCTGCGCGAGTGCCGGGTCCTCGTGCTGGCGATGATCACAACGTGGCGCTGGGATCGAGGCGACCAACTCCCAAACGGGCGCCAGCTGGGCACAGAGTGGCTCAGCCAGATCCGAGCAGCACTCGATCGCAACGGCCTGGACACCCATGGCTGATCGCGGACCTTCGAGGCCGTAGCCGGCCGGCTGTTGATGTCGGGGGCCACCCTGATCCTGGCCTTGGCCGGTCGTGGGCGAGATCCAGTCCCGCTGGCGGTTCTCCGCTGCTCCTTTCGCCTTTGCGGGATGGTCCGAACGAGGTCGCCGCTGCCGCAATCAGGGCGGCAGTCACAGCTCCCATGAGTCACAGGAGCGCAGCACTCATGCCACCACCGTGGCCAATCGGCCCAAGTCGAAGGCCTTGCAGCGGGCGGTGGTGTCGATGTTCGGCACCGTTGAGGCGCGCCTGGTCGCTCATGACGCGACGGTGCCCTGTGAGGGAGCCTGCAAAGTCTTTGTGTTTGATGGTTGTTGAGCCCACCGTAGGCGGCGCCGAAGAGCAGCAGGACGGCGCCGAGTGCCAGCGCCGAGTGGGTGAGGGGTGGGAGGGCGACGCTGACGGAAAGGAGGACGCCGCAGATGACGGTCATGGGGTGGCTGCCGTAGCGGCGGCGGAGACGGCCGGTGAGCATCATCGGGATGACCGCGTCGGCGGAGACACCGAGGAGGGCCAGGCCGAGGGCGCTGGCCGAAGCGCCGGTCCGCTGTTTGATCGCGGGGATGCGGACGACCCAGTCCGCGAAGATGAAGCCGTCGAGGGCGAAGAAGACGGTCAGGACTGTGCGCAGCCGGGTGAGGCCATGGCTGTTGTTGCCAGGCACGGCGCTGTACGTCGAGGCTTTGTTTGTTCGGCGGGGTGAGGCGAGCATGGACGAACTGGATTCGGTGTTGGTGCGGATGCTCCAGGAGGATGGTCGGCGCACCAACCGGGACACGTCAGGCCCACAAGCGGCGCAACACCGTCGAGCGGTGCATCAACCGCCTGAAGCAGTGGCGCGGCCTCGCCACCCGCTACGAGAAGCGCTGCCGCACGGCGCGCATGACGCGGTGGTGTTCCGTGCCATGCGCCGTTGCGTGGCTGACTCGGCGATCAACGGTCGTCGTGAGGTGCGGCGGGCGCGGGGCACGGGTGATCCGGCGGCGCGGGATGGTCAGTGCCGCCACTGACCCGGCCGGCGACGGAGCGCCGCCGGTCGCGATCGCCGCGGTGAACCCATCGGTGAAGGCGGCCGGTTCCGCGTAGCTCCCGGCCCTGCCGAACACCAGGGCCGGCACGGCGACACCGAACGCCCCGTCCAACGACCGCGTTGAGGACGGCGGTCTGGGCGCCGGGCATCGCCGTGGACGTAGTCACCGACCCCGACTCGATAGCCGTCTTCCCGAAGATCACCTCCGAACAGGTCACCGGCTTCGCCCTGTCGGAAAGCCGCACCGTCCTCACCGGCGGAGTCGGAGGCATGATCCGCCTTGCCCGGACCAATCCGCGGAACATTCCGCGCCCGTGAGCTCTTCACCCTGCGTCGTACCGACGGGAACGCTCTGTGAGCAGGAAGTCGGTGCACCGTCTGATCGCGCGGGATTCCGGTACCGCGGCTGCGCTGACTGTCCGGGTTCCGCCCGAGGTGCGACGCTGGGAGGAAGAGGTATCTGCCGAGGGGACTCGGGAGGGCACGATGGGACGTGACGTGCCGGCCCTGGTGTTCACGCGGGAGGACCGCCGTCGGTACCGGGAGAAGATGCACACCTGCCTCGATGTGCTTGCGCAGATGTTGCGCGAGTCGGGTTTCGAGAGCGAGCGTCCGCAGGTCGGGCTGGAGATCGAGCTCAACCTGGTGGACGTCGACGGGCTCCCGGCGATGCGGAACACCGAGGTTCTCCAGGCGATCGCCGACCCCGCGTGGTCGAGCGAGCTGGGCCGCTTCAACCTGGAGATCAACATCCCGCCCCGCCGGCTGACCGCCGGTGGCCCCGGTGCCTGGGAGCAGGAGATCCGTGACGCGCTCAATCACGCCGAGGAGCGCGCCTCGGCCGTGGGCGCCCATCTGATCATGATCGGTATTCTGCCGACCCTGGCCGAGGCGGACGTGGGCGAGTCCGCCCTGTCCGGTGATCCGCGCTATCGGCTGCTCAACGAGCAGATCTTCGCGGCGCGTGGTGAGGACCTGCGGATCAAGGTGGACGGCGTGGAGCGCCTGTCGATGTACGCCGACGCCATCACCCCCGAGGCCGCCTGCACCAGCACCCAGTTCCATCTGCAGGTCGATCCGAAGCAGTTCGCGGACTACTGGAACGCGGCCCAGGCCATCGCGGGTGTGCAGATCGCCCTCGCGGCGAACTCGCCCTTCCTCTTCGGCAGGGAGTTGTGGCGCGAGACCCGCATCCCCCTGTTCGAGCAGGCCACCGACACCCGCCCCCAGGAGATCAAGGCCCAGGGAGTACGCCCTCGGGTGTGGTTCGGCGAGCGGTGGATCACCAGCGTCTTCGACCTCTTCGAGGAGAACGTGCGCTACTTCCCGGCGCTGCTGCCGCTGTGCGACGACGAGGACCCGCAGGAGGCGCTCGACCGCGGCGGCGTTCCGCAACTGGGGGAACTGACGCTGCACAACGGCACGATCTACCGGTGGAACCGCCCCGTTTATGCCGTCGCCGGCGGCCTGCCGCATCTGCGCATCGAGAACCGGGTCCTGCCCGCCGGGCCCACTGTGGCCGACATCCTCGCCAACGGCGCCTTCTACTACGGTCTGACCCGTGCCCTGGTGGACGAGGACCGGCCGGTGTGGACCCGGATGTCCTTCTCGGTGGCCGAGGAGAACCTGCACACCGCGGCCCGCGACGGCATCGACGCCCGCCTGTACTGGCCCGGCACGGGCGAAGTGCCGGTCACAGAGCTGGTGTTGCGGCGGCTGCTGCCTCTGGCCCACCGGGGCCTGGAGCTGTCCGGCATGGACGTGGCATGGCGCGAGCCCCTGCTGGGCGTCATCGAGCAGCGCTGTGTCACCGCCCGCAACGGAGCCCTGTGGCAGGCGGAGATGGTCCACCACCTGGAGAAGGCCGTCACCTCCGACCGCCGGGAGGCGCTGCGGCAGATGACCACGACGTACATGGACTACATGCACATGAACGCGCCCGCGCACACGTGGCCCGTGGACTGACCAGTGGAGCGTCCTCCTACTCGCCCCCTCGCCACTCCTCGGCGGCCGTCAGCGGAACGGGAACGGGCGGTGCCGTCGACGTCGTCAGTTCGATGCGTCGCCCCTCGGCCGACGAGCGGAGGAGGGCGCTCATCGCCTCCAGCACGTGCAGGGCGAGATCGCCGTTCGCGCGAGGCGCCCGCTGTCCGTCGGCGGCGATGAAGTCGAGCAGGCCGATGCCCCGTGCGGCGCCGACGTAGCCCGCCGACGGCGGGAGCGTGCGCCAATGTGTGTCGCCGAGTTCGCACAGCCGCACTTCGCCGTCGAAGCGGTTCGGATCCGGAACCGTGAGCGTCCCCGTCTCGCCGTGGACCTCGATCGGCGCCGCCGTCGTGGCCACGCCGTCGAAGCTCGTCGTGATGGTCGTCAGGGCCCCGTCCACGTGCTCGAGCACACCGGAGACATGACTGTCCACCTCGACCGGTATCCGCTCACCCGCGCGCGGGCCGGAACCGATGACACGCTCGGTCCGCAGTCGGCTGGACGCCCCGATCACGGCACGCACCGGACCCAGCAGGTGGACCAACGACGCGAGGTAGTACGGCCCCATGTCCAGCAGGGGGCCACCCCCGGCGGTGTAGTAGAAGTCGGGGTGGGGGTGCCAGCGTTCGTGTCCCGGAGTGACCAGCACGGCCGAGGCGAACAGGGGGCGTCCGATGCTCCCCGCCTCCACAGCCGCCCGCGCAGTCTGGATTCCCGTGCCCAGGACGGTGTCCGGCGCGCACCCCACACCGACCGCTGCCTGAGCGGCGGCCTCCATGACGGCGTGGGCGTCGGAGAGGCCGGCGGCCAGCGGCTTCTCTCCGTAGACGTTCTTGCCGTGGCCGATGGCGCCGAGGGCGATCTCGGCGTGGGCCGCGGGGACGGTGAGGTTCAGCACCGTGTCCACGTCCGGGCTGCTCAGCAACTCCTCGACGGTCAGCGCCTCGACGCCGGGCAGTTCGGCGGCGACCGCGGCCGACCGGGAGGCGTCGAGGTCGGCGACCGCGGTGACGCGCACGGCGGGATGGCCGAGGAGCGTGTCCAGGTACGCGCGGGAGATGACTCCGAGGCCTACGACGCCGATGCGGTGCGCGTCGCCCACAGCATGCCCCTTTCGATGATCGTGCGGACGTTGGGGTTCTCGAGCACGTCGAGGCTGTGCCCCGGCGTCGTCACCACGACGCGACCCGCGCCCCACCGACGGGTCCAGACCGCGGGCGAGCCGACCGGCCGGTGCCAGGGCTGCCACGGCCTGGCGGGGTGGGTGGTGGTGGCCAGGACGTCGATCAGGTCGTCGTGGAGCACCCAGTACTGCTCGGTGTACAGCTCGAAGTCCTCGATGCCCGCGGTGATGGGGTGCTCGCGGCCGAGCTCGGTGATGTTGACGGCGTGCGGCAGGTAGTTGTCCTCCGCCTCCCCCCGACGCTCACACGGCTCCTTGCCCGGGTGGGTCGCGAACTGGCCTCCCACCAGGTGGAGATAGTCGGAGGAGGCGCGGAACGAGTCGGCGATGCCGCCGTGCCAGCCGGTGAAGCCGGTGCCGGCCACGACCGCCGCGCTCAGTCCCGACAGCTGCTCGGCGGTGATCTCCGACATCGTGACGCACTGCACGACGAGGTCGGTGCCGGCCATCTCGGCGGCGTCGGCGTAGACGTCGGTCGACTCCTCGATCCGGACGGCGTATCCGCTGCTTCGAAGGAAGGGCAGGAACAGTTCCGTGGCCTGGATCGGCTGGTGTCCCTCCCATCCGCCTCGGACCACCAGGGCCTTCTTCCGCGTCATCTGGTTCCTTCATGGGGCCGTCGCCCCGGTCTGGTCGGAGGTGTTCAGCTCGCCTTGGCGGTGGGCAGCACCACGGATCACAGGATGCGCCAGTCGCCCGCGCTCAGGAAAGGTCTGCCGACCTGACGAAAGTTTCGTGAACGGGTTCAGCCCCGATAGCCCCGCAGCTTCCGGTACAGCGTGGCGCGGGCGATGCCCAGGGCCGCCGCCGTGCGGGCCTTGTTGCCGCCGTGGAGGTGGAGGGTCTCCAGGATGGCGGCGCGCTCGGCTTGTTCCATCGGGCTGAGCGGCCGGGTCGCGGGGCCCTCACGTACGGGGTCCGGCAGCTCGGTGCGCCGGACGGGACCGGTCGCGCGACGACGTTCGGCCAAAGCCCGGACCAGGTGGGCGAGTTCGGTGATGTTGCCGGGCCATGGATGCTGCTCCAGAGCCCGCAACGCGTCCAGTGTCCAGGTGAGCGGGGGCCGCCCGGGTGCGGGTCTGGGAGTCAGGGCCGTGAGCAACTCCCTGATGTCATCGGGCCGTTCGCGCAGCGCGGGGAGAGTGACCGAGCGTGCCGCCAGGGTGTCCAGGAGCCGTTGGAGGCACGGGCCGGGCGGTGCTCCGGGGGTGTAGGTGGCCAGCAGGGGTACTCCTGGATGCGAGGCGAGCAGCGAGTTGAGGGTCGCTGTGTCGGGTGACGCGAGACGCTCGACATGGCGGATGAGGATTGGGTGACCATTCACCAACTCGTCGACCCAGGTGCGGAGTTCACTTTCCGCCGCGTCGATGATCAACGGGTTCGCGACCAGTTCCCGTGCGAGCGAGGCCTTCCCGGTGCCGCGCTCGCCCACGAGGAGCAGGGGCTCGGGGGACCGGGTCAACTCCACCGCGCGGGCGACCGCATGGCGCCAGGGCACCGATCGCCCGGCCAGTCCCTCGACGGGCCGCGCTGCCGGCGTCACGGTCGTACGAACCACCGGTTCCAGCAGGGCGACCGCGCCGACGACCGAGCCCAGGTGGGGTACCGGGGTGAGGGTCGCGGTGCACCCCGTGCCGTCCGGGAGCCGGACGCGGTACGAGGCCGAGGGCGCCGGGCCGGTCGCCACTTCGGGCCCGTCGGCGGGACCGGATGTCGGATGCGGGTTCGCCGCAGGGGCTTCGGCAGTGCCCGATGCCGAGTCCGGCTCTGCTCCGAGACGTGCGGCAGGATCCGGTGCCGAGCCGCTTCCGGGCCCGGTAGCCGTACCCGAGGCCGCCTCGGACTCCGATGGCGGCCCGTCGCCCGAGGCCCGCAGCAGGGCGACCGCGCCCCGCTCCAGCGCCTCCAGCCCCTCCGGTGACAGCAGCTCTGCCGCGGCCTCGCTGACGAGCCGGTTGCGACCGTCGAGGGCGACGACCGCGCGACCCCGTTCCCCCGCGGCCCGCAGGTACGCGTCCAGCAGCACCCGTTCCGCCGCCCGCGACCGCGCGAGGAGTTCCGCCTCGACGGCGATCGCCGCGGCCTCGGCGAGCGGGGCGCCCGGATGCGGCCCGCACCCGGCGCAGAGTCCGGAGGTCACCGTCACCGTGCCCAGCAGCTGTCCGGTCTCCGGCGCCCGCACCGGCACGCTGACCGCGGAGACGTCCTGCCACAGGTCGAGGAAGTGCTCGGGGCCGTGCACCTCGGCGCGGCGGCCCGTCCGCAGCGCGAGGGCCGCGCTGTTGTGGCCGACCAGTTGCTCGGAGAGGTCCAGGCGCCGGAGGTCGTCCGGCGCGAATCCGGTCACCCACAGGACCCGCGGCCGTTCGTCGGTGAGGACGAGCGCCGACTGCCCGGTGCCGAGAGCCGGGGCGATCCGCTCGAGCACGGGCCGGGCCGCGGTCAGCAGGGGGGACGCGGGAGGTCGTACGGAATGCTCCGGCGCCGGGTCCTTCACGTCGTGCCGTACGCCGAAGAACCGCGCACGCTTCCAGGCGGCGACGACTTCTTCCGGTACCCCGTCGGGCAGTTGCCGCCCAAGGAGGAACAGCTCACGGGCCCTGCGCAGCGAAGCGAGGGCGGGGCGGACGGAGGGGCGCTCTGCGGTGGTCACGACATCGCTCAGCCTACCGGGAGCGGTTGAATACACAACAACCTGTGACGAGTCCGGTGCACTGTCTCGTATTGAGACACCCGACTTCCCGCGTCTCCCTACATGATCTTGAACAGTCGACGCCTGTCCTCATTCCCTGGAGCGTTTCCCGTGCACACCGTCGAGCCCGATGTCGTCACCGACGTACTCATCGTCGGCAGTGGCCCCGCCGGCGCCTCCGCCGCGCTCGCCCTGAGCACCTACGGCGTGCCGAACATCGTCGTCACCCGCTACGCGAGCCTCGCCGACACGCCCCGGGCCCACATCACCAACCAGCGCACCATGGAAGTCCTGCGCGACCTCGGCGTCGAACAGGAGGTCGTCGCGAAGGCCACGCCGCAGCACCTGATGGGCAACACGACCTTCTGCACCAGCCTCGCCGGCGAGGAGCTCGGCCGGGTCCGCTCCTGGGGCAACGACCCGCTCGTGCAGGCCGCGCACGAGCTCGCCAGCCCCACCCGCATGTGCGACATGCCCCAGCACCTCATGGAGCCCGTGCTCGTCGACGCGGCGGTCGCGCGCGGCACGCAGCTGCGCTTCAGCACGGTCTACAAGTCCTTCGTCCAGGACGCCTTCGGTGTGACGGTCACCGTCGAGGACCGGCTGCGCGGCGACGAATACACCATCCGCGCCAAGTACCTCATCGGCGCCGACGGCGGCCGCTCGCAGGTCGCCGAGGACGCCGGACTGCCGATGGGCGGCCAGATGGGGGTGGCCGGCAGCATCAACATCGTCTTCGAAGCGGACCTGTCGAAGTACACCGCCCACCGGCCGTCCACCCTGTACTGGGTGCTCGCCCCGGGCGCCACCGTCGGCGGCATCGGCGCCGGCCTGGTGCGCTGCGTGAGGCCCTGGAACGAGTGGCTGATCGTCTGGGGGTACGACGTCACCGCCGGCGCCCCCGACCTGACCACCGAGTACGCCGAGTCCGTCATCCGCCAACTGGTCGGCGACGACGAGATCCCGGTGACCGTCAAGTCGTCCTCGGCCTGGACCGTCAACGAGATGTACGCGCAGACGTACTCGAGCGGCCGGGTCTTCTGCGCCGGAGACGCCACGCACCGCCACCCGCCGTCCAACGGCCTCGGCTCCAACACCTCCATCCAGGACACCTACAACCTGGCCTGGAAACTCAAGCTCGTCCTCGACGGCACCGCGTCCCCGAAGCTGCTGGACACCTACACCGCCGAACGCGCCCCGATCGGCCGGCAGATCGTCACCCGCGCCAACAAGTCCATCGGCGAGACCGCCCCCGTCTTCGAGGCGCTCGACGGGCTCTCCCCGCAGACCCCCGAACAGCTGTGGGCCAACATCGCCGCCCGCAAGGACGACACCGAGGCGGCTCAGAAGCAGCGTGCGAAGCTGCGCGAGGCAATCGCGTTCAAGGTGTACGAGTTCAACGCGCACGGCGTCGACCTCAACCAGCGCTACGCCTCCGCCGCGATCGTCCCCGACGGCACCCCCGACCCCGGTTTCGACCGCGACCCGGAGCTGTACCACCAACCATCCTCCCGCCCCGGCGCCAAGCTCCCGCACGCCTGGATCACCTCGGGCACCCGCACCCTGTCCACGCTCGACACCGTCGGCCGGGGCCGCTTCACCCTGCTCACCGGCATCGGCGGCGCGGGCTGGCTGCGGGCGGCCGCGGCCCAGGACCTGGGGATCGCCACCGTCGTCATCGGACCCGGCCAGGAGTACGAGGACCCGTACGGGGACTGGGCGCGGCTCAGCGAGGTGGCCGACGGGGGAGCACTCCTCGTACGGCCGGACGGTTACGTCGCTTTCCGGCACGCGACGGCGGCCGCCTCCGACGAGGACGCCGAACGCATGCTGACCGATGCGGTGCGGCGGATCCTCGGGCACGCCTGACCGGAAGGATCCCCGGACATGACCAGCGAATTCACCACCCACCTCACCGAGGCCGTCGTCGACAGCCTCAAGGGCACGCCCGACCCCCGGCTGCGTGAACTGCTCGCCGCCCTCACCCGCCACCTGCACGCCTTCGTCCGCGAGACCGAGCCGACCATGGCGGAGTGGGAGAAGGCCGTCGACTTCCTGACGGCGACCGGGCAGACCTGCACGGACACCCGGCAGGAGTTCGTCCTCCTGTCGGACGTGCTCGGCGTCTCGATGCTCGTCGAGACGATCAACAGCGACGGCCGCGGCGGCGTGACCGAGTCGACGGTTCTCGGCCCCTTCCACATGACCGAGTCCCCGGTCCGTGAACTCGGCGCCGACATCGACCTGGTCGGCGGCGGCGAGCCGTGCGTGGTCAGCGGGCGCGTGCTGTCCCGGGACGGCACCGCGCTGCCCGGCGCGGTCCTCGACGTCTGGCAGGCGAACGCCGAGGGCTACTACGACGTGCAGCAGCCGGAGGTCCAGCCACCGGGCAACGGGCGCGGACTGTTCACGGCGGACGACGAGGGCCGCTTCTGGTTCCGCACCTGCGTACCGAGCCCGTACCCGATCCCCACGGACGGCCCCGTCGGGGACCTCCTCAGGGCGACCGCCCGGCACCCCTACCGCCCGGCCCACATCCACTTCATCGCCTCGGCCGAAGGGCATCCGCCGGTGACCACGCACATCTTCGTGGCGGGCAGCGACCACCTCGACTCGGATGCCGTGTTCGCCGTCAAGGAAAGCCTCGTCCAGGACTTCACCGAGACCGACGACCCGTCCCCGGCACGGGAGTTCGGCGTCCCGAACCCGTTCCGGCACGCGCACTTCGACCTCGTACTCAACCCGGCACGGTCATGAAGGAGTTCGCCTACGAGGCCCGGCCCATGCGGGTCGTCCTGCGGCCCGGCGCCTCGGTCACCGCGACCCCGGACGAGGCCGAACGGCTCGGGCTGCGGCGGCTGTTGGTGGTCAGCGGGCCACGGGGCGCCCGGACGGCCCGGGCCGTCGCGGAAGCGCTGGGCGACGCCTGCGCCGGGCTGCACGCCGAGGCCCGGATGCACGTGCCCGCGGAGGCCGCCGACCGTGCCGTCGAGGCGGCGCGCGCCGCGGACGCCGACGGCTGCGTGGCCGTCGGCGGCGGCTCCGCGATCGGCCTCGGCAAGGTGATCGCGCTGCGCACCGGTCTGCCGCTGGTCGCCGTGCCGTCGACATACGCCGGCTCCGAGATGACGCCCGTCTGGGGCCTGACCGAACACGGCGCCAAGCGCACCGGCCGCGACCCGTCGGTCCTGCCGCGCAGCGTCGTCTACGACCCCGAACTCACCCTGTCGCTCCCGGTGGCCCTGTCCGTGACCAGCGGCATCAACGCGGTGGCGCACGCGGCCGAGGCCCTGTACGCGCCGGACGCCTCACCGCTGGTGTCGCTGATGGCCGAGGAGGGCGCACGGGCCATGGCGGGCGCCCTGCCCGGCGTGGCGGCCGATCCCGGGGACCTGGACGCCCGCGGCCGTGCCCTCTACGGAGCCTGGCTCTGCGGTGCCGCGTTCGGTGCGACCACCATGGGCCTGCACCACAAGCTGTGCCACGTCCTCGGGGGCACCTTCGGCCTGCCGCACGCCGAGACCCACACAGTGGTCCTGCCGTACGTCCTCGCGTACAACGCGCCCGCCGCGCCCGAGGCCATGACGGCGCTCGGCCGAGCCCTGGACACCGACGACGCCCCGCACGCCCTCCGGGAGCTGTCCGGCCGCCTCGGCGCACCCCGCTGCCTGGCAGAACTCGGCCTCGTCGAAGCCGACTTGACGGTCGCGGCACGCGAGGTGACCGGGCAGGCGTACCCCAACCCGCGGCCGATCAGCAGGGCGGGCGTACTGGACGTACTGAGAGCGGCGTACGCGGGCGACCGGCCCCGAACGACATCCTGACCGACGAAAACCGAAAGGTGAACACCATGCCCCTCGGACTGCTCCGGCGGCGACTGAAGAACGCCTCCGGGGGCGCTGCGGGCCTCGCGCTCCCGGTGCCGGCCGGCGCGGGTGTCGTCGTCCGTGAGGTCCTGGACCCGGTGAACCAGCCCCTGGGCGCCGCCGATGTGACGGTGACGGAACTCCGCGGCCACCAGGTCTCGGCACGCGGCACCACGGACCCGTACGGCCTGTTCATGGCCGTCCTGCCGCCGGGCAGCTACAGCCTGCTGATCCTGGCGGAGGGGCTGGAACCGCACCGCGAGACCGTCGAGGTCGTCGCCGATGCCGGCGTGTCCTCGCAGCGCGTCTGGCTCCAGCCGGCCCGGCAGGCCGAACTCCCGGTCCCCGGCACCTGGCTCTTCGACCCGCCGCACACGGCGATCCGCTTCATCGCCAAGCATGTCGGCATGGCCCATGTGCACGGCCGTTTCGAGCGTTTCGAGGGTGGTATCCAGGTCATGCGGGACGTGTCCGATTCCCGCGTCCACGTGCGCATCGACGCATCCAGCATCAACACGGGCAACAACACCCGGGACACGCACCTGCGTTCCGCCGACTTCCTCGACGTCGACAACTTTCCGTACATCGACTTCCGAAGCACCCGCTTCGCCTACCGGGGCGGCAGCAAGTGGTCGCTGCTGGGCACCCTGACCATGCACGGTGTGAGCCGGTCGGTGTCGTTGGCCACGACGTATCTGGGCATGGTCAACGGCGGCTACGGCGAGGAGTTGCGCTGCGCCGCCCTGGCCAAGGCGGAGCTGCACCGCGAGGACTACACGCTCAACTGGCGCTCGATGCTGGCGCGCGGCATCGCGGTGGTCGGTCCGACGGTCCAGCTGGAGCTGGACGTCCAGGCGATGTACCGCACGCACGACACGCCGACGCCGCCGGAGTAGGGGCGGCCCACTCACGCTCGCTCCGTTCCGTCCGGCTTTCGGAGTACGCCGCCGGGCTCAGCCACCCGTCGACTCCCGGATCACGACGGAGAAGTCACCGACGAACTCCTCCCGGTCCGAGCCGGGCTCGGTCTGCTCGATCCGCCTGGCCAGCAGGTCGACCGCCCGCCGTGCCATCACGTCGTGGTCCGGATCGATGGTGGACAGTGAGGGGACGAGGAACTCGCTCTCCTCGACGTTGTCGAAGCCGATCACCTTGACCTGCTCCGGCACCGGTACGCCGGCGTCGGCCAGGCCGCGCAGCACGCCCATGGCCACGGTGTCGGTCACGCAGAACACGCCGTCGAAGTCGAGGCCGCTCTCCACCATCTCCCGGGCGCGCCGGGCACCCGCGCGCATGGTGAGCGTCTCCACGCTCTGCACGAGGGCGGGGTCCACGGGCAGGTCGGCGTTCCGCAGCGCCTGGCGGTAGCCCGTGAAGCGGAGGCTGGAGACGTCGATCTCCTCGCCGACCGGTCCGCGCACGATCGCAATGCGTCGGCAGCCTCGCTCGACCAGGTGGCGGGTGGCCGCCTGGGACGCGTCCACATTGGGCATGGCGACGTGGTCCACGGGACCGCCGAAGATCCGCTCGCCGAGGATGACCACCGGGTAGTCCACCTTGAGCCGCTCGACGTCGGCCGGCCCCATGCCGACGGTGCTGAGGATGAGCCCGTCGTAGAGCCGGTTGCGCGACAGGGACAGCGCGTCCAGCTCGTTCTCCCGCGAGGCGCCGGTCCGCTCGATGCACACCCGGAGGCTGTACCGCTCGGCCGCGGCGATGATGGCGACGGCCAGCCGGCCGTAGTAGGGGCTGTTCACCTCGGGGACGGCGAGACCGATGGTGCCGGTTCGGCCCTTGCGCAGATTGCGGGCCGCCACGTTGACCCGGTAGTCGAGCCGGGCCATCGCTTCGAGGACCTTCTCCCGCGTCGCCTTGCGCACGTTGGGATGGTCATTGATGACGTTCGAGACCGTCATCGCCGAGACTCCCGCGGCCTTCGCCACGTCCTGGATCGTTGCCACGTTCGCCCCTGTTCTGTGGTCCCAGGGCCCACCCGACCCCATTACACCTCAGCCCTGCCCCGCGGGCGCGGGACAGGGTTCCGCCCCCGGTCAGCCGGTGGTGTCGGGCGGTGTGAGGCGGTAGAGGGCCGCGCCGTGGGCGGGGAGGTCGGCGCGCAGGCCGTGGCCGTCGTGCGGGGTGTCGGTGCGGGTCCACAGTTCCCGGACGCGGTCGTCGGGCCGGGCGCCGAGGGAGCCGAGCGGGACGGTGACCTGCTTGGGGCTGTCGGCCAGGGAGAACACGGCGGCGTAGCGGGTACGGCCGTCGGTGTCGCGGGCGGTCCACAGGACGAGGTCCTTCTCGCGGAGGACCTCGCGGTTGTCCCTGCTGTGCCACAGGACGTCGAGCACTTCGTCGTTGGTGAGCAGCTCGATCGTCTCCGTCGGGCTGGTGGGCAGGTCGCCGCCCATCATGAGAGGCGAGCGGGAGATCAGCCACAGCGTCAGCAGGCTGATCTGCTCGGGGCGGGTGAGGGCGCTGAGGCGGTCGTCGCCCCGCTCGGCCCGGATGCCGACGCGGCCCAGAGGCAGCATGTCGGCGTCCGCCCAGCCGCCCGCGGCGGAGCCGCCTGTCGACGCTGTGCCCTGCCATGGGGCCCACCGGGCCATGCGGGCGAACTGGGCCTCCACATCCTCCCACCGGTCCCACAGATCGTCGCAGACGCGCCACATGGTCGCGGTCTCCCGCAGGTGGTCCAGGTGCGCGAGGGAGACGTCGGTGCCGGGGGAGAGGCTCAGCTCGATGGGCCGGCCGCTGCGGGCGATGGCGCGGGCATAGGCGGAGATCTCCCGCTCGTGGTACGGGAAGAGCATGTCGTCGGCCTTGACGAAGTCGACGCCCCACCGGGCGAATTGGGCGACCTGTGCGTCGTAGTACGCCTGGGCGCCCGGATGATCGTGGTTCAGGCCGTAGTTGTCGGTGTTCCAGGGGCATACGGAGCCGGTGTCGGCGATCTCGTCGGCGGTGAAGTCGGTGCCCGCCACGGGCAGCCGGGCGGCCACGGCGCGGCGCGGGATGCCACGCATGATGTGCAGGCCGAAACGCAGACCGAGTCGATGCACGCGGTCGGCCAGCGGTCCGAACCCCGCGCCGCCCGCCGCCGAGGGAAACCGGTTCGGCGCGGGCATCTGGCGGCCGTGGCCGTCGAGGACCAGCGGGGCGTCCGGGTTGTAGCCGTGGGTGCGGGCCGTGGGCTCGTACCACTGGATGTCCACGACCACGGTGTCCCAGCCGTGCCCGAGCATGTGGTCCCGCATGAACGTCGCGTTGGCGAGGACCTCTTCCTCGGTGACGGTGGTGCCGTAGCAGTCCCAGCTGTTCCAGCCCATCGGCGGACGCAGGTGTCGTTCGGGGATCGGTCGTGCGGATCGGGTCATGGGCAGGGCGTGCCATTCCGGTCGGTGGGCGGTGATCAGGCCAGTGCGGCTTGGACGGTGAGGAATGAGTGGGGTGGCAGTGTCAGGGTGATGCCCTGGGCGGTGACCTTGAGGCCGTCGAAGGGGCGCGGAGCGACCGCTCCTGGTGCCTGTGCGGTGTTGTGGGCCTGGAGCTTGTCGGCGGTCAGGAGGCGGGCGGTCGGTTCGCTGATGGAGCGGCCGCGCAGGTCGAGTGTCACCTCGGCGGGCTCTTCGGCGTCGAGGTTGGACAGCGAGATGAGGACGGTTCCGTCCTTGGCGCTGGCCGAGGCGGACAGGGTGTCCAGTTCGGCGTCCCCGACGTGGCGGCGGGCGCCCTCGGTGCGCAGGTGGACGGCGAGTGAGGTGGCGTCCTGGTGGCCCTTGTTCATTTCGAACACGTGGTAGGTCGGGGTCAGGACCAGTGTGTCGCCGTCGGTGAGGAGCATCGCCTGCAGGACGTTGACGGTCTGGGCGATGTTGGCCATGTACAGGCGTGCGGCGTGCTTGTGGAAGATGTCGAAGTGTGTGCTGGCCACGAGGGCGTCGCGCAGGGAGTTCTGCTGGAACAGGAAGCCGGGGTTGGTGCCCGGCTCCACGTCCCACCAGGTGCCCCACTCGTCCAGGACCAGGCCGACCGTGCGGCCGGGGTCGTAGAGGTCCATGACGGTGGAGTGGCCGGTGAGGATGCGGTCGGTCTTCCGGGCGGAGAGCATCGTGCGGTAGTAGTCGTCGGTGTCGAAGTCGGTGGCGCTGCCCTTCGCCTCCCAGGGCCCGGCCAGCGTGTAGTAGTGGACGGACAGGCCCTGGAAGAAGGTGCGCGGGGTGGCCTCGCAGCCGAAGCAGCTGATCTGCTGCATCAGGGTCTCGGTCCATTTGTAGTCGTCGTCGGAGGCGCCGGCGGCGATGCGGTAGAGCTGGTTGTCGCCGTGGTCGCGGCAGTACGTGGCGTACTGGCGGGCCAGGTCGGCGGAGTACTCGGCGCGCATGTTGCCGCCGCAGCCCCAGGTCTCGTTGCCGATGCCCCAGAACTTCACCCGCCACGGCTCGTCGCGGCCGTTGGCCTTGCGCAGCCGGACCATGGGGCTGTCGCCGTCGCGGGTGAGGTATTCCACCCACTCGCTCATCTCCCGCACGGTGCCGGAGCCGACGTTGCCGCTGATGTACGGCTCGGCGCCGAGCAGTTCGCACAGGGCCATGAACTCATGCGTGCCGAAGTGGTTGTTCTCCTCGACGTCGCCCCAGTGGGTGTTGACCATGCGGGGGCGCCGGTCGCGGGGGCCGATGCCGTCCTTCCAGTGGTACTCGTCGGCGAAACAGCCGCCGGGCCAGCGCAGGTTGGGGATGTTCAGGGCACGCAGGGCCTCGACGACGTCGAGGCGGATGCCGCCCTCGTGGGGGATGGGCGAGTCCTCCCCGACCCAGAAGCCGCCGTAGATACAGCGCCCGAGGTGCTCGGCGAAGTGGCCGTAGAGGTGGCGGCTGATCTTCGGCCCTCGATGTCGAGGTTGATGATCGCGGTGGCGTTGGCCACGGAGGTACTCCAAGGGTGGGCGGCTCGGTAGCTTTGTATCGATAAAAAGCTGCCTCCCTCTCACGGGCGTGTCAAGAGAGGTGCGGGAACTGTTTGGTCGTTATGCCGCCACCAGGCGCAGGGTGAGGATCTGGAACGGGCGCAGCCTCAACCGGACCGTGCCCTCGGTGACCTGCTGGCTCGCCGGGTCGTCAAGCGGGCGTTCCAGGAGGTCGGTGGCGGTGGCGGACGCGAGCGGGAACCCGGTCGTGAGGGTGGCGCGGGCACGGACGCCGTGGGCCTCGTAGAGCCGGACGACGACGTCGCCCGACCGGTCGTCGGCGAGCTTCACGGCCTCGATGACCACCCCCTCGTGGTCGACCGAGACCAGCGGAGCGACGGATGTGCTGCCCGGTAGCGCGCGCTCGGGCAGGTTGAGGTGGTAGCCCTCGCGGACGGCGTCGGCGATGTCGGCGCCGATCACCAGGGCGTAGCGGAGCCGATGGGTGCCCTGGTCGGTGTCCGGGTCGGGGAAGCGGGGGGCGCGCAGCAGGGAGAGGCGGACCGTGGTGGTCGTACCGCCGTCGGGGCGCACGGTACGGGTGACGTCGTGGCCGTACGTCGAGTCGTTGACCAGGGCGGCACCCCAGTCGCGTTCACCGACGTGCAGGAAGCGGTGCGCGCAGATCTCGAACTTGGCCGCGTCCCAGCTGGTGTTGGTGTGGGTGGGCCGCTCGACGTGCCCGAAGGGGATCTCGGCGGTGGAGTGCGCGGCGCGTACGTCCAGCGGGAAGGCGGCCTTGAGCAGCTTCTCCCGTTCGTGCCAGTCGACGACGGTGTCGATCACGAGCCGCCGGGAGCCGGCGGGCAGGGTCAGGGTCTGCTCGATCCGGGAGGCCCCGAAGGCTCGGACCACGTGGACGCCGCTGCCGGTCGCGGTGACCGACTCGATGTCGGTGAGGTCGCGGACGGTGTCGCGGTAGAAGACGTCGATGTCCCACGCGTCCCACTGGTTGGGGAAGTCCTGGTGCAGCTGAAGCAGGTTGGCACTCGCGCCGGGCGGCAGCGCTTCGCGGTCGGCTGTGCGGTCGTAGGCGGAGGTGATCAGTCCGCGCCCGTCGACGGTGACCCGGATCAGGCCGTTGTCCAGGACGAAGCCGTCGCCGTCCGGAACCGGGGGCACGTTCCCCTCGCCCGAGTCGGTTCGGAGGCCGGCTCCCAGCGCCGGGACGCCGGCGCGGTCGTGCGGAGCGGCGTTGAAGACGACCGTGCCGTCGCCCGATCCGGCCAGGGTGCGCTGCGCATCCTCGACGATCTGCTCCAGCTCCCGGGCGACGGCGGCGTACGTCTCCTCGGCCTCGCGGTGCACCCAGGCGATCGAGGTGCCCGGCAGGATGTCGTGGAACTGGTGCAGCAGCACCGTCTTCCACAGCCGGTCCAGGGCCTCGTACGGATACGGGTGCCCGTGGCGCACGGCGGCGGTGGCCGCCCACAACTCGGCCTCGCGCAGCAGGTGCTCGCCGCGCCGGTTGCCCTGCTTGGTGGCGAGCTGACTGGTCAGGGTGCCGCGATGGAACTCCAGGTACAGCTCGCCCGACCACACGGGGGCGCCGCCGTTCGCCTCGTACTCCGCGTGCGCGCGGGCGAAGAAGGTGGCGGGCCTCTCCAGAGCGACCCGGGCCGAGCCCTCCAGGTCGGCCAGGCGCGCGGCGCGGGCCAGCATCTCCCGGGTCGGGCCGCCGCCTCCGTCGCCGTAGCCGAAGGGGACGAGGGAGTGGCTGGCGGCGCCCTTGTCCTGGAAGTTGCGCACCGTGTGGGCGATGTCGGCGCCGGACAGGTCGCCGTTGTAGGAGTCGACGGGCGGGAAGTGGCTGAAGATCCGGGTGCCGTCGATGCCCTCCCACCAGAAGGTGTGGTGGGGGAACTTGTTGGTGGTGTTCCAGGAGATCTTCTGGGTGAGGAACCAGCGCACTCCGGCCAGCTTCATCAGCTGTGGCAGCGCCGCGTTGTAGCCGAAGGTGTCCGGCAGCCACATCTCCTCCGTCTCGACGCCGAACTCCTCGAGGTAGAAGCGCTTGCCGTGGACGAACTGCCTCACCAGCGACTCGCCGCCGGTGAGGTTGGTGTCGGGCTCCACCCACAGACTGCCCGTGGGCAGGAACTGGCCTGCCTTCGCCTTCTCCTGGGCGCGGGCGTACACCTCGGGCCGGTGCTCCTTGAGCCAGGCGAGCTGCTGGGCCTGGGACATCACGAACCGGAACTCCGGGTGATCGTCCATCAGTTGGGTGACGTTGGAGACGGTCCGGGCGACCTTGCGCACCGTTTCGCGCAGCGGCCACAGCCAGGCCGTGTCGATGTGCGCGTGCCCCACCGCCGAGATCCGGTGGGCGCCGGCACTCGCGGGCGCCGCCAGCGCCGGGGCCAGGGCCGCCCGGGCCGCCACCGCACTTGCGCCGGGGTTCTGCAGGTCGACCGCGTCCAGGGCGCGTTCGACCGCCCGCAGTATCTGCCAGCGGCGCGGGGAGTCCACCGGCAGCTCGTGCATGAGCTGGCCCAACACGTCCAGGTCCTGCACGAGTTCGTACACGTCCCGGTCCACCACGGCTAGGTCGAGGCGCCGCAGCCGGTACAGCGGTTCACCGGGATCGGCCGCCGGGTCGCCGAGCCAGGGCGCCTGTCCGCCGACCGACGTGGGACCGAAGGTGAGCTCGTCCGGGCCGGTGTGCATGACGACCGGGTTGGCGGCGGCCTCGATGTACCGGACGAACTCCTCGCCGCCCACGGCCGATTCGGTGACCGGAAGCCAGGTGTTGCGCGGGTTGAGCGCCTTCACCGCGGTGCCGTCGGCCCGGAGGACCAGGCCCTCGGCGGAGAAGCCGGGGGAGTGGGTGGCGAACCCCAGATCCAGTACGGCCTCGACGGGCAGCCCGGCCCACTCGGCGGGGATCGTACCGCTGACCCGGAACCAGCTCGTCGACCAGGCCGGCCCCCACCGGTCGCCCACCCGCGCGGGGCGGTAGGGCGCGGTCAGGCCGTCACGGACCGGCACGGGTTCGCCGGGAACGTTCCAGATCTCTGCCTGGAGGGGGACCGACCGGGTGTGCACGGCCGGCCGGATGCGTTCGTTCAGCACCCGGGCGAGCCGCCGCTCGGTGACTTCGCGGTCGTAGTGCATGGATGTCTTCTCCGAGGGTGTGGGGGGTCAGCCCTTGAGCGCGCCGCCGAGCGCGAAGCCGCCGCCGAGCCTGCGGGACAGCAGCAGGTAGAGCATCACGACGGGCAGGGAGTACAGGATCGAGAACGCCGACAGCTGCCCGTACTGGGTCTGGTCGTGCGCGCTGAGGAAGGTGAACACGCTGACGGACGCCGGGAGTTTCTCCGGGGACAGCAGCAGGATGAAGGGGACGAAGAAGTTTCCCCACATGCCGATGAAGGTGAAGATGGTGACCACGGTGACGCCCGATCGCATCAGCGGCAGGATGACTCGCCACAGCACCTGAAGGGTGTTCGCGCCGTCGATCCGGGCGGCCTCCTCCAGCACGATCGGCACACTGTCCATGAAGCTCTTCATCAGCCAGATCCCGAACGGCAGCGCGGAGGCCGCCAGGAACAGCGTCGTACCGGGCATCGAGTCGATGAGGTTCACCTGCACGAACATGCTGTAGACCGGGATCATCACGGCGGTGATGGGCAGGCCGGTGGAGAACAGGATCGTGTACAGGAACGGCCGGCGCAGCCGGGAGCGGTACCGGGACAGCGGATAGGCGGCCAGCACCGACACCACCACCGTCACCGCCGTCGCGAAGCCGCACAGCAGCAGGCTGTTGAGCAGCGGACGGTAGGTGGTGTCGACGTTGAGGATCGCGTCGAAGTTGTCGAGCGTGAGCGCCGACGGCCACGTCAGCCGGAAGCTGTTGGTGTCGCTGACCGAGGCCAGCAGCATCCACAGCAGCGGCAGGACGTACATCAGCGACACCGCCAGCAGGACGGCGTTGACCGCGATACGGCCGGGAAGCGAGCGGCGCCGCCGCGAGACCGGCGGTGCGGTGGTCGTGCTCCGTCGGTCGGACGCGGTACGTGGGGACGCGAGCACGGCCATCAGTCGTCCTCCAGTTTGAGCAGCCGGATGTACACGACGGAGAACAGGGCGCCGACCACCAGCAGGACCAGGGCGATGGCGGTGCCGTAGCCGATCAGGCTGTTCTGGAAGGCCTGCTGGTACATGAAGATCGGCAGGGTCTCGCTCTTGTTGCCCGGTCCGCCGCGGGTCATGGTGTAGATCAGACCGAAGACGGAGAGCGTCTGGAGCGTGATCAGCATCAGGTTGGTCATGATCGACCGGCGGATGACCGGCAGCACCACCCGCCACAGCCGCTGCCAGGGGCCGGCCCCGTCCATCTCGGCCGCCTCGACCAGCTCCTGCGGCACGTCGTTGAGAGCGGCGGAGAAGACCATCATCGAAAACGCCGTGCCCCGCCAGACGTTGGCCAGGCACACCGCCAGGATCGGCATGGTGTAGAGCCAGTTCTGCCCCGGCAAGTGAAGGGCGTCCAGGATCGAGTTGAGCGAGCCCTGGTCGTAGAAGAACGCGTACATCAGATAGCCGGCGACCACCTCGGGCAGCACCCACGCGGCGATGACGGCACCGTTCGTGAGCGCCCGCACCGGCTTGGTGGCCTTCTCCATCAGCACGGCCAGTGCCAGCCCGAGGGTGTTCTGGCCGATGACGGCGGAGCCGAGCACGAACGCCAGGGTCAGCCATACGGCGTTGAGGAAGTCGGCGTCCCCGAAGGCCCGGGTGAAGTTGTCCAGCCCCACGAAGCGCGTGCCCATCGCACCGGTGAGCTGCATGTCGGTGAACGCGTAGTACACGCAGTACGCGATCGGCCCGGCCAGGAACACGGCCAGCAGCACCAGCGACGGCAGCACCGGCAGGCCGCGCATCAGGGACCGTACGGCGGCGGGCGGCGCCCCGCCCGGCCGACGCTGGTCACCGGCCTTGCGGGGCGCCGAGGTCAGCGCGGTCATGAGGTGCCCTTGACGGTCTTGTCACCGCCCACGGCGGCCTTCACATCGCTGTCGTACGTGGCGGCGGCCTCGTCGACGGACGCCTGGCCCGTGGTCACCGACTCCATGGCCTTCTGGATCGCGGTCGAGACCTGGTTGTAGGCGGGCAGGCCGGGCCGGTAGTGGGTGTCGGCCACCAGTTCCGTGAAGAACTTGTTGGTCGGTACGGCGTTCAGATACGCCGGGTCGGTGGCGACATCCGTACGGACCGCGATGGTGGCGTTGCGCGCGTTCCACTCCGCGGAGTTGGCCTTCGTCTGCAGGGTGGTGAGGAACTTCCACGCCAGGTCCGGGTTCTTGGCCTTGGCCGGGATCGACCAGGCCCAGCCGCCGGACATGCTGGTCCTGCCGGGCGCCTGGCCGTTCTGGGTGGGCATCGCGGCGGTGCCGATCACGGTCTTCCAGTCGCTCCACGGCTTGGCACTGTTCGGGCCCCAGTTGTTGGGCATCCAGGAGCCGTCGATGTCCATCGCGAGCTTGCCCTGGGGGATCAGCTCCGTGCCGACGGTGGTGCCGAAGTTGGCGCCGAGTGCCTGGTCCTTGGCCGGGCCGAGGCCCTGGCTGTAGACGGTGTGGACGAAGTTCAGCGAGTCCTTGAAGGCCTTGCTGCCCACGACCCACTTCTTCTGGCTCGCGTCGTAGAGGGACTTGTCGCCGGCCGGAGTGCCGTACAGCAGCATCTCGAAGCCCTGCATGGAGGAGGCCTCGCCGCCCGCCGTGCCGGTGTAGAGGTTCAGCGGAGTGACGTCGGGCAGCTCGGCCTTGATCTTCCGGGCGGCGCCGAGGACGTCGTCCCACGTCTTCGGCTGCCAGGGCACGGGTATTCCGGCCTTCTCGAAGAGCTGCTTGTTGTACCAGATCCCGCGGGTGTCGGTGTTGTCCGGGACGCCGTACGTCTTGCCGTCCGAGGCGCCGCGTACCGCGCCCTTGGCGGCGGAGGCGAACTTCGACCAGTCGGCCCACTTGGCGAGGTAGGTGTCGAGGGGCTTGAGGTAGCCGCTCGCGATGTCGGAGTTGATCAGCGCGGTGTCCTCGTAGACCAGGTCGGGGGCGGTCGCGGGGGACCGCATCATGAGCTGGATCTTGGTGTAGTAGTCGTTCTCGGAGGCGGTGACCGGGACGAGGGTCACCTTGGTGCCCGGGTTGGCCTGGGTGAACTGCTTCACCATCGAGGCGAGGAAGGTGGCCTGGAGTTTGTTGGTGCTGTCCAGGTTCTGCCAGTAGACGACCTTGATCGACTTGGCGGAGCTCCCTGAGGAGCCCGAACCGCAGCCGGTGGCGACGAGGGCGGTGGCGGCGGTGAGGGCTGCGGCAGCGATGAGTCTCGAACGCACAGTGGTTCCTCCGGAATGCGAAACCTGAGGGAAAGCCGCGACGAATTTGCGGGCCGCGGGCAGCTCGGACGAGGCGCTCCACTCGGCGCCACCCCGCGCGACCTGGCCTGTTCGGCCCGGCTTGGTGCGCCAGCTAAATCCAATTGATGGATTAAGTCAACGCTTCTGATGTGTAGACTTTGGTCACGAACCGCCGTTCGATCCCGGCGCCGCGCCCCCGGCCACGTCGGTGCCGGCGCCGGTGACCGGGGAAGAACCGGGCGACAGCGGAAGGCATGAGGTGCGGTAGGTGACCGACAGGTGACGATGCTCGGTGGGACCAACCTGCCGCGGGTGGGCGGCTACAACCAGGCTGTTGTGCTGGACGCCATCCGGACCAGGGGCCCGGTGAGCCGGGTCGAACTGGCCGCGCTCACCGGCCTGACCAACCAGACCGTCTCGAACGTCGTCCGCAAGCTCCTCGACGCCGGCCTGGTGAGGGAGTCCGGCCACGCCCCCTCCAACGGCGGCAAGCGCCGCACCCTCCTGTCACCCCGTCCCGACGGCGCCTACGCGCTCGGTGTGCACCTCGACCCCGACGCGGCCGTCATCGTCCTGGTCGACCTGGCCGGCGAGGCGGTCATGACCCGTCGGCTCCGGCTCACCATGCCGAATGAGCCCGCCGACGTCGTGGACCGGGTGGCCCGCGCCGCCCTGCGGCTCGTCGACCGGTCCGCCGTGGACCCCGACCGGCTGCTGGGCCTGGGCGTCGCCGCGCCCGGTCCGATCGACGGTTCGACCGGCGCCGTCGTCTTCCCGCCGAATCTGCCCGGCTGGGACCGCGTGCCGCTCACGAAGATGTTCGCCGAGGCCACCGAGATGCCGGTCGCGCTGGACAACGACGCCACCGCCGCCGCCATCGGCGAACGCTGGATCGGCGGCGAGACCAGGGCGGGCAGCTTCCTGTTCGTCTACCTGGGCACCGGCGTCGGCGCCGGCATCGTCCTCAACAACACCGTGCTGCACGGTGATTCGGGCAATGCCGGGGAGTTCGGCCACATGGCCGTCGAACCGGGCGACCGCGTCTGCCACTGCGGCGGCACGAGCTGCCTCGGCCCGTACTGCAGCCCGGCCGCGATCATCGACGACCTGCTGCGCCGCCACGGACGGACCGTGGCCGACCGCATCGGCCTGAGCTGCACGCCCGAGGCCCGCCACGAGGACTGGAGACGCCTGCGGCGGGCCGCCCGCAGCGGCGACCCGGAGGCCCGTGACGTCGTACGCCACGCCGCCCGCCGCATCGGCCAGGCCGTCCGGGGCGCCGTCAGCCTGCTCGACGTAAGCCGCGTCGTCCTCGGCGGCGAGGCGCTGCGGGGTATCGAGCCCCTGCTGTGCGAGGAGATCGACGCGGCCGTCAACAGCACGTCCGTCGCCCGCGCCATCCGCCCCATCGCCATCGAGCAGAGCGTCATCGGTGAAACCGTCGGCGCGGTCGGTGCCGCGTCACTCGTGCTGCACGGCAACTACACGCCCGGCTGGCGCATGCTCACCGACGCCTCCGGCTGAACGCGGACGGGGAAGCCGGTAGCACTCGCCGGTTCGACGCGGTCGGCGTACGCCTCGCTCGCATGCTCATGGCACGGACACGTCGGCGTGGCCTGGCACCGCACGCCGCACACCGTTGCGTCGCCGGTGTCAGCGGGGGTGATAGGGCTTGGGCAGGCGCATGCCGCGGTCGGCCATGATCTGCCGGACGCGGTCGGGATAGTTGGTGATGATGCCGTCGACGCCCATGTCCATGAGCGCCTCGACGGTGGCCGGATCGTCGCAGGTCCACGGGATGACCTTCAGGCCCCTGGCGTGTGCCTCGGAGATCATCTTCCGGTCGGGGTAGAAGCGGAAGCCGGGATCGCCGACCTTGCCGCTCTGCGGGAATCCGTAGTTGGGGGAGAGGGCCCTGACGCCGGGGACGGTGGCGGCCGCCTTGACGAAGTCGCCGCCGTGGTCGTCGGCGTCGATCCCACCGAGCCACGGGGAGGCGCCGTCCTTGCCCACCTGCAGGAAGTCGTAGTTCGTGAGGGCGACCAGCGGCCACTTGGGGGCCAGCTTGTGCATCGCCTTCAACGCGCCCCAGTCGAAGGACTGGATGGTGACCTGGTCCTCGATGCCCGACGCGCGGATCTCCTCGTAGACCCGGCGTACGAACAGCTCGCGCGGGGCGGTCTGTTCGGGCGCGCCCGCCTCGACCTTCGTCTCGACGTTCAGTTTCACCTGCTTGGCGCGGTAGTTCTTCACCAGGTTCAGGACGTCCTTCAGCTCGACCATCCGGAAACCCTTGATCACCTCCTGCTCGGGGAAACCGGGCAGCTGCTGGTAACCGCAGTCCATGGTCTTGACCTGAGCCAGCGTCAGATCCTTGATGTACTTTCCGACGTACGGGTACATCGGGTCGCCCGGCGTGACCGGTGCCGTGTCACGGCACTTCTGGGCGCTGACCTGCCGGTCGTGGGTGACGACCACCTTCTCGTCCTTGGTGATCTGGGTGTCCAGCTCCAGGGTGGACACCCCGAGCCGCATCGCCTTGCCGAATCCCTCAAGGGACTCCTCGGTTGTCATGCCGATGCCGCCGCGGTGGGCCTGCAGATCGAAGTGGGCCTTCCGGGGCGGCATGCCAAGGCCGTCGTACGTCGTCGCATGAGCGGTCGCCGGAAGGGCGGACAGCGTGAACACCGGGGCCAGCGCCAGGCCGGCGAGGACATGCCTTGAGGACATCGACACCTCACTCGTGTGGGGTTGGGGCGATCCCTGACGCTAGTTCGGCTGCGGACGGGTTCAACCGCCTGGACATGATGAGGCCGTGAATGCCTGCGGAACGCCTCTCGGAACCATGCACGGGTCGGCCGCCGGCCCTTGTTCGTTCGGCACGCCGGACACACGGTTTCTTCACGCGAATGAGGGCGGTGAGGTATCTGAAGATTAAAATGTTGGGCGTAGGGTCCGATCATGCACGGCCCGAACGACTCCCGTGTCGGGACATCCCGGCCCCGTCATCGCCACGATGGCGTCGTCCGTAGCCCTCTACTGGGCGGGTATGGCGCTCAGCGACTACGCGGACGCGACCGTCGACGCGGTGGAGCGCCCCGAACGCCCCTGCCCTCCGGACGCGTGGCCCGCCGCACCGCGCTGGCCACCGCATGCGGGCTCGCCGCCGCGGGCTGTGCGGAAGTCCTGGGCCTCGCCCGAGAGCACGGCGTGGCCCTGGGGTTCGAGCCCGAGCCGCTGCCTGTGCTCGACTGTGTCGGGCCGGCGGCGCCGCGTCTGGTGAACGTGCAGATCGAGGACATGAAGCGCGGTGTGCACGAGCACCTCGAAGTCGGTGCGGGCGAGATCGACTTCCCGCCCGTCCTGGCCGCCGAGCCGTTCTGACGCGGAAACGTTCCTGCATCCCGACTCCGGCGAGTACCGCCAACCCCCACCCCCGTACGGCCGCCGCCGTACGCGCATCCCGAACAGGAGGTATGCGCGTTGGACCCACGCATCCATGCCGCCCTCGACCGGCATCTCACCCCCGAGGCACAGCGCTGGCTGGCCGATGCCGTCGCCCGCGTCGGCCAGGACCCGGCAGCCGTGCGTCCCGTCTTCCCGGCCGTCGGCCGGCGCTGCGGGCGCGGACCACTCGTCGACGGCTGGACCGTGGCGGACGCCGCCCGCGCCCGGCTGCTCGCCGCCCTGCCGCTGCGCGGAGCAGCGCTCGCCGACGAGATCACCGCCCTCCACCGGTACGGCGACGCCGCCGAGCAGCGCGCGGTGCTGCGGTCGCTGGCCCTGCTGGAGGACGCGGACGCCTCGTTCGCCGACCTCGGAGTGCCCCTCGTGCGCGCGGCGCTGCGGGGCAACGACACGGACCTGACCGAGGCGGCCCTCGGCCCGTACGCCGCACGCCACCTGGACTACGACGGATACCGGCGCGCCGTACTGAAGTGCGTCTTCTGCGGCATCCCCCTCGACCGGGTCGCGGGCCTGCCGGAGCGCGCCGACTGCGAACTCGCCCGCATGCTGGCCGACTTCGCCCACGAGCGGGTCGCCGCCGGCCGTGACGTCCCCGCCGACGTGTGGCCGGTCGTCCGCGCCCACCCCGGCACGCTGGAGGCCTCCGGGCTGCCCGCGGAAGCCCACTCACCCGTGCCCGACCGCCGCGCCGCCGCCGCACGGGCCCTCGCCGCCTACTCCGCCCCCGCCCCCGCAGGAGCCGCGTGATGCGCATCTTCGACCCCCACATCCACATGACCTCACGCACCACCGACGACTACGAGGCGATGTACGCGGCCGGCGTACGGGCGGTGGTCGAACCGTCGTTCTGGCTCGGCCAGCCGCGCACCTCGGTGGACAGCTTCACCGACTACTTCGACGCGCTGCTCGGCTGGGAGCCGTACCGCGCCGCTCAGTTCGGCATCCAGCACCGCTGCACCATCGCCCTCAACCCGAAGGAGGCCAACGACCCGCGCTGCGCAGGCGTGCTGGACGTACTGCCGCGCTACCTGGCCAAGGACCGGGTGGTGGCCGTCGGCGAGATCGGCTACGACTCCATGACCCCCGAGGAGGACGAGGCGCTGGCGCGCCAGCTGGAACTCGCCGTCGAGCACGAGCTGCCGGTGCTGGTGCACACCCCGCACCGCGACAAGGCGGTCGGCACCCGCCGCACGCTTGACGTGGTCCGCGAGTCCGGCATCCCGCCCGAGCATGTCCTCGTCGACCATCTCAACGAACTCACCGTGGCCATGGTCGCCGACAGCGGCTGCTGGATGGGCTTCTCCGTCTACCCGGACATCAAGCTGACCGAGGACCGCGTGGTGCGGATCCTCAAGGAGCACGGCACCGAGCGGATGCTCGTCAACTCGGCCGCCGACTGGGGCCGCAGCGACCCCCTCAAGACCCGCACGACCGCGGACGCGATGCTCGCCGCGGGCTTCGACGACGACACCGTCGACCAGGTCATGTGGCGCAACCCGGTGGCCTTCTACGGGCAGAGCAGCCGGCTGGACCTCGAGGAGGTCAAGCCGGAGGACGCCAGGCCGGACGACACGGCCCTGTTCGAGGGCGACTCGGTCAAGCGCGGCGGAGAGTGAACCCGTAATCCTCGACGAACACCGCCCCGACCTGACCCTGGTCCAGTACGCGTTCGAGGGGCGCGCGATCCACGGGGTGCGGGAGCTGCCCGTGGCCTGGTGATGTCCCGGAGTCGGGCAGCGCGGAGCTGCGGTAGCCGAACGTCGCGTTGCGTGCGAACTCGCTCTCGCCGACCGGCAGCAGTCCGCCGTCCGGCGTACGCATCCAGTGGTACGAGTCGATCGTGATCCGTCCCGCCTCGATGTACGCGGGGACGAGCACCACACCGTCCGGGGCACCGGCCCCCACGGCGGCGAGCTCCCGGGCCAGGACGTCGGTCTCCAGGGGGAAGTGGCCGCGCAGCGTCGAGTCGCCGCGACTGGCCAGCACATAGCCGGTGCCCTCGGCGGTGGAGGCTTCGTGCAGCGCCCGCACCACGTCCCGGTTGCGGACCGCGGCGTCCTCGGGGGAGAGGCTGCGGGTGTTGGTGAGTACGAGGAAGGCGCCGCCGTCCTGGCGCAGTGCCCAGCGCAGGTCGTCGACGGTCCAGGAGGTGAGGACCGGAACATCGGCGACGGTCTGGGTGCCGGTCGGGTCGTCGTCGAGGACGACCAGACGCGGTCCGCCGGCGATCCGGGCGGCCACCAATGACAGCGGGTGAGGGGCGCGTCAATACCCCGGGAAGGACACGCATCGGGCCGCGGTCGCACCCGTGTGGTCAGGAAACGCCCGGACGACCTCGTGGATCTGCGCCACGTCGTCGTCCGTCGGGCCGAAGTGGGCGACCACACTGAGGAGTTCGCGCACATTCAGCAGGGGCCTGCCTGGCGGAGGAGGCTGAGCCATCCGTCGGTGTGCCGGCCGAACCGGTCCCCCTACCGTGTGCAGCCGTGCCACGGCCGGACAGCAGCTCCGCCACCCGCGCCGAGACGGTCCCGTCGGTGAGGGTCAGCCTCCAGACGTCGTTGACCGCCCCTCCGGAAAGCGGCTCCGCCTCGACCAGATCCGCGACGACGGCGCTGGGCAGGCTCTTCCAGCCCGGATCGCGGTCGCTCACGCCGCCTCGCCTTCCGAGAACAGTTCCGACAGGGCCTCCCACGAGGGAGGCCGTGCGGGAACCGATGCTGTCACGCGCCGGAAGCGGCCTCCGGGCGGGGCTGCCGGTACGGCTTCACCGCGCGGCGCGCGATGGCGAACCGGTGCGTCTCCGACGGGCCGTCGTAGATCCGGAACGGCCGCACCTCCCGCAGCAGACGCGCCAGCGGGGCGTCGGCGGCCGAGATGCCGAGCGCTCCGCAGATCTGCACCGCCCGGTCGACCACCCGGTTCACCGCCTCCGCCACGAAGGTCTTGGACACCGACGTGAGCTGCGAGGCGGCGGCCGAGCCCGTGTCCAGCTCCCAGGCGGTGCGCAGGATCAGGGCGCGGCTCGCCTCGATGTCGATCTCGGAGTCGGCCAGCATCTGCTGCACCATGCCGAGGTCTCCCAGCACGGAGCCGAACGCCGTCCGGCTGCCCGCCCGCTCCAGTGCGACGTCCTGGGCGCGACGGGCGGCTCCCAGCCAGCGCATGCAGTGCGTCATACGAGCCGGGCCCAGCCGGACCTGGGCGTTCTCGAAGCCGCGGTCGACCGCGCCGAGCACCTGCTCCTCGCCGACCACGCACTCCTCGAAGACGATCTCGCTGTGCCCGGCGAAGAGCCCCTCGTCCAGGGTCTCGATGTCCCGGACGATGCGCATGCCGGGGGTGTCGGCGTCGACCAGGAACATGGTGGCGCCGCCCGGGTCGCCCGGGTTGCCGGAGGTGCGGGCCATGACGATGGCGAAGGCGGCTCCGTTGGCCCCGCTGATGAACCACTTGCGCCCGTCGATGCGCCACCCGCCGGGGACCCGGGTCGCCGTCGTCCGCAGGGAGCGAGGGTCGGCGCCCGCTCCCGGAGCCGGTTCGGTCATCGCGAAGCAGGAGCGGGACTGGCCTGCGGCGAGCGGGCGCAGATAGCGCTCGTTCTGCTCCTCGGTGGCCACCTTCTCCAGCAGATGCATGTTGCCCTCGTCCGGGGCCGCGCAGTTCAGCGCCAGCGGACCCAGCAGCGAGTACCCGGCGGCCTCGAACACCACCGCCTGTCCGCGCAGGTCGAGCCCGTGCCCGCCCCACCGCACCGGCACATGCGGCGCGAAGACACCTGCCTCGCGGGCACCTTTCTGCAGGGTTTCCCGCAGGGGCTCCGGAGCGTCGTGCACGGACCCGCCGCACTCGCGCTCGGCCGGGATCACCACCTCGCGCACGAACTCCGCGGTGGCCGCGGCGAGTCGGGCGACAGGCGGATCGACATCGAACTGGATGGGCACGGTTCCTCCCGCCGAAGGGCTCCGGGCATCGGCGCCCGTCGCGTTCTAGAAACTGTACAGCGTCTTCAGTATCTTGCTGAGTGGCGCCGGATCCGAGGAGCGCTTGATCCGAGGAACGCTCGACCGGAGCGGCCCTCGACGACGGAAGAAGACCCCCATGAGCACGAAGCCGGTCCGGGTCGTCCGCCATCCCGACGGAGTCGTCGAGTTGAGGCTGGACGATCCCGGAAGAGGCAACGCCCTGGACCTCCCGACGGCCGAGGCGCTGCGCGACGCGACCGCCGAGGTGACCGCCGACCCAGGCGGCGCGGTCCTGCTGCGGGCGGCCGGCGCGACCTTCTGCGTGGGCGGTGACCTGCGCGCCTTCGCCGGCCGGGGCGAGGAGACGGGCGCCTATGTGCACGCCGTGGCGACCGCGGCGCACACGGCGGTGCGGGCTCTGTACGAGCTGCCCGTACCGTTGGTCACGGCCGTGCGCGGCGCCGCCGCGGGCGGCGGGATCGGTCTGGCCCTGGTCGGCGACATCGTCCTGGCCGCACGGTCGGCGCGCTTCCGGCTGGCGTACACGGCGATGGGGCTCACCCCGGACTGCGGAGCCACCTGGCTCCTGCCGCGCCTGGTGGGCCCGCGTCTGGCGACGGACCTGGTCCTCAGCAACCGGGTTCTGACGGGCGACGAGGCCGAGCGGCTCGGTCTGGTCTCCCGGGCCGTCGAGGACGACGAAGTGGACGAGAGTGCGTACCGGACGGCCGCCGAACTGGCAGGTGGAGCGGGTGAGGCGCTGTGTGCCGCGAAGCGCCTGCTGCGTGACGGTGCCGAGGGCGGGCTGAGCCGTCACCTGGACGAGGAGGCGCGGCTGATCACCGGCCTGGCGGGGAGCGACGAGGCGCAGGCGCGGATGGCCGCGTTCCTGGCCCCGCAGGCTCGTGCACGGGTGGGCAGAAGCCAGTCCGCGCCAAGCAGTCCGGAAAGTGTTTCTTGATTACCTCTTCACTAACACCTCCGCCTGAGCGTAACCTCCGGGCAACACAGAACTGAGGACCGGGCGACAGCACCGGGGAAATGGTGTGGCGATGCAATCTGCTGCCGTGGGCCGGACGGACGCTCTCGACGAGAACCTCACCGAAGCCGTCGTCGACCTCGTTCTGCGTGGGATGTGGCGCGGCAGGCCCGAGTCGGACCACCGCCCCCTGGTGGACGCCGGCCTCGCCATGGTGAAGGGCCCGATGGTGCTGCCGACCGAGCCCGCCAGGGTGGCCGCGTCCCGGATCCTGCGTGTTCCCGCCGGTTCCGAACAGGAGCAGCGGATCACCGCCGCCTACGAGGCCTTCCTGCCCATCAACAGGACGCTGCGCGAAGTGTGCACGGCCTGGCAGTGCCGTCCCGACGGCACGGTCAACGACCACAGCGACAGTGTCTACGACGCCGGGGTGCGCGAGTCGCTGGAGGATGTGCACGAGGCCATCCAGCCCGTACTGCGCAGGCTGGACGGGCTGCCGTCGGGCAGCGGGCACTATGTCACGGCCCTGGAGGAGGCCCTCGACCGCTTCGACGACGGCGCGGTGGAGTGGCTGGCCTCGCCCCTGTGCGACTCGTACCACACCGTGTGGATGCGGCTGCACCAGGAGCTGCTGCTGGTTCTGGGGATCAGCCGGGCGCAGGACGAGGCGCTCGAAGAGGAACTGGTCACCAGGAGCCGAGGTTGAGCATCACCGACCGCCACTCCGGCACACTCGCACAGACGCACACCCCCAGCCACGCCCTGGTGCCCTACGGCCAGGGACGGATCCGAGGGCTGGACGCCGGTGAACTGGGCACGCACGGCATCGCCATGGACCGGCTGGTGGCCCTCGGACTCCCAGTGGTGCCCGGACTGACGGTGCCGGCGGGCTCGGGCGCGTCGCTGTGCGAGCCGGGTACCGCCCGCGCCGCCCTGGACCTTGTGGAGCAACTGTCGGGACGGCGGATCGGCGACCGGAGCCGGCCGCTGCTGCTGCGTCTGTCGGCGAGCGCGTCGACCGAGGTCGCCGGGCTGCCGCCGGAACTCGCCTGCATCGGTATCACCCCGGCCGACGCCGACGGCATCCGTGCCGTCATCGGCCGCGACGATGTGCTGTACGAGGTATGGGCGGCCACCGTCCGAATGATCGCAGAGTACGCCCTTGACGTGCCCGCACCGGAGCTCGACGACGCATCGCTTGACACCCCTGATCCCAGGGCCCGCGTCGACGCACTGCTCGCGACGGTCGCCCGGCATGCCGAGCGGCAGTACCCCGACGACCCGGCCGAGCAGCTCGCGCTGGCCGCTCGGGCGGTGCTGGGGCGGTGGGCCTCACCCCGGGCCAGGCGATCCCGCAAAGCCCAGCGGCTCCCCGCGGAGCTGGGCATCGCACTGCATGTCCAGGCCGTGCGCATCGGGCCATGGGACCACTCCGGCTTCGGCACGGCGGTCAGCCGGCACCCCGACAGCGGCCGTTTCTCGCCGCAGGGCTCCTTTTTCCGGGGCGTACGCCGCAGCGCGCCGCCCCCGCGCACGGGCGAGCCGCTGGAGAAGCTGGGCGGGAGTTCCGCGCTGCTTGAGCACTCGCTGCTCACCCTCGAACGTCATCTGCACGCCCCGGTCACCGTCGACTTCGAGGTGCGCGACGGCGAGATCTCGCTGCTGGCCGCCTCGGCGCAGAGCCGCCCGCCGCTACGTGCGGCGGTGTGCCTCGCTGCGGACCTGGCCGGGGACGGAGCACTCGACCGGGAAGAAGCCGTACGGCGGATCAGCCCCGCGCAGGTGCAGGAACTGCTGCACCCCCAGCTCCGGCTGACCGGCGGCGAGCAGCTCCTGGTGAAGGGACTGCCCGCCTCCCCGGGGGCGGCGACCGGCGCGATCGTCCTGTCGAGCGAACGTTCCCTCGAACTGGCCGCGGACGGCACGCAGGTCGTGCTCGTGGCCCATGAGACGACCCCGGCCGACGTGCCCGGCATGCTGGCCGCCGTCGCCGTACTGACCGGCAGCGGCGGTATCGCCTCGCACGCCGCCGTGGTGGCGCGGGGCGCGGGCAAACCCGCCGTGTGCGGCGCCGAGGGACTGCGCGCCGACCGGGCCGCCGGCACCGTACGGATCGGGGACCGGCTGCTGAGCGAGGGCGACCCCGTCTCGCTGGACGGCCGTACCGGCGCCGTCTACGCGGGGACGCTGAGCGTCAGTGTCGCCGGACCGCCGCCCGAACTGTCCACCCTCCTGGAGTGGGCGGACGGCATGCGCCGGCTGGGCGTGCGGGCCAACGCCGACACCGCCGCGGAGGTGAGCACCGCCGTCGCCCTGGGCGCGGAGGGGGTGGGGCTGTGCCGTACGGAGCACCAGTTCCTCGGCGACCGGCTGCCGCTGATCCGCCGGGTGATCCTGGCCGCCGACGCCGCTGCCCGTGATGAGGCGCTGTCGGCACTGGAACAGGCCCAGCACGAGGACTTCAGGGCCCTGCTGGCCGCGGTGGGGGACCGGCCGGTGACCGTACGCCTGCTGGACGCCCCGCTGCACGAGTTCCTGCCCGCCGCCGGGCAGGCCCAGGACGCCGCCGAGGAGCAGCGGGCCGCCGCGCTGCGTGAGGCGAACCCGATGCTCGGGCTGCGCGGGGTGCGGCTGGCGCTGCTGCACGAGCGGCTCTACCCGGCGCAGGCCGAGGCGCTCTTCACCGCTTGGGCCGATGTGGCTGCCACCGGAGTCCGGCCCGAGCTGGAGGTCATGATCCCGCTCGTCAGCCTGCCGGAGGAACTGGCCGCCGCGGCCGCGTACGTACGGGGTGCCGCCGAGGCGGTCGCCGCCCGCACCGGCGTGGAGGTCCCGTACCGGCTCGGCACGATGATCGAGACACCGCGGGCCGCGCTGCTGGCCGGCGAACTCGCCGAACACGCCGAGTTCTTCTCCTTCGGCACCAACGACCTCACCCAGCTCACCTACGGATTCTCCCGGGACGACGTCGAGCGTCAGGTGCTCGCCTCGTACCAGGAACGCGGGTTCCTGACGGCCAGCCCGTTCGCCCGGCTCGATCCGCACGGGGTCGGCGCGCTGATCGCCCTGGCGGTGGAGCGGGCGCGGAGCGTACGCCCCGGCATCAAGCTGGGCGTGTGCGGCGAGCACGGCGGAGACCCGCAGTCCATCGCCTTCTGCGACGAGCTGGGCCTCGACTACGTCTCCTGCTCCGCGCACCGCGTGCCGGTCGCCCGGATGGCGGCGGCGCACAGTGCCGTGCGGGAGCGGTACGACGACAGCGGGAGCACACGATGACGAGCACCGTGACCGACGGCACGGCCCTGTCGGACGCCGAACTGGACGACCTGCGCGAGACCGTACGGTCGGTGTGCGCCGACGCCGGCGGCACCGCCGCGGTACGTCGGCTGTCCGAGCGATCTCCGGGTATCGACGCCAAGTTGTGGGACACCCTTGGCCGGCAGATCGGCCTCGCGGCCCTCGGTCTGCCCGAGGCGGCCGGAGGCATCGGCGGCCTCGCCGAGATCGCCGCGGTCTGCGAGGAGCTGGGCCGGACCCTGACGCCGGTGCCCCTGCTGTCCTCCACCGTGCTGGCCGGGCAGGTCCTGGCCGGCTGCGGCACGGCCGACCGGGCCCTGGCGGAGCTGGCCGAGGGCAAGGTGCACGCCCTGGCGGTGGCCGCGCCCGACGGGGTGTGGCGGCCGGACGCGGTGCCGGTGGCCGTCACCTGGCGGGGCGGCGTCCCGCTGCTCGACGGCACCGCCCCCTTCGTACTGGACGGCGCCGACGCCGAACGTCTGGTCGTCGCCGCCATCGGCGCCGACGGCCTGGACCTCTTCCTCGCCGACCCGAGCGAGCCCGGGGTCACGGTCCGCCCAGTGCCCACCCTGGACCTCAGCCGCGGACAGGCGGTGGTCTCCTTCTCCGGCGCCCGTGCCCGGCCCCTGACCGCCGGCGGCGAGGGCGCGGACATCGTGAGCCGTGCCCTGGACGTTTCCCTGGTGGCCCTGGCCGCCGAGCAACTCGGCGGCGCGCAGGCCGCGTTGGACATGACGGTGGCCCATGTACGGGAGCGCACCCAGTTCGGCAGGGCGATCGGCGGTTTCCAGGCGATCAAGCACACCTGTGCCGACATGCTGCTCCAGGTCGAAGCCGCGCGGTCCGCGGTGGTGCGCGCCGTCCGGGCGGCCGACACACCCGAGACGCTGGCCGAAGCGGCGGCGGTGGCGCAGACATGGTGCGGCGAGGCGTTCGTGTTCGTCGCCGCCGAGTGCGTCCAACTGCACGGCGGCATGGGCTTCACCTGGGAGCACGACGCGCACCTGTACTTCCGGCGCGCCCAGTCCGACGCCGTCCTGCTGGGCGGCGCCGCGCACCACCGGGAACGACTGGCCGGGTTGCTCGGCTGGTGACTGCCCTCGCGGCCACAGCACCACCGCACGACGACCGTGCAGAAAAGGGCAGGACGGCATGATCACCAGACTCATCGACGAGGGCCTGTTCGAGAGCGCGCATCCACCACGCCTCACCGGTGCACGCTGCTCCGGGTGCGCCACCGTGGTCTTCCCCAGGCAGGACTCGTGCCCCAAGTGCTCGGACGGAGCCATGTCCGCGCACGTGCTGCCGGTGAGCGGGCGGGTGTGGTCGTGGACGCTGCAGGCGTTCCGCCCCAAGTCGCCGTACCGGCCGCCGACCGGGGGCTACCAGCCGTACCACGTGGGCTATGTCGACCTCGGCGAGGTGCTGGTCGAGGCACGACTGGAGGTTCACCGCACAGAGATACGGATCGGGCTTCCGGTCCGGCTCACCACAGTGCCCGCGTACCAGGACGAGGACGGAACCGACGTGCTGACCTTCGCGTTCGGCCCGGACCCGGAAGAGGACCGATGACCAGGGCGAGGTCCGACGAGGTCTATGTCGTCGGCTGCGGCATGCATCCCTTCGGCCGCGACGAGACCGTCACCGGGATGGACATGGCCGAGCGGGCGGTACGCGAGGCCCTGGCCGACGCCGGCACGGCATGGGAGGACATCGGGTACGCGGCCGGCGGCTCCGACGTGTCCGGCAAGCCCGACACGCTGGTGGGCCGTCTGGGCCTGACCGGTGTGCCGTTCGTCAACGTGCAGAACGGCTGCGCGACCGGTGCCTCGACGGTGCTCGCCGTGGCCAACGCACTGCGCGCGGGCGAGGCCTCGCTCGGCCTGGCCGTGGGCTTCGACAAGCACGAGCGGGGCGCCTTCAACGTCTCCGCGGCCCGCTACGGACTGCCCGACTGGTACGCCGAGACCGGCATGATGCTCACGACCCAGTTCTTCGCCCTGAAGACCCAGCGGTACCTGTACGACCACGGGATCTCCGAGCGGGCGCTGGCGAAGGTGGCCGCGCGGGCCTTCCGCAACGGCTCCCAGCACCCCCTGGCATGGCGGCGCAAGGAGCTGACGGAACAGGAGATCCTCGACTCCCCCGAGGTCAGTCCGCCCCTCACCCAGTACATGTTCTGCTCACCGGGGCAGGGCGCGGTGGCCCTGGTCCTGGCGCTCGGCGACCGTGCCTTCGACCTGTGCGAGCGGCCGGTCAAGCTGGCCTCGTTGGCCTTCAGGACCAGACGGTTCGGCTCGTTCGAGGTGTTCTCGCCCTGGCTGCCGCCGGGACCGCACCGCAGCCCGAGTGTCGACGCCGCGGAGGCCGTCTTCCGCACCGCGGGTCTACGGCCCGCGGACGTCCAGGTCGCCCAGTTGCAGGACACCGACAGCGGATCGGAACTGATCCACCTGGCGGAGACCGGACTGTGCGGCCACGGCGAGCAGGAGGAACTCCTCGCCGGCGGGGACACCGACCCCACGGGCCGCGTCCCGGTCAACACCGACGGCGGCTGCCTGGCCGGCGGCGAACCCGTCGGCGCCTCGGGGCTGCGCCAGTTCCACGAGGTCGTACGGCAGTTGCAGGGCAGGGCACCAGGAGCGCAGGTCCCCGGCGCTCCCCGGGTCGGCTTCACCCACGTCTACGGGGCACCCGGGATCAGCGCCTGCTCGGTGCTGACGGTCTGAAATCGGCGCCGACGGTTCGAGAGGAAGCAGGAACACCATGCGACACGACAACAGAACCGCGCTGGTCACCGGCGGAGCGCGCGGAATCGGCCTGGAGATCTGCCGACAGCTCGCGGACCAGGGGCTGCGGGTCCTGGTGGGGGCACGAAGACTCGAGGCGGCCGAGGAGGCCTGCCGCGCCATCGGTCCGGCGGCGCTGCCGCTGACCCTGGACGTGACCTCCGCGAAGAGCGTCGCCGAAGCAGTGCGGGAGGCCGGAGAGCTGACCGGCGGGATCGACGTCCTGGTGAACAACGCGGGCGTGTCCCTGGACGGTGAGCTACGGCCCCCGTACGTCGACGAGGAACTCCTGCGCACGACCCTGGACACGAACCTCACGGGTGCCTGGCGCATGGCGGAAGCGGTCGTGCCGGGCATGGTGGAGGCCGGCTACGGACGGGTCGTCAACGTCACCAGTTCCTACGGTTCGCTCGCGCTGATGGACTCCGGCCGCCACCCGGCCTACCGGATCTCCAAGACCGCCCTCAACGCCCTGACCCGGATGCTCGCGGCCGAACTGGCGGGCACCGGCGTGCTGGTCAACGCCGCCGACCCGGGCTGGACACGGAGCGGCATGGGCGGTCCGTCCGCACCGCGCGGTCCGGAGGTCGGCGCGGACACCCCGGTCTGGCTGGCGACCCTGCCCGAGGGCGACGGGACGACGGGCGGGCTGTTCGCCGAACGCGAGCCCCTGCCCTGGTGAACCGCCTCAGGCTCTCAGGCGGACGCGGAGGTCGGCTTCTGCTCGGCGGCGACGATCCGCAGCGCCAGCGACCTGACCGCCTCCTGCACGGACCGGGAGGGCAGCTGTGACAGTGGCCCGCCTTCCGCTCGCAGCGCGGTGACCAGGATGGTCGTACTGATCAGCGTGCGGACCGCGAGCGCCTGCGCCGCGTGCCGTGACTTGGCCGCCCGGGGACTGCGCGTGGTGCTCTCCGGCAGGTAGTCGTACGCCCGCTGGATGTGCCGCTGCTCGAACTCGTCCCGCAGCAGCTTGACGTTGCCGTTGGCCGAGGCGATCTGCACCTGGTACAGCCGGGCCTCTTCCGGGTTCCGCTCCACCCAGTCCCACACCGCGTCGATGACCCGCAGCAGACCCTCCGCACTACCCGGCTCGGTCTCCGGCCGGGCCGCCTCCACCACCGCGTTCAGCTGGTCGAAGACCCGCCGCATGGCGAGTTCGAGCAGCTCCTCCTTGCCGTCGAAGTGGTAGTAGACGGCCGTGGGTACGACCTGGGCCTCGTCCGCGATGTCCTGGATGCTGGTCTCCGCGAATCCATTGCGGCCGAACACCCGTACGGCGGCGGTGATGATGTGCTGCCGTCGCGAGGGTCGGTGGGCGGGCTGCTTGCCGTTCTGCGTGGTGGCCATCATGCTCCCTGGCGGCTGCCGTGACCCCGCGTCCGTGGGCCCTGTCCACTGCCCATGCTATCCAGTAACTCCGCCGGGCCGATGACATAATTCCTGCTACGTATGTGCAGTGGGAGGACGAAGACCCCGGCATACTTGACACCATGACGACATCCGGAGCCCGCGCCGCCCACCGTCCTTCGCGCAAGCAGTGGGTGATCGAAGCGGCCACGGAACTGTTCGCCACCCAGTCGCCGGACGAGGTGACGGTGGCCGACATCGCCGCTCGTGCGGAGATGACCTCGGCAGCGGTGTACTACCACTTCTCCTCCAAGGACAAGGTCCTGGTGGAAGGGATGCGGGTGTTCGCCACCGCGCTGCGCGAAGAGCTGCACGCGCTCACGGAGGCCCACGCGCCCGGCTCGCCCGTCGGACCGGCCGTCACCGCGCTGGTGGCCTGGCTGGGCGAACACCGGTCCGCCGCCACCGTGTTCTTCACCTCCTCGGCCGGCATGAGCCAGGAGGCGGAGGCGCTGCGCCACGAGAGCCGGACGCAGTTGCTGGAGGAACTGGTCCGGCTGATCCGCAAGGCCCGCGAGTCGGCCTCCGACGCGGAGGCGGCGGTCGTCGCCCTGGGCCTGCTGTCGCTGCTGGAGACCGCGGCGATCTCGCAGGTCCGCGGGGACGACGTCTACCGCTCGCTCGGACACCGCTCCTTCGTCCGCGAGGTCGGCCGCCTCGCCGAGCGGATCGCCGACCCGGCGGCGGCCGAATAGCCCCGCCACCAGGAGATCAGACCAGCAACCGGAGAGGCTTGCGCAGCAACTCACCGACCGTGCGCAGATACTCGGCCGCCGGTGCCCCGTCGACGGCACGATGGTCGAAGGTGAGACTCAGGGTGAGTACCTGCGTCCGCGACGGCCGCTCGTCCACCCATTCGACACCGTCCCTGAGCCTGCCCACACCGAGAATGGCGACATTGCCGGGGTTGATCACGGGGGTGAAGAAGTCGACGCCGTATCCGCCCAGCGAGGTGACGGTGAAGGTGGCCCCTTCCAGCTGGACCGGGGAGATCCGCCCCGCGCGCGCGGCCTCGGCCAAGGCCCTCGACCGGCGGGCTATCTCGGGCAGCGGCAGCTCCGCCACGTCCTCGATCACCGGGACCATCAGGCCGCCCGGAACGGCCACCGCGAATCCGAGGTGGATGTCGCCGAGCAGATGGATGCCGTCCTCCCGCACCGTCGCGTTGAGCGGCGGGTGTTCGCGCAGGGCCAGGGCGGCGGCCTTCAGCAGGAAGTCGTTGAGGCTGGGCACCGGCAGGTCGCTGTCCGCCCATTCCTCCTTGAGCCGGGCCCGCAAGGACACGACCGCGTCCATCCGCACCTCGTAGCCATGCGTCAGCTGCGCCATCTCCTGGAGGCTGGCGTGCATCCGGCGGGCGATGGTGCCGCGCATGCCGGTGAGCGGGATGACATCCCCCGCCTGAGGAGCGGTGCCCGAGCGGAGGGCGGGGCGGGTGGCCGCTGGTACGGACGTGCCGTTGACGGCGTCGAGGTCGGATCTGCGGATCCGGCCGCCCGCACCGGTGGCCCGTACCGTCGAGAGGTCGATGCCCCGCTCCTTCGCCAGCCGGCGGACCAGGGGCGAGACGGGGATGACGGAATCGCCGGGCACGACGGAGGGCGCCGGTGCCACCGGCGCGGCGGCAGCGGCGGCAGTGGCGGCGAGGAAGTCCTCCACGTCCTCGGAGACGATCCGGCCTCCGGGCCCTGTGCCGCGTACGGCGGTGATGTCCACGCCGGCCTCGGCCGCCACCCGCCGGGCGTTCGGGGAGGCCAGGAGCCGCCCCCCGGCGCCGGTAGGAGCCGCCGGGACATTGAGGCCGGTGGCGCTGTCATGACCACCGGTGCCATGGAGGCCCGCCGGCCCGTGAGAAGAGGACCCCGCGGGCGAGGCACCCCCGGGCGCGGGCACCAGGGCGCCTGCGGCCTCCGGCGCCGGTGCGCCGTTCGACCCGGGCCCGGCCGGCATCGGCGTACCCGCCGGGCCCGGTGGCTGCTCGCCGTCGGCCAGCAGCCAGCCGATGAGCGCCCCCGCCGGGACGGTGGCCCCGGCCGGGACGACGGGGTGGAACACTCCACCGGCCTCCGCCTCGACGTCGACGTCGACCTTGTCGGTGGCCAGCCGCAGCAGCGCGTCACCTTCGGAGACGGCGGTGCCGGTGGGCACCAGCCACTCGTCGATCGTGCCCTCCTGCATCGTCAGGCCGATCTTCGGCAGCAGAACCTCGACCGCCACTTCGTCACGACCTTTCCAGGAGTCGGCGGCATCCCTGGGCGATGCGGGCGCGATCGGGTACGTAGGCCTTCTCCAGCACCGGGGAGAACGGCACGGGGGAGAAGGGGGCGCCGATGCGCAGGACCGGCGCGTCCAGGTAGTCGAAGGCCGCGTCCTGGATCTGGGCGGCGATCTCCCCGCCGAGCCCGCCGAAGGTGACGGCCTCGTGCACCACGAGGACCCGGTTGGTACGGCGTACGGAGGCGATCATGGTCTCGGTGTCCAGGGGCTGGACGGTGCGGGGGTCGATCACCTCGATCTCGACGCCCTCGGCGGCGAGTTCGTCGGCCGCCGCGAGCGCCTCGCCCACCATGCGGCCCAGCGCGATGACGGTGACGTCGGAGCCCTGGCGCGCGGTGTGGGCCTGGCCGAGCGGGATGCCGTAGATCGGCTCGGGCACCTCGCCCTTGCTGCCCAGCAGGACCTTGTTGAGCATGACGACGACCGGATTGTCGTCCCGGATCGCCGAGACGGTCAGGCCCTTGGCGGTGTACGCGTCGCACGGCATGACGACCTTGAGGCCGGGCACATGCGCGAGCCAGGCCTCCAGGCTCTGGCTGTGCTGGGCGGCGGCGCCCAGACCGGCGCCCGAGGCGGTCGTGATGGTGAGCGGCACCGAGAGGGCGCCGCCGAACATGTACTTCATCTTGGCGGCCTGGTTGACGATCTGGTCCAGGCAGACGCCGATGAAGTCCATGAACATCAGATCGACGACGGGGCGCAGCCCCCGGGCCGCGGCCCCCACGCCGAGGCCGACCAGGGCGGCCTCGGAGATCGGTGTGTCGATCATGCGGCGCGGGCCGAACTCGTCGAGCAGGTTGTCGAACATGCGGAAGACGCCGCCGTAACCGGCCACGTCCTCGCCGGCGACGAAGACGTTCTCGTCCTCGCGCATGGCCTGCGCCAGTCCTTCGTTGAAGGCCTTGACGTAAGTGAGTTTGCGGGCCGTGGCGTCCGGGGCGGCGGCGGGTGCTTCGGTGATGGTGGTCATGGTGGTCACCCCGAGTAGACGTTGAGCAGGAGGTCGGCGGTGTCGGGCAGCGGGCTGGCCTCGGCGTACGCGATGGCGTCGGCGATCTCGTCCCGGGTGCGCTGCCAGGTGTCGTCCAGCTCCGCGCGGGTGACGGTGCCGTCCGCGACGACGCGGGCCTCCAGCAGGTCGATCGGGTCGCGGGCCTTCCACTCCTCGACCTCCGCGTCCGAGCGGTAGGGATGGCGCAGTCCCTTGACGCCTTGGTGGTCGTAGAAGCGGTAGGTCTTGGCCTCGATCATCATCGGGCCCTCGCCGGACCGGGCGCGTGCGACCGCCTCGGCGGCGGCGTGGTGGACGGCGGCCGCGTCCATGCCGTCGACGATCACGCTGGGCATGCCGTACGACGCCGCCCGGTCGGCGACGTCGGTGATCAGCATGTGCTTCGACTGGGGGGTGAACTCGGCGTAGCCGTTGTTCTCGCAGATGAACAGCACCGGCAGGCGCAGTACGGCGGCCATGTTGGCGGCCTCGTGGAAGGTGCCGATGTTGGTGGCGCCGTCGCCGAAGAAGGAGACGGCGACGCTGTCCTCGCCCTTGTACTGGGCGGCGAACGCGGCGCCGACGGCGATCGGGATGCCGGCGCCGACGATGCCGTTCGCGCCGAGCATGCCGAGGCTGAGGTCGTTGATGTGCATGCTGCCGCCGCGTCCCAGGCAGGCTCCGGTGACCCGGCCGTACAGCTCGGCGTACATGTGCCTGAAGCTGACGCCCTTGGCGACGGCGTGGCCGTGTCCGCGGTGGGTGGAGGTGATCTGGTCGTCGTCGCGAAGGGCCGCCATCACCCCCGCGGCCACGGCTTCCTGGCCGACGTACAGGTGCAGGAAGCCCGGCAGCTTGCCGGCCTCCATGAGTTTGCCCGCCTCGGTCTCGAACAGCCGGATGCGCACCATGCGCTCGTGCAAGTCACGTATGACCTGCGCTGATGTCTGATGCGTGACCTTCGCTGCTGCCTGGCGTGTGACCTTCGCGGCCGACTTCTGCGGTGCCTTTTGAACCATCGTCCGCCCCTTCGCCCCGAGCGAGGTTTTCAATCGATCGGACTTTGTTGTGCCGGTCTACAGTAACCAGCAGGGGCACCTTACTGAAGAGGTTCTCAAATTACTACGGGCCGGGCTCGATCGGCCTCCGGATCGCCGCCCCGCCCGTCCGCCAGCTCGACGACATTGCCCTCCGGATCCGCCCAGAAGCTGATCCGTCGACCCCGCGCCGCCACGACGACCGGGGATGACAGCGGCCGAGCGCCGGCAGCCGGCAGTACGGCGACGACCGGCGCGATGTCCTCCAGGTGGAACGTGAGATAGGACAAGCCGCGGTGGGCGGTCAGCGGCACGGCCGGCGGGGCGGGTGCGGGTACGGCACTCGCCCGAGGCCGTACCAGCTTGATCCGCCCCCCGGAGGACGTCCCGGAGGCCGCCCCGACGGGCACCTGGAGCCATACGACCAGAAGCGGCCCGCCCAGCCCGGCAGGGCCGCCGATCGACTGGGGGATGCGCGACCGGTGCACCGGAACGCAGCCGAGCGCCTCGCGATAGAAGCGCTCCATCAGTTCCAGGTCGCGCACCACGACACCGGCCTCGAAGGGTTGCGTCATCGCCGCCCCCAGGGCGGCCCTGGCCGGATCGGGCGCGTCATGGGTCACCGGACCACCTTCCGTCGGGCCATCACTCACCGCACTCCCGCAGCTGGAGCCGATCCCTAGAAAGATCGAGTCGGGTCAGGGTTACCCTCGCAGCAGATAGCGAAGATGACCTGCGGAATGTCGTGCAGCCGACTTCTGCACTTTCTATTGACACACAACACTAACTCCTGTTGTTGTGGCGAGCGCAGCGGAGCTGTAGCACCAGAACCCTTCACCAGCTCGCGGCTGGGAGGATTGAGGACATCGTGGTCCAGATCAATTCACCGGAGATCCGAGCGGCAGGCGACGAGCGTCCCCTGCCGCCGCCCGCCCCGGAATACCACTCATGGATCGGCCAGAACCACGCCACCGATGCCGCGAGCGCGGCCATGCGGCAGGACGCGGCCGAGCTCGCCGAGCGTGTCATCGAGCACTATCGCAACAACACGACCCATGAGGCCGAGGAGCAGTGGACGGAACCCGTCGACAACTACCTCGACGCCGACCGCTGGCTGCGGGAGATGGATGCCGTCCACCGGAGCGTTCCGCTCCCCCTCGCCATGTCGTGCGAGCTTCCCGGACCCGGCACCTACAAAGCGCTGGACGTGCTCGGCATGCCGATCCTGATCACCCGGGACCGCAAGGGCGTCGTGCACGCGATGATCAACGCCTGCCGGCACCGTGGCGCCGAACTCGTCGAGCCGGGCTGCGGCGTGGCGAAGCGCATCACCTGCCCGTACCACGCCTGGTCGTACGACCTTTCGGGCGAACTGCGCGGCGTGTACGCCGAGAAGACCTTCGGTGACGTACCGCGCGAGAAGCGCAGCCTGGTACAGCTCCCCGTGGGTGAGCGCGCCGGCATCGTCTTCGTATCACTGGACCCCTCAGCCGAGCACGACCTGGACGCCTGGCTGGGCGATCTGCAGCCACTGCTGGAGGGGCTCCGCTTCGCGGACTGCCACCACTACGGCACCCGCGAGCTGACCAGCCCCAACTGGAAGGTCACCCTCGACGGGTACCTGGAGACCTACCACTTCGCCTCGCTGCATACGAAGACGGTCTTCGAGACGAACTTCTCCAACATGATGGCCCACGACACCTGGGGCCCCCACCAGCGCCTCGGCGCCGCCCTGCGGCCCGTCGCCGACGTGGTGGACCTGCCGCCGGACAAGCGTGACCCCGGCGACGTGGTCGGAGCCATCTACTGGCTCTTCCCCGGCCTGGCCATCGCCGGCACCTGGCGCAACAAGATCGCTGTCTCCATCGTCATCCCCCGAACGGCCACCGAATCGGTGACCCAGCAGATCATCCTGCTGCGCGAGCCGGCCGTCACCGAGGAGGAGCGGCACGCCGCCGACCAGTTCGGCGAGTGGTTCTACGAGGTGGTCCGCGACGAGGACTACGCGACCACCTACGGAGTGCAGCGGGGACTCAAGGCCCTCGCGGGGACCGACTTCGTCTTCGGACGCAACGAGCCCGGACTCCAGCATTTCCACCGCACCATCCACCGCCTCCTGGACGAAGCGTCCAGATGACGAACTCTCAGAACTCGCAGGAGAACAGCATGGTGGCTACGGGCAGCCTCGACGGACGTGTCGCGGTGATCACGGGCAGCACGCGCAGCATCGGCCGCGCCATCGCCGAGGCCTTTCTGGCCGACGGCGCGACGGTCGTGATCAGCGGCCGTTCGGAGCTCAAGGGCAAGCAGGCCCTGGAGGAGATGGGCGCCGGGGACCGGGCCGTCTTCCACCACTGCGACGCGAACAGCCAGGAGGACATCGAGGGGCTGGCGGACTTCGCCGCGGAGCGTTTCGGTCGTCTCGACATCTGGGTCAACAACGTCGGCGGCACCTCGGGCTTCGCCCCCGTCCACGAGCTCAGCGACGAGGCTTGGCACAACGCTCTCAACCTGAACCTCAACGCCTACTTCTACGGCACCCGCCGGGCCCTGCCGAACATGCTCGCGGGCGGTTGGGGGCGCGTCATCAACATCTCCTCCGTCGAGGGCAAGCAGGCCAACAAGCCGGCGATCAGCCACTACATCACCAACAAGCACGCCATCCACGGCCTGACCAAGGCGACCGCCTTCGAGTACGGCACCCAGGGCATCACCTGCAACGCCATCTGCCCCGGCGCCGTCGACACCGACCTGATGCGGGCCGCGGGCCCCGCCGCGGCCGAGGCCGAGGGCATCTCGTACGAGGAGTGGCTGGGCCGCTTCGCCGAGCACGCCGCCACCAAGCAGATCACCACCGTGGAGCAGATCGCGGGGGTCGCCTCGCTGCTCGCGAGCGACGCCGGTGCGGGCATCACGGGCACGCTGATCAGCGTCGACGGCGGAACGGCGCAGTGGTGAGCGAGGGAACGGACGGCGGGAGACCCATCTCCATGAAGCACTGGATCACCGACTGGCAGCGCAGCGAGCGACTGCCCCACTACACCCGGGCCAACGCGGGCGAGACCCTGCCGGAGCCGGCCAGTCCGCTGGGCTGGTCCCTGATCTGGGGGCGAGGTCTGCAGGGCTGGCGCCGCGGCTTCATCGAGTTCGGCATCTACCGCGGTGACGAGATCACCGGCGACCGGCCTCCGTTCGTGGGAATCTTCGGCGGTTACTTCTACCTCAACCTGTCGCACCTGAGGCTGTTCGGCATCCGCATGGGGCAGACCGCGGACGACATCGACGCGGCCTTCGTCGGCCAGCGCTCCGACACGCCGGTGTACGTACCGCATCCCGACGACCAGGACCCGGAACTGACGGCCAAGGCCGGGGGAACGCTCCAGCGGATGCTCGGCCAGGCCGACTACCCGGAGGGCGACACCGACCGGGAGCGGCTGCGCCGGATCCGCCGCGAGCGACCCGGTCTGGCGTCCCTGTCCGACGCCGAGCTGGTGGCGTACGCCCGCTCTTTGCTGGACGAAGTCGAGACGACCTTCCAACGGCATGTCGAGACCTCCCTGCCCGCGTCGGTCGGACCGGCGATCCTCGGCCCGCTGTGCGCGAGCGTGGACCGTCCGGGAACCATGCTGGACCTCATCAGCGGTTTCGGTGATGTCGATTCGGCCTCCCCGTCGACCGGGCTGTGGACGTTGTCCCGGCAGGTGGTGGCCTCGGCCGAGCTGACCGCGCTGTTCGACCAGGGTCCGGCCGCCGTGGAGCGGGCGCTCGACGGGGCGAGTGGGGACGTGAAGGCGTTCCGCGACTCCTTCGAGGAGTTCCTGGCCGCCTCCGGCGACCGCGGGCCCAACGAGTGGGACATCCACGCGCTGTCCTGGGAGGCCTCGCCCGTCCAGGCGCTGGCCCTGGTCGACCGGATCCGGCACAGCGCCGACGACGACTCGCCCGCCGAACGTCACCGCCGGCTGACGGAGCGGCGCGAGCAGCTCGCCTCGGAGATCCGGGCCCTGCTCCCCGAGGACGCGCAGCCGATGTTCGACGCCGGAATGCACGCCTCCCAGGTGTGGATCCCGGCCCGCGAGCGGACCAAGGCGAACTGTGTGACCGTCATCAACGAGATCCGGATGGCGGTACGTGAACTCGGCCGCCGCGGCGTCGAGGCGGGGCGCTTCGCCCGGCCGGAGGACGTGATGATGCTGCTGGACACCGAACTCGACGACTATGTCGCCGACCCGGAGTCCTTCGGCCCCGTCATCGCGCAGCGCCTGAAGGAGTACGCCGGGCTGCGCGAGCTGGAGCCGCCGTTCTTCGTCGCCGGTGACGCGGAGACCGAGATCGACACCTGGCCGCGGCGCGCCGAGGAGCGGACCGAGGCCGCGATCGAGGGCGATGTGCTCAGCGGAGTGGGCGGCAGCCAGGGGACGTACACCGGCAAGGTCCGCGTCGTCACCGACCCGGCCTCCTGCGAGGCGCTCGAGCCGGGAGAGGTACTCGTCGCGCCGATCACCGACGCGGCCTGGACCCCGCTGTTCCTGGTCGCCGGAGCCGCCGTCGTGGACGTGGGCGCGCTCAACAGCCACGCCGTCGTGGTCTGCCGCGAGCTCGGCATCCCGGCCGTCATCTCCGTCGAGAGCGGCACGCGGCGGCTGCGCGACGGCATGGTGATCACGGTCGACGGCGACAAGGGAACGGTCTCCGTGGACAGCGTCCCGGCGGCGCTCGTCATCTGAAACCGCCGCGGGCCCGTCGCTCCCCCTGACCGGGGCGACGGGCCCGCGCGCATGACCCGAGGAGAGGACCACCGTGTCAGAGGAAGTCATCGTCGCCGGCTGGATGGACTACGAGCCGGGCGACCGCAACGCGATGCTGGGGCATCTGGTCGAACTGGGGCGCCGGACCCTCGAAGAGGAGCCCGGCTGTCTGGACTACGCGATGACCGCGGACCCGAGCGACGAGCGGCGGATCCGCGTGTACGAGCGGTGGGCCTCGCAGCAGGCCCTCGACGACCACTTCACGACCCCGCACATCAAGGACTTCCGGGCTGCCGTGGCCGGGCTGACCCGGGTGGGGGTCTCCTTGCAGGTCCACAGCGTGGCCGCGTCACGCCCCATGCGCTGACGGCGAAGCCTCCGCCGCTTACGCGGAATCGCCCAGCCGGACCAGCATCTTGCCGACGTTGCCGCCGTCCAGCAGGGACAGCAGCGCCCCCGCGGCGTTGTCCAGACCGTCCACGACGGTCTCACGGGCGGTGATCCGGCCCGAACCGAGCCAGCTCGCGACCCGCTGCTCGAACTCCGGCCGCAGGTCGTCGTGGTCGCGGACGATGAAGCCGCTCAGGGTCAGCCGCTTGAGGACCGCCTGGATCAGCTGGTTGATGTCGACGAACCGCCGCTCCCCGCCGAACTGCGACATCATGCCGCACAGGGCGACCCGGCCCCCGGCCCGCAACGCGTGCAGGGCGGCGGCGAGTTGTTCCCCGCCCACGTTGTCGAAGTAGACGTCTATGCCGTCGGGCGCCATCCGGGTCAGCGCTTCGCGCACCGGCTCGGCGCGGTAGTCCGCGGCGGCGTCGTAGCCGAACTCCTTCACCAGCAGGGCGCACTTGTCCGGCCCTCCGGCGGTCCCGACGACCCGCTCCGCGCCCAGCAGCCGGGCGAACTGGCCGGCGGCGCTGCCCACGGCCCCGGCCGCCGCCGACACGAAGACGGTGTCGCCCGGGCGCAGCGCGGCGATCCGGGCCAGCCCGACGTACGCGGTGAAGCCGGTCTGCCCGAGCAGCCCCAACCAGGTGGGCAGCGGGGCGAGTCCGGGGTCGATGCGACCGGCGCCATCGGTGTCCGCCGGGTCCAGTACGGCCCACTCCCGCCAGCCCAGCTGGTGGCGCACATACGCACCCGCCGGCACGGAGGCGCAGCGGCTCTCCTCCACGACGCCCAGTGCCCGGCCGTCGAGCGGCGATCCGGGCGTGAAGTTGTGCGTGTAGTGCTTCTCGGTGCTCTCCAGCCGCCCGCGCATGGACGGGTCGACGCTCATGTAGAGGTTGCGGACGAGCAGTTGGCCCTCACTGAGGGACGGGAGCGGGCGCTCCTCGACGGCGAAGTCACCGGGGACCGGTTCTCCCTCGGGCCGACGCACCAGACAGACCACCCGGGTCGTACGGGGTGTCACGGGGTCACTCCTCCGGCTGCCGGGCGACGCGCCGGCGGGCGAGGCGGCCCACCCAGCCGGCCATCTGGAGGTCGGCGTGGCGCAGTTCGCCCGACTGCCACCGGGCCTGGAAGTCGAAGGTGCCCTGAGCTCCGGTCTTCGGGTCGGTCACCTCGACCAGACCGTCCTCGGTGAGCCGGTACACATGCCCGGTCAGCGGATGGATCACTTGCTTGGACATGGGGCTCACTCCTGCACTCGGCGGCGTACGCCGCGCTTGGTCACGGTCACCGGGCCCTCGACCCGGAGCCGGCAGGCGAGCCGGGTCAGGCCGTCCACGGGTCTGCGCAGGGCTTCGATGCCCTCGCGTTCCAGCGGGTCCACGGGGGAACAGTTCTCGGTGCCCTCCTCGACCGCCACGAAGCAGGTACGGCAGGTTCCCTTGCCACCGCAGACAGTGGGCCAGCGGTATCCGAGCCGCTGGGCGGCGCTGAACAGGTCTTCGCCGTCGAGGACTTCGAGTTCGACGCCGGAAGGCCGGACCGCCACGCGGTGGGTCACTTGGTCATCCACCGGTCGAGCGTCTGGTTGAAGTGGCGGATGCGGCTCTCCTGGTAGTTGGCCAGGGTGATGCCCGGCTTGCGCATCGCCTTCAGCCCCTGCTGGACGTAGGGGAGGTTCTCGCAGTCCTGGTCGAAGACGGGCCCGAGGACACCGAGTTCGGGGATGTCCGCGAAGAGCATCTCCTCCGGCACCCAGCGGATCTTGGCCGGGGGCGGCATCTCGCCGGGCTTCTTCGGGGCCGACATGAAGATGATCTCGGCGGTGCAGGAATCGGGGTCGAGACCGTTGGGCTTGAACCGGTAGATGATGTTGGACTTGGCGCCGCCCCAGGGGTTGAAGTTGGGGAACAGCAGGTAGTTGATGGCGTCCAGCAGTTCGGTGTCGGCGGTCCGGGAGAAGTCCTGCTGCGAGGTGGCCGCCAGCTGGGCGCGCATCCGCTCGGCGAGGACCTGGCGGGCGGTGCCGCCGGCCGGGATCGGGGGCATTTCCTCCCCGTCCGACATCACCAGGTCACGGCCCTGGGCCGCCGCGTAGAACGCACGCGAGTCGTAGAACGTCTCCAGCACGTCCTCCTCCGTGACGGAGTCCGCCACGTGGGGACTGGGGGCACCCTGGATGTTGATCATCCGGTTCCAGTTGGGCTGGTCCGCCATGACGTCGTACTGGGAGTTGGCGTCGGCGAGCCAGGGCAGCATCTGCGGGTGGGTCGCGATCACGTGGAAGGACTCGATGAACGCGTCCTGGGCGACCTTCCAGTTGCAGGGCAGCACCTTGGCGATGTGCAGCGACTTGTAGCGGTCCTCCAGCGGCCAGATGTAGTACTCGTCGAAGGTGCCGCGGTAGCTCTCGAAGGACTCCGCGTACGGGTCCATGTTGATGAAGACGAAGCCGCGCCAGGTGGCCACCTGGGCCTCGGGGAGTGAGAACTTCTCCGGGGTGACATGCGGGAAGTCCCAGGCGCAGGGCGGGGTCTGCATGGTGCCGTCGAGGTTCCAGGCGAAACCGTGGAAGGAACAGCGGAACTCGCCGACGTTGCCGCCACTGGTGCGCAGCTTGCGGCCGCGGTGCAGGCACACGTTGACGTACGCGCGGATCTCGTCGGGGGCCGTCCGTACGACGATCAGCGAGTCGTTGCCGATCTCGTAGACCTCGTGGTCGCCGACCTCCGGGATCTCGCTCTCCAGGCACGCGAACTGCCACACGCGCCGCCAGACCTGCTCCATCTCGCGTTCCGCCCACGCAGGGGAGACGAAGCGCGCGGAGTCGATGTCCTCGCTGCCGATGTAGTCGTTCCTGTCGTACCTCAGTGCGGCGGGAACGGGGCGGCTGTCCTGGTCGAGGTAGTCCTGGACGCTGGGCCCGGGGCACCGCGCGGTGACCGACTCCGACGTTTCGTCCATCATCTCTCCTCTGGCAGAAACTTTAGAGTGAGTGTAGTTAGCAGGTGCGGCCGGGGCAACACTCGCGGCGTCGCTCAGAGACCGCATTCGCCGAGGTAGTCGAGAGAATGTGCCAGCAAGTCTTGAATTTATCGTGACCGACCTCTCCCCAAGCCTGCCGCGCCGTGTCACACTCCGACGCACTTGAGGCTGTAGTGCCTCATAAGTTTCTTGGTCGAGGCGGAGCCTTCACGCCCCGGCCGCAGCGCCGCGCGGTCATACCGACGGCCCGCGCCGTACCCCACGACGGCGGTGTACACAGCCTTCTTCACCCTCCATGCGTGGGAGTACTCAACGATGAGTTCCAGACCCGCTCGCGCGGTCCGCCGCGCCCTCACCGCGATCATCCCCGTCACCGCCCTGCTCGCCCTGACGGCGTGCGGCACGGACGCGACTCCGGCCGCCGCCGACGTGTCCCAGGCGCCGGCGTCCGACAGCCCCGGCCTGGCGGCCGCCCGGGCGGCCGTGGCGAAGTACTCCGAGCGCCCGGCCCGGATCCCCGTCACCGAGCCGGTGGGCAAGAAGATCCCCGAGGGCAAGAAGATCGACTTCATTCTCTGCGGCGTCCAGTCCTGCAAGGACCTCGCCGACTTCTTCACGGCCGCCGCCGAGGAACTCGGCTGGACGGTGAATCAGATCGCCACGCAGGGCACGCCGGAGTCGGTCCAGGCCGCCTACGAGCAGGCCCTGCGCGACAAGCCGGACGCCGTCGTCGCCTCGGGCTTCCCGCGCGCGGTCTACGCCAAGCAGCTGGCGCGGCTCAAGGCGGCGGGCATCCCCGTCATCCAGTCGAACGCCGACGACGTGGTGGGCGACGGCATCTCCCTGCTGAAGAACGGGCCGAAGGACGTCGGCATCCAGGGCGAGATGATCGCCTCGTGGGTGGTGTCGGACAGCGGTGCCAAGGCCGACACCGTGTACTTCGATCTTCCGGCCTACACGATCCTCAAGCCGGTCAAGGACGGGTTCGCGGCCAAGTACCAGCAATGGTGCGAGGGCTGTGCGCTCGACAGCGTCGACGTGCCGATCACGGCGGTCGGCAAGGACATGCCGGACCGCGTGGTGTCGTACCTCAGGTCGCACCCGAAGGTGACCCACGTCGTCTTCTCCCTGGGCCTGCTCAACGTGGGCGTCCCGGCGGCGCTGAAGACCGCCGGCATCACCGGCAAGCACCTCGTCGTCAACGTCGGTGACGCGCAGAGCTACCAGTACATCCAGGGCGGCCTCACCGACGGCGCGATGGCGCTGAACTCCCACGAGACGGCGTGGCTCCAGGCCGACGCGCTCGCCCGCCACTTCACCGGCCAGTCCATGGACGTGGACCAGAAGGCGGTGCTGCCCAACATGCTGGTCACCAAGGACAACCTCCCGTCCGCCGACGGCGACTTCCCGCTCGTCGAGGACTACCAGGCGCAGTTCAAGGCGCTCTGGGGGCTGAGTTGACCCGGCCGGTGCTGCGGGTGGCCGCCCTGTCGAAGAGGTTCGGCGGAACCCAGGCGCTGCGGGACGTCGATCTGGAGGTCGCACCCGGCGAGATCCACGCGCTGATCGGGCCCAACGGTTCCGGCAAGTCCACCCTCATCAAGATCCTCGCCGGCTACCACCACGCCGACCCCGGGGCGGTCGCCGAACTGGACGGCGAGCCGTTCGACCTGAGCCAGGTCGCCGCCTCCCGGCACGACCGGCTCCGCTTCGTCCACCAGGAACTGGGACTGGTGGGCGAGCTGAGCGCCACCGACAACCTCGCGCTCAGCCGTGGCTTCGCCCGTACCGCCTTCGGCAACATCCGCTGGCCGGAGATGGAGCGGCGGACGACCGCGCTGGTGGAACGGTTCGGCCTCGGCATCGACGTACGCCGGCCCCTGGCCCTGGCCTCTCCCGTCCAGCGCGCGGTGGTGGCCATCGCCGCCGCGCTGCAGGGCTGGGAGGGCCGGCGCGGTGTCCTGGTACTCGACGAGCCGACCGCCGTGCTGCCGCCCGGTGAGGTCGCCCGGCTCTTCGACATCGTGCGGGAGATCCGCGACGCCGGCGCCGGCGTCCTGTACGTCTCGCACCGGATGGACGAGATCTTCGCGCTCGCCGACCGGGTCACCGTGATCCGCGGCGGGCGACGGATCGCCACCCTCCCTGTCGCCGACCTCACTCCGCGCTCGCTGGCGGAGCTGATGGCGGGCGAGGAGACGGAGACCGACCACCGGCCGGTTTCTGCCCCCGGTCCCGCAGAGGCCGTACTGGAGGTCCGCGACCTGTGGGCAGGCCCTCTGCGCGGAATCGGCTTCGACCTGGCCAGGGGCGAGCGCCTGGGCATCACCGGCCTCGTCGGCTCCGGCCACGAGATCGTTCCGTACGCGGTGTGCGGGGCCCACGCGGGGCCGGTGCGCGGCAGGCTGCGGCTGCCGGAGCGCACCGAGCGGTGGGTCGACATGCGCGACGCGGGCCGGCTGGGCCTCCCCCTGGTCCCCGCGGACCGGACGGGAGAGGGCGTGATCGGCGACTTCTCGGTGGGGGAGAACCTCACCCTTCCCCTCCTCGACCGACTCCGCGCCCGCCTCGGCCGGCTGCACCGAGGGCGGGAGGACGCGCTTGCCGAGGAATGGATCCAACGGGTCGGGGTGCGCACGGCCGGCCGCGGAGCCCGGATCACCACACTGAGCGGCGGCAACCAGCAGAAGGTCGTGATGGCCCGCTGCCTGGCCCGGCGCCCGCCGGTGCTGGTGCTGTGCGAACCCACGGCCGGAGTCGACATCGGCACCCGCCTGCAGCTGTACGACCTGATCGAGCGCCAGGCCGACGAGGGCATGGGCGTCATCGTGTCCTCCTCCGACACGCAGGACCTGCTCGCGCTGTGCACCCGCGTCCTCGTGGTGAGGGACGGCCGGGTCGTACGGGAGATCGGCGGCCGGGACATCACCGAGCCCGCGCTCGTCCATGCCATGGAAGGAACGGAGTGACATGACATCCACCCCGACACGGGCTGCGGGACTCCGTCCGGCCGCACCACCACCGGAACCAGTCAGGCCCGCGCTCGCCCTGGGCGCGTGGGGCCGACGGACAGCGGCGGCCCTGTCCTTCCGGAACATCGGCGCCGTCTACGTGTGGCTGGTCATCGTCGCGCTCTTCACCGTCTGGGCGCCGGAGACGTTCCCGACCGCCACCACGGTCAAGCAGATCCTGAACGGCAACGCCGTGGCCGGACTCGTCGCCCTCAGCGTCGTACTGCCGCTGGCCGCGCGCGTCTTCGACCTGTCGGTCGCCTACACCATGTCGCTCACCAGCGTGCTGACCGCCTACTTCATGGTCACCGCGGACCTGGGACCCGGCGTGGCGATCGCCCTGGCGATGGCGGCCGCGCTGCTGATCGGGGTGGTCAACGGCATCGTGGTGGTGGCGCTGCGGGTCGACTCGTTCATCGCCACCCTGGCCACGGGGGCGCTGATCCAGTCCTCGATCACCATGGTCACGAACGACAGCTCCATCACCGGTGTACAGCTTCTGGCCGAGCCGTTCTCGAGCATCGCCCAGCTGGACGTCGGCGGCATCACGCTGCCGGTGCTGTATCTCCTGCTCGCCGCGGCGGCCATCTGGTTCCTGCTGGAACACACCGCCACCGGACGCCGTTTGTACGCGACCGGCTTCAACGCCGACGCGGCACGCCTGCAAGGGGTGCGCACCGACCGGCTGCGCTTCCTGACCCTGGTGGCGTCCGCGCTGCTCTCCGGATGCGCCGGGATCGTCTTCGCGTCCTCGGTGGGATCCGGATCGCCGACCGCCGGCACGCCGTACCTGCTGTCGGCCTACGCGGCGGCCTTCGTCGGGGCGACCCAGCTGCGCGCGGGCCGCTTCAACGCCTGGGGCACCGTCCTCGCGGTGCTGCTGCTCGGCACCGGCATCACCGGACTCGGGCTCGCCACCAGCGCGCAGTGGGCCGCGAGTCTGTTCACCGGCTCGGTCCTCATCGTCGCGCTGGTCCTCACGGGTGGGCGGATCGCGCTACCGGCGGTTCTGCGCCGCCGGAAGTCGCCGCCCGCCGACCCTGTAGCCACCTCTGACAAGGAGGTCTGATGATGAAAGCGGTTCAGTACCGGGCGGTGGGTGCCGGGCCCGAGGTGGTCGAGGTTCCGATGCCCGAACCAGGCCCGGGCCAGGTGCTGCTGAAGGTGACGGCCGCGGGGCTGTGCCACTCCGACCTCGCGGTCATGAGCTGGCCCGAGGACCTTTTCCCCTACCCGCTGCCGCTGACGCTCGGTCACGAGGGCGTCGGCACCGTCGCCGCTCTGGGCAGCGGTGTCACCGAGGTGGCGGAGGGCGACGAGGTGGCGGTGTACGGCCCGTGGGGCTGCGGCCGCTGCCGCACATGCGCCGAGGGCAGGGAGAACTACTGCCCGCACGCCGCCGGGCTCGGCATCATGCCTCCCGGTCTGGGTTCTCCCGGTGCCCTCGCCGAGTACATGGTGGTGGACTCGCCCCGCCACCTGGTGCCCTTGGGCGGACTGGACCCGGTGCAGGCGGCACCGCTCACCGACGCCGGGCTGACGCCGTATCACGCGATCAGGCAGGTGCTGCCGAAGCTGGTGCCGGGCAGTACGGCGCTGGTGATCGGTGTCGGGGGCCTCGGGCATCTCGCCGTACAGCTGCTGCGTGCGCTGACTCCCGCTCGCGTCCTCGCCGTTGATGTGAGCAAGGAGAAGCTGGAGCTGGCGCACGCCGTCGGTGCGCACGAGGTGCTGCTCTCCGACGACGAGGCGGCGGCACGGGTACGGGAGCTCACCGGCGGCACCGGGGCGGAAGTGGTGCTGGACTTCGTGGGGGCCGAGGCGACCTTGGCGGTGGCCGCCGCGTCGGTGGCGGTGGCGGGGGAGGTGACCGTCGTCGGCATCGGGGGTGGCACCCTGGCGGTCGGATTCGGCGGTGGTGTGCCGTTCGGGGTGTCCGCGTCGGCGCCCTACTGGGGGAGCCGAGTCGAGCTCATCGACGTCGTCGGGCTCGCGCGGCAGGGGCTTGTCTCCTCCCACGTGGAGACGTTCTCGATCGAGGACGCGCCGTCGGCGTACGAGCGCCTGCACGCGGGGGAGATCAACGGCCGTGCGGTGGTGCTGCCGCACGGGTGAGGCGGGGTGCGGGCGTGGTCTTTTTTCGCCCCCGCCGCCCCTACCCGTCCCGTCCTTCTGGGGCTCCGCCCCAGACCCCGCCATGGGGCTCCGCCCCCTGGACCCCCGCTCCTCAAACGCCGGAGGGGCTGATTTTCAGCGGGGGTCTGGGGGCGCAGCCCTCTGGGCGGCACCCCGGGTTCGCTCAGTTGCCCACCGGGCTTCGGCCGGCCACGACCCTCTCCACACACCGCCCCAGCACCGTCACGAACTCCGTCGTCCCCCAGGGCCCACGGTCCACCCGCCCGGTGTCATCCACACCGAGGTCCTGCACGTCGTAGCGCCCTCGGCAGTGACCGAGGGTGAAGCAGCACACCTCCCCCAAGCCGTGCCGCTTCAGATACAGCACAGGCCGGGGCGCGTCGTCGAGCGCCGCCGTGTCGCCCTCGGCGAAACCCCGGCACGGCCCCGTGTACTCGGCGTGCAGCAGCACCTCCAGCTCCCCGTGCAGCTCACAGACGTAGAGCTCGTCGGTGACCGTGAACGGCTCGATCCCGGCGACCAGCGGATGGTCGGGCCGGGTGACCCGGACCTCGTACGGCTCGATCGGCGGGTGGGCGAGAAACTGGCTGCCCAGCACCTCGGCCAGCTCCCCGAGGAGCCGCGGGGTGGTGAACACCCGTGGCCCGCCGGGGGCCGGCGCCTCGATCACCGCGTTGGTGCCGTGCAGGGCGAGCCAGCGCCCGCCCCGCTCGACGAACCGGGCCAGCGCGGCCCGCTGCGCCGGGCGGGGCCGGACGTCGCAGGTGTACGTGACCAGCAGGTCGGCCTGCTCCAGCGCATCGACACAGTCGTAGTCCTGGTGGACGGTGGTGCGCACCCGCGGATGATCACCGAGCAGTTCCAGCAGCCGGAGCCGCGCGTAGTCGAAGTCGTGCCACCGACCACCGCAGACCAGTACGGCGTCCAGGCGGCCGGCCGGGCCCGCCACGGCTCAGTACTGGACGCGGGTCAGCAGCCCGCCGTCCACCACGAGGTTGACGCCGACGCAGAAGGAGCCGGTCCGCCCGAGCAGGAACGCCACCGCCGCGGCCACGTCCTCCGCGGTGCCGTAGCGGCCGATCGGGAGCTTGGCGAGGACCTCCTCGTAGACCTCCGGGCGGCTGGTGCGGATGGTCTCCCAGGCGCCGCCGGGGAAGTCGATCGGGCCGGGGGAGACTGTGTTGACGCGGATGCCCTTCGGAGCGAGCGCGTGCGCGAGGGCGGAAGCGTGCTGGACGACGGCGGCCTTCATGGCGGAGTAGGAGTTGGCTCCGGCGGGGCGGGCGGTATCGGAGGCGTTGGTGGTGCCGATGGCCACGACGGCTGCCCGGTCGGAGGCGTCCAGGTAGGGCATGGCCGCCTCGACCAGCCCGGCGAACGGCATCAGGTCACCGCGCAGGCTGGCCTCCCACGACTGGGGACCCTTGACGTTGCCCGCCGAGACATTGGACACCAGCAGGTCCAGACCGCCGAGTTCGCCGGCCGCCCGCTCAACGAAGCCCGCGAGCGCGGCCGGGTCGGTGACGTCGACCGGCTCGGCGAACACCGTCGCCCCCTCGCCACGCAACTCGGCGGCGGCCTTGGCCAGCGCCTCCTCACCCCGGGCGCACAGCGCCAGCGCGCAGCCCTCCGCGGCCAGGGTTCCCGCGATCGCCCGGCCGATACCCCGGCTCGCACCGGTCACCAGCGCCTTGGCACCTGTCAGTCCCAGATCCATCGATGTCACTCCTTTGTGATGCTGTGATGGCCGTAGCGGCCGGTGTGTCAGTTGCCGGGGAGCTGTGAGAACGGCACCCGGTCCACCCGTGGTTCCGGCGGCAGTTTCAGTACGCGCTCGCCGATGAGGTTGCGCTGGATCTGGTCGGTGCCACCGGCCAGCCGGTAGCCGGGGGCGCCCAGCAGGTGCTGGGTCCAGGCGAACGTGCCCGGCTCCCCGGTGTCGGCGCTGATCCGGGCGCCCATCAGCTCGGCGGCGACCTGCCCGGTGCGGCTCAGCAGGTCGGAGGCCATGAGTTTGGTCAGGGACGCCTCGGGGCCCGGTCGGCCGCCGGTGGCGCTCGCCCTGGCGACGCGGTCCACGGTGGCGGCACGCAGCGCGGTGCGTACGTACAGGTCGGCGAGTTGCTGGCGGACCAGCGGATCCTCCGCGCGGCCGAGCGAGCGCGCCAGGGCGAGCACGTCCGAGAAGGTGCCGCCCTTGCGCCGGTTGCCGGTGCCGGAGGCGGTCCGTTCGAAGGCGAGGGTGGTGGTGGCGACCTCCCACCCCTGCCCGGGGCGCCCGATCCGCAGCCGGTCCGGAACACGTACGCCGCTGAGGAACACCTCGTTGAACGAGGCACCGCCACTCATCTGGCGGATGGGGCGCACCTCCACACCGGGGGCGTCCATCGGGACCAGGAACGCCGTGATGCCGGCCTGCTTCACGACGTCCGGATCGGTGCGGGCGAGCAGCAGGCCGTAGTCGGCGAACTGGGCTCCCGAGGTCCACACCTTCTGACCGTCGATCACCCAGTCCTCGCCCTCCCGCCGGGCACGCGTGCGCAGCGCGGCGAGGTCGGACCCGGCGCCGGGCTCGCTGAAGAGCTGGCAGGCCAGCCGGTCCGTACGCAGGAACGCCCGGGCGTGGTCGTGACGCTGCTCGGCCGTCCCGAACAGGGAGACCGCCATCGCGACCAGGCGCACGGTGACGCTGATCAGCTCCGTGGAGGGCGGCACCTCGAAGGCCGACTCCTCCTGGGCGAAGGCCGCCACGTGGGCGGCGGTCAGGCCCGCTCCGCCTTTGTCCCCGGGGAGGGTCAGGGCCTGGTACCCGGCGTCGAAGCGGGCGCGCTGGTAGACGCGGCAGCGTTCCAGCAGCAGGCGTTCCTCGCCCTCGGGGAGGTTGTGGAAGACGGCGAGGTCACCCGTGGCCTCGGCTTCCCGGGCCGGTTCGAGCACGGTGGCCAGCCACTGCCGGACCTGTGTGCGCCATGCGTCCAGATCGGGCTGGGACATGGCTCCTCCTCAAGAGCAGTTACCAGATGACGGTTTCAGTAACAGGGAGCGGGATGTGCGGCCCCTTGCCCGCCAAAGCCATGGGCGGATGCTTCCGGCTCGGATCAGAGTGTTCCGTACTTTCTTGATAAACGCTACAGTCTCGGCATCGACTCTCCCACGCACCGGGAGGGGCCCGAGGAGCCGCCGGAGGAGCCATGTCTCTGCTACCACTCGACCGTCGTGCCCAGGAGACGCCCCACGAGCCCGCTCTCGTCGACGATCAGGACGTGCTGACCTGGTCGCAGCTCGCCGACCAGGTCGCGCGGGCGGCGGCACGGCTGCTGGAGATCGCACCCGGCCCCGAGGACCGGGTCGCCGTCCTCGGCGACAACGCGATCCCCACCCTGGTGGCCCATCTGGCCGGGCTGCGCGCCGGTGTGGGAACCGTCGCCACCTCCCGGCACCTGATGGTGGGCGAACTGGTCGACCAGATCATCGACGCGGGTGTGACGGGGATCGTCTCCGGACCCGCCGGCGCGGTCACAGCCCTGGAGGCGGCCCGCGAACTGGGCCTGCCGGTCGTGATGCACGGAACCCCGGCGATCGGGCACGCCTTCGACTGGGACCTGTGGCTGGCGGCGGCGCCCCCGGAGTGGACCTGTCCCACGGGCCGGGCCGCCCGCCCGCCCCTCGTCTACACCTCCGGAACCACCGGCCGGGCGCGCGGCACCGAGGTGCGGTGGGTGGGCGGTCCGGTAGCCGACAGTGCCGCCTACGTGGCCGCGATGGCCGAACGGCCCGGATTCCCGCCGGGACCGCACCTGGTGTGCGGCCCGCTGCAGCACAACGCGCCGCTGACGTCGCTGCGGCACCTGGCGGCCGGTCAGCAGGTGGTCGTACTCGGCGGATACGACGCGGAGGCCTTCCTGCGCCGCGTCGAGGAGTGGCGGGTCACCTCCACGGTCATGGTGCCCACCCACTTCCAACGCCTGCTCGCCCTGCCGGAAGAGGTCCGTGGCCGGTACGACGTCTCCAGCCTCCTCCAGGTCTCCCACACCGGGTCCGCGTGCCCGCCGGACGTGAAGCGGACCATGATCGAGTGGTTCGGCCCGGTGCTGACCGAGTCGTACGGCGCCAGCGAGGCGGGCACCGTGGCACGCATCAGCAGCACCGAGTGGCTGGCGCATCCGGGTTCGGTCGGGCGCGTCCAGCCCCCCTTCGAGGTCCTGGTGACCGACGACGACGGCCGTCCGCTGCCGCCCGGCGAGCTCGGCCTGCTGGCGTTCCAGGCACCCGAGGGCAGGGGAGTGCGCTACCACGCGGACCCGGACAAGACCAAGGCCGCCTATCTCGCGCCGGGCGTCTTCACGCTCGGCGACATCGGCTACGTCGACGCAGACGGCTACATCTTCATCACCGACCGGGCCGCCGACGTCGTGGTCTCCGGCGGGGTCAATCTGTACCCGGCCGAGAGCGAGGCGGTACTGCGCCGGCACCCGGCGGTCGCCGAGGTCGCGGTCATCGGAGTGCCCCATCCGGACTTCGGCGAGTCGCTGCGCGCGCTCGTCGTGGCCGCCGGGGACGAGCAGTCGGCCGAGGAGCTGGACCGGTTCTGCCGCGACCGGCTGGCCGCCTACAAGTGCCCCAGGTCCTACGAGTTCGTCCCGCGCCTGCTGCGCAACGCGATGGGCAAGCTCGACAAACGCGCGATGCGCCGCCCCTACTGGCGCTCCGAGCGGACCATCGCCGGCTGAGCCACGGAAGAACCCGCGCCCGCCACCCGTACATACGAAGGATCGCCATGACTGAACTCCTCCTCATCCGGCACGGCCTCCCCCTGGCGGGCGTCTACGACCCGGGGCTGTCGCCGGAGGGCACCGCCCAGGCCGAACGCCTCGCCGCCTGGCTCGTGCACGAGGACCTCGACGCCCTCTACACCAGCCCCTTCCAGCGGGCCCGCGAGACGGTGGTGCCGCTGGAGCGGCTCACCGGCATGACCGCCACCGTCCTCGACGACCTGCGCGAGTGGGACACCGACGTCTCGCAGCCCTACACGCCGCCGGAGCAGATCCGCGCCGACGACCCCCGGTCGGTGGCGCTGTCCGAGGGACGGTACGAGGACTTCGTGCCCGACCTGGACTGGGACGCCTTCCGGGCACGGGCGGCGCGGGCCATGGACACCATCCTGGACGCCCATCCCGGCGGCCGTGTCGCGGTCGTGTGCCACGGCGGTATCACCAACACCTACCTGGCGACGGTGCTCGGCCTTTCCCGCATGTTCTGGTTCCACCCCGACTACACCTCGGTCAGCCGGGTGCGACGGCTGCCGGGCGGGCGCGTCGTTCCGCACTCGGTCAACGAGACGGCCCACATGGCCGCCGAGCGCGCCATCGACGCCGTCGCCTGACCTGCCCGCATCCCCGTACGAGACCAGGTTGACCCACCATGACCGACCAGCTGCCCCTGGACGAGCAGACCCTCGCCGTGGCGACCCGTACCCGCGTCGCCGACGGCGTCGTCTCCCTCACCCTGCGCCGCCAGGACGGCCGACCCCTCCCGTCCTGGACCGCGGGAGCGCACATCGATCTGCTCCTGGAGGGCGGCCTGATCCGCCAGTACTCGCTGTGCGGGGACCCTGCCGACCGGGACGCCTGGCGGATCGCCGTCCTGCGCGAGCCGCAGGGCCGCGGCGGCTCCGCGTACGTCCACGACTACCTCCCGGCAGGCACCGCCGTACGCGTCCGCGGGCCGCGGAACAACTTTCCGCTGCGGCCGGCCGCCCGCCATCTGTTCATCGCCGGCGGCGTCGGCATCACACCGATCCTGCCGATGGTCGAGGCGGCCGAGGCCGCGGGGGCCGACTGGCGTCTGCTGTACGGCGGCCGCACCCGCACCTCCATGGCGTTCCTGGACCGCCTCACGCCCTACGGCGACCGGGTGCTCGTCCGCCCGCAGGACGAGTACGGCCTGCTGGACCTCGCCGCCTTCCTCGGCTCACCCGAGGAAGGCACCCTGGTGCACGCCTGCGGCCCCGAACCGCTGCTCCGGGCGGCGCGGGAACAATGCGCCGACTGGCCGGCCGGCACGCTGGGCGTCGAGCGGTTCGCCCCGGTGCGGGAAACCGGAGCCCGCTCCGCCGAGGCCTTCGAGGTGGTGCTCGCCCGCGCCGGGCTCACTCTCACCGTGCCGCCCGACCGCTCGGTGCTGGAAACCGTGGAGGAGGCCGGCGTCGACGTCGACTTCTCCTGCCGCGAGGGCACCTGCGGCACCTGCGAGACCGACGTACTCGACGGCACGCCCGACCACCGCGACTCCCTGCTGAGCGAGGACGAGCGGGCCACCGGCGACACCATGCTCATCTGCGTCTCCCGCTCCTGCGGACCCCGCCTTGTCCTCGACCTGTGACGGGCCGACTGATTCGCCCGGCCGGGGAACACGACCCGTCGGACCGGCCGTCGGCAAGTTCGATCTTTCCCGGCTTTTCGCGCCTTCCTCGGCACTAGGCTCGACGCCGGTGTACCGCAAGGGGTTTGGCCTGCGGCCGAGCGCCGGGAAGGCAGGGATATGAGGCACGACGAGCTGGTCCGGCCGTTACCGGAGTTACTGAGGAGGCACGCCGAGCTGTCGGGGGAGCGGGTCGCGTTCTCCGACTCCTCACGGAGCGTCACCTACGCCGAGCTGGAGCGGCGCACCGGCAGGCTGGCCGGGCATCTCGCCCGGACGGGCCTCGGCCGCGGCGACCGGGTCGCGATCTGCCTGGGCAACCGCGTGGAGCTGGTGGAGAGTTGCCTGGCCACCGTACGGGCGGGGGTGGTCGGCGTCCTCCTCAACCCGCGCTCCTCCGACGCCGAACTCGCCCATTTCCTGCGGGACAGCGGAGCTTCGGTCCTCGTCACCGACGCCGCGCATCTGGCGCAACTCAGGCGTCTGGGGCCCGAGTACGACCGTCTGGGCGTCCTGCTCACCGGTTCCGGCCCCGTTCCGGCGGACGCCCCCGACAGCACCGTCCTCTTCCGGACCGCCGTCGGCGACGACGGGTCCGCGGACCCCGGTGGGCCGCCCGGCGAGGGCCTCGGGCTCGACGACCCCGCCTGGATGCTCTACACCTCCGGAACCACCCACCGTCCCAAAGGAGTACTGTTCACGCAGCGCGCCGCACTGTGGTCGCCTGCGGCGGTCTACGCCCCCATCTTCGGGCTCTCGTCCGAGGACCGGGTCCTCTGGCCGCTGCCGCTGTTCCACTCCTTCGGGCACTCCCTCGCGATCCTGGGCGTCACCGCCGTCGGCGCGAGCGCCCGGATCACCGGCGACCACCTTCCGCCCGGTGGCCTGTGGCAGGAGCTCCACTCGCCGCCCGAAGAACTCGGCGGCCCCTTCACGGTGCTGGCGGGCGTTCCCACGACGTATCACCGGCTGATGTCCTCGGCCGGCAAGGCCCCGTCGTCCTCCCGCCCGGCGCTGCGGCTGTGTGTCGTGGCGGGCGCACCGTGTCCCCCGTCGCTGCGCACCGCGGTCGAGGAGACCATGGGGGCGCCGCTGCTGAACGCGTACGGCAGTACCGAGACCTGCGGCATGATCGCGGTGAGCCCTCCGGACGGGCCCAGGGTCGACGGCTCCTGCGGACCGCCGGTGCCGGGCACGGACGTTCGGGTCGTCGATCCGAGCGGTGGCAACGATGTCGCGGACGGCGACGAGGGCGAGATCTGGGTGCGCGGGCCGGGGCTCATGACTGGGTACCACAACCAGCCCGAGGCGACGGCCGCCGCGCTGCTGGACGGCTGGTACCGCACCGGCGACCTCGGCCGCCGCGTCGAGTACGGCCACCTCACCCTCACCGGCCGGGTCAGCGAGCTGATCATCCGCGGCGGCGAGAACATCCACCCCACGGAGATCGAACAGGCCCTGCTGCGCTGTCCCGGCGTGAGTGACGCCGTGGTCGTGGGCCGGCCGCACGACGTCCTCGGCGAGGTCCCGGTGGCCTTCGTCGTACCGGGCCCCGACGGGATCGACCCGCGGCGGGTGCTGGCCGAGTGCCGCACCCGGTTGTCCGACTACAAGGTGCCCGTCGAGATCCACGAGATCGCCGCCGTCCCACGCACCGCCTCCGGCAAGATCGCCCGCCATGCGGTCGTCCCGGGAGTGGCCCGTCCCGCATCCGACGCCCGGTCCGCCCCGCCCCCGGCGGCCGACGCCTCCCTGCGCGAGCGGCTGCTGACCCTGGCGCGGGAGGAGCAGGAACGCGTCCTGCGCGACACGGTGCTCGCCGAGACGGCCGCGGTCCGCGGACGCGCACCGGACGACCCGCTCGACTCGTTCGACGCGGACAGCCCCTTCACCGATCTCGGGCTGACCTCCGTGGGCGCCGTCACGCTGATCGACCGGCTGGGCGCGGCGACCGGCGTGGATCTGCCGACGACGCTGGTCTTCGACCACCCGACCCCGTCCGACGTGGCCGGGTACCTGCGTGCCGCCCTCTTCGACCCGGCGGCCGGGCATCGCACCTCCGCCGCGCGGTCGGTTCCCGGACGGCCCGGCGAGGATCCGGTGGTGATCGTCGCGATGGGCTGCCGCTACCCCGGCGACGTCCACTCTCCCGAGGAACTGTGGCAGCTGCTGTCGGAGGGCAGGGACGCGATCTCGGAGTTCCCCACCGACCGGGGCTGGGACCTGGACCGCCTTTACGACACCGACCCTGACCGCCTCGGCACCTCGTACACCCGCAGCGGTGGATTCCTGCACCGGGCCGCGGAGTTCGATGCCGGCCTGTTCGGGATCTCGCCCCGGGAGGCACTGGCCACGGACCCGCAGCAGCGGCTCCTCCTCGAGACCTCCTGGGAGGTGTGGGAACGGGCCGGCATCGCCCCGGCTTCGCTGCGCGAGAGCGACACGGGCGTGTTCGTCGGCGTGATGCACTCCGACTACTCCTCCCGCTTCCACCGCACCCACGATCTGGAGGCGCACCTGGGTCTGGGCTCGGCCCGCAGCGTGGCCTCCGGCCGGATCTCCTACGTGTACGGCCTGCGCGGTCCGGCGATCACGATCGACACCGCGTGCTCGTCCTCGCTGGTGGCGCTGCACATGGCGGCCCGAGCGCTGCGCTCGGGCGAGTGCTCCCTGGCCCTGGCCGGCGGGGTCACCGTGATGTCGACGCCGAAGCCGTTCATCGCCTTCAGCCGACAGCGCGGCCTGGCACCCGACGGCCGCTGCAAGTCGTTCTCGGCGGCGGCCGACGGCACCGCCTGGGGCGAGGGCGTGGGCCTGGTACTGCTGGAGCGGCTGTCCGACGCGCGGCGAAACGGCCACCCCGTGCTGGCCGTGCTGCGCGGTTCCGCCGTCAACTCCGACGGCGCGTCCAACGGACTGACCGCACCCCACGGACCGGCACAGGAACGGCTGGTCACGCGGGCGCTGGCCGACGCGGGGCTGCGCGCCGGCGACGTGGACGCGGTGGAGGCGCACGGTACGGGCACCACGCTGGGCGACCCCATCGAGGCGCGGGCGCTGCTGGCCACGTACGGGCAGGACCGCGAACGCCCCCTGTGGCTGGGGTCGGTGAAGTCGAACATCGGGCACACCCAGGCGGCGGCCGGGGTCGCCGGGGTCATCAAGATGGTGCAGGCCATGCGGCACGGGGAGCTGCCCCGGACATTGCACGCCGATCAGCCCTCGCCGCACGTGGACTGGTCCTCCGGCCGGATCGAACTGCTGACCGCGGCCCGGCCGTGGCCGTCGGCGGACCGGCCGCGGCGCGCCGGCGTGTCGGCCTTCGGGATCAGCGGGACCAACGCGCACGTGATCCTGGAAGAGCCCCCGCCGACTCCCGGGACACAGACCCCTCGGAGCTCCCGCGAAGACGCGGTGAGCTCCCCGCTCCCCGTGCCCTGGCCGCTCTCCGGAGCCGACGAAGGCGCCCTGCGCGCCCAGGCACGACGGCTCGCGGCCCATCTGGCGGACCGGCCCGGCCTGTCGTCCGCCGACATCGCCTTCTCCCTGGCGGTGTCGAGGCCCACCCTGACCCACAGGGCGATGATCCCGGCCGGCGACCGGGCACGGATGCTCCAGGCGCTGCGAGCGCTCGCCGAGGGCACAGCAGCGGGAACCGTGCGGGGCCTGGCGGACACCGGCATCCGTACGGCGTTCCTGTTCACCGGCCAGGGCGCGCAGCGAGCCCGCATGGGAGCCGAACTCACCGCCGTGTTCCCCGTGTTCGCCGCGGCCTTCGACGAGGTCTGCCGGGAACTGGACGACCGTCTCGAACACCCGCTGCGTACGGTGACGGAGGCCGAGCCGGGTTCACCGGAGGCGGCTCTGCTCGACCGTACCGACTTCACCCAGGCCGCCCTCTTCGCCTTCGAGGTGGCCCTGTTCCGGCTGTTGGAGTCCTGGGGGCTGCGAGCCGACCACCTGGCCGGTCACTCCGTGGGGGAGCTGGCGGCGGCCCATGTCGCCGGCGTCCTGGATCTGCCCGATGCGGCGGCACTCGTCGCGGCCCGCGGCCGGCTGATGCAGGCGCTGCCCGACGGCGGTGCGATGGTGGCCCTGGACGCGACCGAGGACGAAGTCCTCGCCGCGCTGCCGGACGCCGGGGACCGGGTGGCGATCGCCTCCGTGAACGGGCCGCGCTCCGTGGTGATCTCCGGCGCGCGGGACGCGGTACTCGCCGTCGCGGCCGGGTTCGCGGCGCGTGGCCGCAGGACCGTACGACTGCGGGTGCGCCACGCCTTCCACTCCCCCCTCGTGGAACCCATGCTCGACGAATTCCGCGCGGTAGCCCGGGAGTTGACCTTCCGGCCGCCACGGATCCCGGTGGTCTCCGCCGTGTCGGGCCGGCAGGCCGATGCGGGGGAGCTGTGTTCCCCGGAGTACTGGGTGCGGCACGCGCGGCTGCCGGTGCGGTTCGCCGACGCCGTGCGGTGGCTCGGGGACAACGGGGTCGCGGCCTTCCTGGAGCTCGGTCCGGGCCCCGTGCTCACCGCGGCGGCCGAGGACTGCCTGGCCGACGGGGACGGTTCCTTCGCCGCGCGGGGCGGACCCGTCCTCGCCGCGGCCACGCGCGGCGGCGAGCGGGAACCGGAGACGCTGCTGTCCGCCGTGGCCCGGCTCCAGGTGCGCGGGGCGCGCGTCGACTGGTCCGCGGTGTTCGCGGGCACCGGCGCGCGACGCGTGGACCTGCCGACGTACGCCTTCCAGCGGCAGCGGTACTGGCTGGACGCCCCGCCCCTCGGCTCGGCCGCGGCCGCGGGGGAACACCCGCTGCTGGGCCCGGCGTTCGCCGTGCCGGGCACCGGCCGGACGGTGCTGACCGGGCAGTTGTCCACCGTGACCCAGCCGTGGCTCGCCGACCATGTGATCGGCGGGACGGTCCTCGTGCCCGCGACGGTGTTCCTGGAGATGGCGGCCCGGGCGGGCGACGAGGTGGGCCGCGCCACCGTGGACGAACTCGTGGTCCTGTCGCCGCTCACCCTGCCCGGCACCGCACGGGTACGCGTCCAGGTCGTGGTCGGCGAGACGGACGACTCCGGGCGGCGACCGGTCGACATCTACTCCCGGTCCGACGAGTCCGACGAGTCCGACGATTCCGACGCATCCGCGGCAGACGACGCCGAGGCCGCCTGGACCCGGCACGTCACCGGGCTGCTGGGCCGAGCGACCGAGGAGCCCGGGACCGGGCCTGCGGAGCCCGAGCCGGGGCAGTGGCCGCCGCGGGGCGCCGCCGAGGTGGACCTCACCGGCGCGTACGACACCCTCGCGGACGCCGGTCTCGCCTATGGGCCCGCGTTCCAGGGTGTCCGGGCGGTGTGGCGGCGCGGCGACGAACTCTTCGCGGAGGTCCGGCTGCCCGAGTCGCAGGCGGCGGAGGCCGGCCGGTTCGGCCTCCACCCAGCGCTGTTCGACGCCGCGTCGCACGCCTCGCTGCTCGCCGCGCCCGAACCCGAGCCGGGCCGCCCGGCCCGGGTGCCGTTCGCGTGGAACGGTGTGCGCCTGCACGCCGCCGGAGCGTCGCAGCTGCGGGTGCGGGTGACCTCGGTCGGCCCGGACACGGTCTCGCTCACCCTCACCGACCCGATGGGGCGTCCGGTGGCCCGGGTGGACTCCCTGGCCATTCGGGAACTCCCGGCCGGGCAGGCGAGTCCGGCGGACGACGTCGTACGACGAGCCCTGCTGCGCCCCGACTGGATCGGCGCGGAACTGCCCGACCACACGGACGCCGTGCGCTGGGCGGTACTCGGCCCGGACGAGCTGAACCTCGGCGGGGTCCTCCCCGGCATCGGGAGGACGGACGATCCGGCCGACCCCGAGTGCGTGGTCGTCACCGCCCTCGGCCCGCCGGCGGACGCCGATCCGCTGCCCGCCGTACACGCGCTGACCGGCAGGGTGCTGCGGGCGCTGCAGCACTGGCAGGACGATCCGCGCACGGCGGGGGCGCGACTCGTGGTGGTGACGCGGGACGCCACCGCGCCGGTGCCCGACCTGGCCGGCGCCGCGGTCTGGGGGCTGGTGCGCAGCGCGCAGTCGGAACTGCCCGGACGCCTCGTCCTGGCCGACGTGGACGGACGGCCCGAATCCCTGCGGCTGCTCCCCGCCGCGGTGGCCGGCGGGGAGCCCCAACTGAGCATCCGCGCCGGACAGGTGACGGTGCCACGACTGACCGCGTCCTTCGGCGGGGGCATGGATCCCGGCTCCGTCCGCCCCGCCTTCGGTCCGGACGGCACAGTGCTGATCACGGGAGGCACCGGGGCACTGGGTGCGGAAGTCGCCCGGCACCTCGTCTCCCGCCACGGCGTACGGCATCTGCTGCTGACCGGGCGCCGTGGCCCGCAGGCACCGGGCGCCGAAGAACTGCGCGGCTCCCTGCAGGAGTTGGGTGCCGAGATCGGGATCGTCGCCTGTGACGCGGCCGACCGCGTCGCTCTGACCGAGGTGATCAAGAACTGCGAGCCTCCACTGACCGGTGTGGTACACGCGGCGGGGGTGCTCGACGACGGCGTGCTGGCCGCGCTGACTCCCGAGCGGATGGCGACCGTACTGCGGCCCAAGGCGGACGCGGCCTGGCATCTGCACCAGCTGACCCGGGACCTGGATCTGTCGGCGTTCGTCCTGTTCTCCTCGGCCTCGGGCCTGCTGGGCCGGGCCGGCCAGGGCAACTACGCGGCGGCGAACTCCGTTCTCGACGCCCTCGCCCGCCAACGCACCGCACAGGGGCTGCCCGCGGTCTCCCTGGCCTGGGGCCCGTGGGAGCACGGCGAAGGCATGGCGGCACCACCGGGGTCCCGTGACGGCGGCGGGTTCCCGGGCCTGTCCACGGAGCAGGGTCTGGCGCTGTTCGACGCGGCGCTGGGCGCGGACGTGCCCGTGCTGGCGCCGATCCTGCTGGACCGGGCCGCCCTTCGGTCCGCCGGACAGCCCCTGCCACCGCTGCTGCGAGGCCTGGTGCGTCCGGCCCGGCCGACCGCCTCGGGCGGCGGAACCTCCGCGCCCGGCCCGGAGCAGCCCTTGCAGCCGGGGGCCTGGCGGACGCTGCTCGCCGGGCTGCCGGCCGGCGAACGGGAGGCGGCGCTCACGCGGCTGCTGCGCGCCGACGTGGCCGCGGTCCTCGGATATCCGCACGCCGACGCGCTGCCCACCGGCAAGGCCCTCGCCGACCTGGGTTTCGACTCCCTCACCGCGGTCCAGATCCGCAACCGGCTGAGCCTGGCCCTGAAACTCAGGCTGTCCGCGGCCGTGGTGTTCGAGCACCCCACGGCGGAGGATCTGGCCCGCCGTCTGCTCGGCCTGCTGGACGACTCCCTGCCTGCCTCGGAGGCGGAACGGCCCGCCCCGGATGGGGAACGGCCCGTGCACACCCTCTCCTCGCTGTTCGGGAAGGTCAGCGGCAGCGGCCGTCCGGTGGCCGCGATGCACCTGCTGGTCACCGCGTCCTGGGCCCTGCCGACCTTCACCGCCGCACAAGCGCGCGAGCACGCCCTGCCGCCGATCCGCCGCGCCGGCGGGCGCCGGGGCACCGGTCGGCCGACCGTCGTCTATTTCCCGGCCTACCACCCGTCGTACGCGTCCGAAGGCGGCGAGTACCCGCGCTTCCACTCGTGCTTCCAGGGCGACCTGGACGTGGTGGAGTTCCCCCATCCCGGCATCGGTGGGGGCGCCGCCGTGCCGGAGGACCCTGCCGCACTGGCCCGTACGCATGCCGAGACCGTGCTGCGGCACGTCGGCGACAGGCCCTTCGTGATCGTCGGACGGTCCGCGGGCGGCAACATCGCCCATGAGGTGACCAGTTGCCTGGAGAGCATCGGTACCGCACCCACCGGCCTCGTGCTGATCGACACGTACCACGTCAACGAGGACACCATGGACAAGGATTGGCTGCTGTCCCTGGGCGCCCCGGTCTCCCGGAACCTCGCAGAGCCCGTCGTCACCGGGGTCGACGACAGCGCCCTGGCCGCGATCGGCGCCTACTACCGCGTCTTCCTCGGCTGGGATCCCGAGCCGGTCGACACCCCCACGCTCCTGGTCCGCCCGCTGGAGCCCACCCCGGCCATGGCGGCCGCCGAGGACGGGGACGGCTGGCGGACGTCCTGGCCGGTGCCGCACGACGTCGTGGACGTCCCCGGCGACCATCTGACGATGATGCGGGAGCACGCCGAGACCACGGCGTCGGCGATCCGTACGTGGATCGACGCACGCACGACGGAAGGAGACCGGTGAGTCACTCGAAGGACATGGAGGAGTACGACGTCATCGTCGTCGGAGGCGGTCCGGCCGGGGCGACCGTCTCGGCGGCGGTCGCCCTGAAGGGTCACCGTGTCCTCCTCGTCGAGCGGCACACGTTCCCGAGATACCAGATCGGCGAGTCGCTGCTCCCCTCCACCGTGCACGGCGTGTGCCGCATCCTGGGCGTCGAGGACGAGGTCGCCGCGGCGGGCTTCAAGCCGAAGCGCGGCGGAACCTTCCGCTGGGGACGCGGCCGGGACCCGTGGCAGTTCTCGTTCGCGCTGTCGCCCCGGCTGGCCGATCCGACCTCGTTCGCCTACCAGGTCGAGCGGTCCCGGTTCGACGCGATCCTCCTGGACAACGCCCGCCGGGTCGGCGTCGATGTACGGGAGGGCTGCCGGGTCACCGGCGTGCTCGCCGACGAGGAGCGGGTCCGCGGCGTCCGCTGGACCGGCCCCGACGGAGAGACCCGCGAGGCCGGGGCCCGGTACGTCGTGGACGCCTCCGGCAACGGCAGCAGGATCCACTCGCACGTCGGCGGGAAGCGGACGTACTCCGACTTCTTCCGGAACATGGCGGTCTTCGGCTACTTCGCCGGAGGCGAGCGGCTTCCCGCGCCGAACGACGGCAACATCTTCTGCGCCGCCTTCGACGAGGGCTGGATCTGGTACATCCCGCTGCGGGACGACCTGACGAGCGTCGGCGCGGTGGTGAGCCAGGACAACGCCGCGGCGATCCAGCGGGACCCGGCGGCCGCCTGGCGCCGCCTGATCGAAGCCTGTCCCGAGGTCCGGGACCTCCTCGGGGGAGTCCCCCGGGCGACCGAGGCGCCGTACGACGAGGTCCGGGTCCGCAGGGACTGGTCGTACTGGAAGTCCCGGCTGTGGCGGCCCGGCATGGTGCTGGTCGGTGACGCGGCCTGCTTCGTCGATCCGGTGCTGTCCTCCGGCGTGCACCTCGCCACCTACGGCGCCCTCCTCGCCGCGCGGTCGATCAACAGCGGTCTCGCGGGAGTGCTGGACGAGGGCCGCCTGTTCGACGAGTTCGAGGCCCGTTACCGGCACGAATACGGCCTGTTCTACGAGTTCCTGGTCTCCTTCTACGACCTGCACCAGGACGAGCGGTCGTACTTCTGGAAGGCGCGCAAGATCACCAACGTCGGCGCGACCGAACTCGAGGCGTTCGTCGAGCTGGTGGGCGGCCTGGCGTCCGGCGACGCGTCGCTCACCGGGCCCGGGGCCGCGGGCGCGCACCTGACCGCCGCCTCCTCCGACTTCGACCGGGCCGTGGGCCGTCTTCCCGGCTCCGACGGGCTGCGCAACCCGCTCATGGAGTCCGCCACCGTACGCCAGGTGTTCCAGGAAGGCGCGATCCTGCAGGAACGGGGCATGTTCGGCGGACCCCTGGAGGAGGAGCAACCCGTGCGGGCCGGAGGCCTGGTGGCCTCTGAGGACGGCCTTGCCTGGGTGGATCCGGGCCGGTGATCCCCCCCCCGAGACAGGGAAGCCGGCGGGTGGTCAGCCGATGTGCGGACACTGGCAGGCGGTGTAGCGGCCGGAGGGCGTCCGCGTGAGTCCGGGGCGTTCCCGGGCACAGCGTTCGCGGGCGTAAGGACATCGGGTGCGGAACGCGCAACCCGGTCGGCTTGTCCACCGGGTTGGGCACTTCCCCGGTGAGGACGATGCGTTCCCGGCGCGGTACGTCCGCCACGGGGGTGCCGTCGTCGATGTCCGGGACCGCGGACAGCAGCGCCCGCGTGCCCGGATGGGCGGGGGCGTCGTACAGCGCTTCGGTCTCGGCGAGTCCGACGATCTCGCCGAGGTACATGACGGCGATCCGATCCGACACGTGACGGACCACGCCGAGGTCATGGGCGAACCATTCGACGCGCGTGCTGTTCCCTCAAGCGCAGAGATCGACGGTCGCTGGCCAGCGCCTGAGCGGCCCCGCAGCCCAGCTCGGGTGGCCAGTCTGCGGACCCTCTCTCGAAGCGATCCACACCCCGGCCACTTAGCCGTCCTGTTGCCCGCGGCGTAGGTCGCTGACGGTTTCGCCGAACTCCCGTTTCAACGCCCTGCCGAGGTGCTTGGTGTCGAGCACTCCCCACCGTGCCGCGATCGCGGCCGTGGAGCGGTCTGCGAAGGCGGGGTCAAGCAGGTCTCGGCGGATCCGTAGCAGGCGTTCGTGCCGGACCCAGGCGGCGAAGGTCAGGTCACTGCCTCTGAAAAGCGCATGGAGGTGGCGGACCGAGATGTGGTGCCGACGTGCGACTCGTTCCGCACCGAGCAGGGGGTCGCCAAGGTGGGCCAGTACATAGACGCGGATACGATCGACAAGGTCGCTGGCGACGGAGGCCCGCTCGGGAGTGGTGTCGACGAAAGCGGCGAGCAGGAGCGCGGTGAGCGCGTCGGCCAGATACGTGCGCGCCACACCCTGACGGGGGAGGTCCTCGTCCATCCCGGACAGTGCGCAGCGGAGGAGCCTGCCGATACCGTCCTGAGCGGATATGGGGAGTGCCGTGCGCCGGCCTATGGAGTCCGCCTGCTTGCCGAGACTCGCACGGGGAACACAGAGCACGGTCATATCGCTGGGCTCGGCACCGATGATCCGGTAGGGCCGGGTGTTGTCACAGGCGAACAGTTCACCCGGTTTCAGTGCGGTGGTCCGATCGTCCTGGGTCACCGCGACCGGGCCGCAGCGGTGCAGCGTGAGGTGCATCCACTCCACGTCGGTGGAGGTGATGCTACGGGTGTCCCGTGTCACCGTCGCGGCAGCGGCTTGGATGCGGGCCACAATCACTGACCCGATGGCTACGTGGTCGACCACGGCCTGGAACGCCGGTGGGCCAGGATCCGTGACCCGCAGCGAACCGAACAAGGACGAGATCGCTGCCTCGAACGACTCTGTTCCACTTAAACGGAAACCCTTGCTCTCCGTCATGCCGGTGCACCCCCAGCTGCCCCCGCTCGCACGGGCACTCTACTGCCGCGTTGTGCACGAACTGGCGAGCCCCGATGCACGCAATGGTCCCAGGAAGTCGGGGATCGCACCTACGGTCATCGACCGGGGCAACCACGCATGAACACCGAAGGCTTCGAGCCTCCGAAGCCTGCAACCACGGGGGAAAGTATGCGACGCGCGATCCTGCCCACGGCTGTCCTCGCCGTGTTGGCCGTCGGGTGTTCGCGCTTCGTACGCCAAGCCCGCTCTCGCGCTGCGGCCAACCGGTCCGGACGTCTGCGGCAACCCGCATCAGCACTTCAGGAGAGGAACGAGATGGGAAAGATCCTCCGCGGCCCGCCATTGTGCATCAAGGGCTTGCACTTCGACGGCGACCGCCGTGCCGAGGCGTCCGCGGTGGCGTTCGCCCGTAGTGCGTTGCTTGCAACCAGTCGCGCGCAGAGCTGAAAATGTGGGTGGAGGCCATCGAAGACCTGGCCGGCATCTCGCCCTTGCTTGTTTGTGGTGCTGGTTCCGGTGCGGTTCGGCCGTCCGATGCGGCGAGCAGGCCGATGGCGCCGACCACGTCACGCGGTGACGTAGCGACTTGCGGCTTGTGGTCCAAGATTGCCTGTTGGGCCGCGGTGAGCTGAAGGACTCTGACCTCCCAATCGACTTTGACGATCAGTATGGCGCCAATGCGCACGACTGCGTCCTTGGTTGGCTGAAGGGAAGTGAGGACCGGTCCCACGTTCTGCATCATGGTCGCGGTGATGGTCGCGTCCTCGGCCAGAACAAGCGTTGGTCAGCGATGTGTGCGGCAGTCAAGGCACCGCGCGCCGCTTGACCGGACCCAGGTCCACCACCGATCGGTCCGCGCCCCGTAACTCCATCCCGTGCGCTGAGCTGCCGCCCGCGCCAGCTGGCCCGCGCTGACCAGTGAAGCAAGGCCTAGGGAAGGTTCCTGCCCACATTCACGTCACACCGTGTGAACGACGGGCCTCCTGGCATCGAGGCGAATCGCGCGCCCGGTACCTGCACAGGCCGGCCGCGTGGACAACCAGCAATCGGTGCCGGACACCGCAGCGCGTCGGCGGCAGGAAGTACGCACGGCCGTCGCCAAAAGCCGAGTGCGCCCGCACCGGCGTCCTTGCCGCCACCGCCCTCAGCCACGACCGGCACCACCACACAACAAAGGAGAACCAGTGATCAAGAACAGACTCGCCACCGCTGTGGCGGCCGTGGGCGTCGCCGCCCTGACCTTAACCGCCATACCCGGCGCCGCGCAGGCGTCCGACCTCGACCGGGAGTTCTCGTCGCCGGTTGCCGCCGAGGCCGCCGCTGCGGATCCCGGGCAGAGGAGCGGCTCGTCCGATGTGTCGCCGCAGGCCTGGACCGACTGTCCGCAGACGTACTTCTGCGTCTGGGTCGACGGCAACTACCAAGGGCCCAGGGGCCAGTTCCGCGACACCAATCCCGATTGGGGCAGCTTCTACCAGTCCGCTTGTCAGTCGGGCACCTGGTCCAATTGCGCCTCGTCGGGCTTCAACAACGGCACGAGCGGCATGGGCGTCGTTGTCTGGGATGAACCGGGTCACTACGTCCATTCACGCTGCCTCCCGAAGGGCTGGCGCCACCCCTACTTCACCCAGGTGTACTGGGGCAACAGCTCGGCGAACATCAACGACAAGATCTCCAGCAACGAGTGGAGCTGGAACTGCCACTACTGAACAGTCCCGACCGGCGAACAGATGACTGGCAGGCTGATCATGAACCACCCTTCGCCACGGATGACCGTCCGTGAAACGGCAACCGTTCTCTCCGTGATCGCGTTGGCCGCAGTCCTGATCTGCGTCGCCGGATGCGCCGCGGGCCCGGCTTCCCGGCCGGACCCCGCGGCGCCCTCGGCGCGGACACTCGAGCGCGCGGCCGCCGTACTCACCAACGACGCCACCACGCTGCGGCAGCGCTGGCGGCTGTTCAACGCCCAGCAACTGCTGGATCAGCGGTGCATGCGGAAACTGGGCCTGCGGTACCTGATCACGAGCGCGGGCCCGGAGCCGCCGTCCGGAGTCACCACGGCCGACGTGCTCGGATCCGGCTCATCGCCCGGCTACGGGGTGCCCCTCAAGAAGGGCGGCGGAGTCTCGGGCGAACCCGCGCAGGACCAGTACGTGCGTTCCCTGCCCTCCGCCGAACAGGACCGCTACGTCACCGCTCTCAACGGGCCGGCCGACCAGGCGGCCCCCCTGACACTGCCCAGTGGCGACAAGGGGTCCTACGCCACCGGCGGCTGCACGGCCCGGACACAGGCCCACCTGTACGGCAGTGTTCGCGCCGCGTTCGAAGACGTCCTCGTACCGCAGGACGTGAACGAACTCTTCAACAGCTACCTGGCCCACGACCGGCAGTATCAGACGGCACTTGGCCGGTGGCAGCGGTGCATGGTGACGGACGGAAGAAAGGCGCAGACCCCCGCGGCCTTGATCCAGTCGCTGAAGGCCAAGGCCGCCCAAGGAATGAGCCCCGCCTCACTCGACCGCCACCAGCGCGCGGCCGCCACGGCGGACCGGCGCTGCGACGCCAAGAGCGGCCTGCGCGCCACGCTCGCGGCCCGGCGTGAAGCCTTCCTGCGGCAGCAGCCCCAAACGACGCTGTCGCGGCTTGAGGGCGTGTGGCAGCTCAGGCAGCAGGCGCTCCGGCGAGCAGCCTTGTAGAGGGTGTTCGGCCCGGCCGAGAAGCGACGATGAATCCCGGCGGGGCCGAACCTGCCCGAATCCTGCGGCGCCCGTACTGTGCCCGTTCGGCGAGTGCGGCGGTGCCGAGCGCAAGGCAGCCGGAGGGCATCGGGCAACCGGCGAGGCCGCTGCGTCATTCGGCCGGTTTGATCAGCTGGCCGACATGGGGCGACACAGCGACTCCCGCTGGGCCTGCGGCTGTGGCGGACGGGCCGTGGTGGCGTTGGCGCAGGGTGAGGTTTTCGGAGGCATGGTGGCCGCGACAGCTGCTCGACGCCGACGTCCCGAGGACCTCGAACCCATGCGGGAGGCCCTGGCCGCGCACCTGTCCGCGCGCACTCCCCGGGAGGAACAGGCCGCCGACAGCGCGTTCCACCGGAGCATCTGCGGCCACCCACAATCCGCAGATCGCCCTGCTCAGCCGGGAGCTGCTGACCCCGATCGGCCTCGGCTTCCCGATCGAGCCGTGGGGCAAGGGCGAGCGGTCCCACTTCCATCGGGCCGGTGAGGGGCACGCGGCCCTGTACGAGGCCATCGCGGCGGGCGAGCCCGAGCGAGCGGAGGAGATCGCCCGGGACCCCTTCTTGATCAGTGCCGACATGATCCGCGACGTACTGGCCCGCGTGCGGGCCGCGGAACCGTCCTGAGGGCCGCAGACCGCTTCGGTTCGCGGAACAGCCGCCCGGCACTGGTCGGCGCCGGGCGGCTGCGTGGTACTCGACACGACTCAGACAGTGGTCAGTTCGTAGAAGCCCCTGCCGAACGTAGCGGCCACCAGACGGTGGTGTCCCGCGTCGTACTCGATGTCGTCGACCGGCACCTGCGGCATGCCGCGTCCGAGGCGCAGCCAGCGGCCGCCGCCCGTGAGGCTGGTGAACACGCCCTGGTCGGTGGCGAGGTACAGCAGGCCGCCCCGCGCGACGACCAGGTCGTTGACGGGCGCCGCCGGGAGGTTGCCCGACAGGTTCCGCCAGTGCCTGCCTCCGTCGGTGCTGCCGTAGACGTGGGGGAGGGGGGAGCCGGAGCGGTAGGCCGAGTGGGTGGTCCAGACCCGGTTCGGGTTCTTCGGGTCCACCACCACGCGGGTCACCCAGGGGCGTCCCTCGGCCAGCTTCGTCCAGGTCGCCCCGAGGTTCCTGGTGACCCAGACGCGGCCGTCGTCCGTGCCGGCGTACACGGTGCGTCCGTCGCCCGCCGGGGCGATCGAGGTGATGGTGCCGTAGTTCGCGTAGAGCGGGTCGGAGCCGGGCCCGCCGGACAGGTCGGGGCTGATGGCCTGCCAGGTATCGCCGCCGTCCGTGGAGCGGTTGACGACCTCGGAGCCGTAGTAGAGGACCTTCGGATCGCGCGGGTCGAACTCCATCGGCGTGAACCAGTTGCGGCGCTGATACGTCGTCCGGTCGGCGAAGTAGGTGAGCGTGTCGCCGCCGTCGGTGGAGCGGAAACAGTTGCCGTACTGGTAGCAGGCGAAGACGTTGTTCACGTCGGTCGGGTTGATCAGGTTCTCCTCGCCGTCGCCGCCGAGGTACTCGTTGAACTTCTCCCCGCCCCAGGAGCGCAGCGAGCCGTTGTCCTGGGCGCCGCCGGAGACGCGGGTGGTGTCCTGCGGGCTGATCGCCGCGCTGTAGAGCTGGGTGTACGGCTGGTGGCGGGACTTGACCCAGCCGCCGTCGCCGCCGGAGTCGGAGCGGTAGACGCCGCCGTCGTTGCCGAGGTAGACCCGGCCGGGGCGGCGCGGGTCCCACACCATGGCGTGGTGGTCGACGTGCATGCTCGTGTCGTCGGCCGTCCAGGTGCCGCCGCCGTCCTTCGTGGTCAGCAGGGCGACCCCGGCCACGTGCACGTGCTCGGTGTCCCGGGGGTCGATCCACACCTTGCCGAACCACCAGCCGAAGCTGGACTGCGAGGCGGTGAGGGCCTGGTTGTCCGGTGTGCGGGTCCAGTTGTCGCCGCCGTCGGTGGAGCCGTAGAAGCCCTCGAAGGAGCCGCCCGCCTTGTTCACGATCGCGTAGAGCCGGTCGCCGGCGACGCCCAGGCCGATGCGTCCCACGTCCGCGCCCTGCGCGGGCAGGCCGCCGCCGAGCCGTTGCCAGGACTCGCCGCCGTCCGTGGAGCGGAAGACGCCGGAGCCCACACCGCCGTACGTCCGCAGATCGGGGCGGCGGCGTTTGTCCCACAGCACCGCGTACATGCGGTCGCCGTCCAGCACGATCTCGGTGGCGCCGGTGAACTCGTTGGCGCCGGCGAGGATCCGCTCCCAGGTGGCGCCGCCGTCCTCCGAGCGGTACACGCCCCGGTCGCCGCCGCCGTTGTACAGCGATCCGGCCGCGGCGACATAGATACGGCGGGGGTTGGCGGGGTCGATGGTGATGGCGCTGATCGCGCCGGAGTCGCGCAGGCCGATCGGCGTCCAGGTCCGGCCCCCGTCCTTGCTGCGGTACATCCCCGTGCCCTCGTACGTGATGCTCCCGCCGCCCGGATTGGGCTCACCGGTGCCCACGTACAGGGTGCCGTCCGGTGCCGTGGCGACCGCGCCCATGGCCTGCGTGAAGCTGTCGGGCCACACCGAGTGGAACGTGCCCCCGGCGTCGGTGCTGCGCCACAGCCCGCCGCTCGCGGCCGCCGCGTAGAGGGTGTCGGCGCGCTTCGGGTCGAGCGCGAGGGAGACGATCCGGCCGCCGATGTTGGTGGGGCCGACGCCCTTCCAGCGACCGCCGACGGTGGGCAGTTCCCGGGCCTGCGCCGCCGCGAGATCGTGAGCGTGGCGGGGGATCGACTCTCCCGGCACGGTCTTCTGGAGGTAGCGGTACTCCGCCGGCGCGGACGGCCCGCGCACCGGACGGTACACGTCCGTCGGTGGGGGAGGCGGTGCGGCGGCCGCCGGTGCCGTGAGGAGCGCGGCACCCGTGACTGCGGCGAGAACCAGCGAAAGCAGACCTCTGCCCATGAAAACCCCGTAACCCTTCCGTCACCCTGGCCACTTCGGACGCAACGACGGTACGCGAGAGGGGAGTTGAGCAGAAGAGGACCGCCAGCCGCTTCCGGAAGCCGGTGACTCCGCCCCGACTTGGTGTTTTACAGTGACTGGGCGCCATTTCCGGCGACGACTCAGGGACCTGTGAGGTACACGCGAACCATGTCGACCGAAACGTTTGAGTTCCAAGTAGAGGCCCGTCAGCTCCTGCAGCTGATGATCCACTCGGTCTACTCGAACAAGGATGTCTTCCTGCGCGAGCTCGTCTCCAACGCCTCCGACGCGCTGGACAAGCTGCGTCTCGCGGCGCTGAGGGACGACACGCTCGACGCCGATGTGTCCGACCTGCACGTCGAGATCGAGATCGACAAGAACGCCCGCACCCTCACCGTGCGGGACAACGGCATCGGGATGTCGTACGACGAGGTCGGGCAACTCATCGGCACCATCGCCAACTCGGGCACGGCCAAGTTCCTGAAGGAACTGCGGGAGGCCCAGGAGGCGGGCGGAGCCGAGGGGCTCATCGGCCAGTTCGGCGTCGGCTTCTACGCCGGCTTCATGGTGGCCGACGAGGTGACCCTGGTGACCAGGCGCGCCGGGGAGAGCCAGGGCACCCGCTGGACGTCACGCGGTGAGGGCACGTACACGCTGGAGAGGGCCGACGACGCGCCGCAGGGCACCGCCGTCACGCTGCACCTCAAGCCGGCGGACCCCGAGAACCAGCTCCACGACTACACCTCGGCCTGGAAGATCAAGGAGATCGTCAAGCGGTACTCGGACTTCATCACCTGGCCGATCCGGCTCGTCCCGGAATCGGGCGACGGGGACACCGCATCCGAACCCGAGACGCTGAACTCGATGAAGGCCCTGTGGGCGCGCTCGCGCGAGGAGGTGTCCGACGACGAGTACCACGAGCTGTACAAGCACATCGGCCACGACTGGCGCGAGCCGCTGGAGACGATCCGCCTCCAGGCGGAGGGCACCTTCGAGTACCAGGCGCTGCTGTTCGTCCCGTCGCACGCGCCGCACGACCTGTTCACGCAGGGCGGCCGGCGCGGGGTGCAGCTGTATGTGAAGCGTGTCTTCATCATGGACGACTGCGAGGCGCTGCTGCCGCCGTACCTCCGCTTCGTCAAGGGAGTCGTCGACGCGCAGGACCTCTCGCTCAACGTGTCCCGCGAGATCCTCCAGCAGGATCGCCACATCCGGATGATGCAGCGCCGGCTGACCAAGAAGGTCCTGTCCACGGTCAAGGACATGATGACGTCCGCCCCGGACCGCTACACCACGTTCTGGCGGGAGTTCGGCGCCGTCCTGAAGGAGGGACTGGTCACCGACACCGAGAACCGCGACGCCCTCCTCGCCGTCTCGTCGTTCGCGACCACGCACGGCGACGACGAGCCGACCACGCTGAAGCAGTACGTGGAGCGGATGAAGGACGGCCAGGACGACATCTACTACCTCACCGGCGAGTCCCGGCAGAGCATCGAGAACTCCCCGCACATGGAGGCGTTCCGGGCCAAGGGCATCGAGGTTCTGCTGCTCACCGACTCCGTCGACGAGGTGTGGGTCGACGCCGTGGGCGAGTACGAGGGCAAGCGGCTGCGGTCCGTCGCCAAGGGTGAGATCGACCTCGGCACCGAGGGGGACGAGAAGGCCGACGGCGAGCGGGAGAAGCAGACCGAGGAGTATGCGGGGCTGCTCGGCTGGATGAAGGAGCACCTGGACGAGGACATCAAGGACGTGCGCCTGTCGTCGCGTCTCACCGTCTCCCCGGCCTGCGTCGTCTCGGACGCGCACGACCTCACCCCGGCGCTCGAGAACATGTACCGCGCGATGGGCCAGGAGGTGCCGCGCGCCAAGCGGATCCTCGAACTCAACCCCGACCATCTGCTGGTGAAGGGCCTGAACCAGGCGTACAAGGAAAGCGAGGACCGCACGCGGCTCACCGAGACCGCCGAACTGCTCCACGGCCTGGCGGTCCTGGCCGAGGGCGGTCAGCCCAAGGAACCCGCACGGTTCGTCAAGCTGGTGGCCGAGCGCCTGGAGCGCACGCTGTAGCCGCGACAGGCGCGCGGTAGAGCGACGATTCGGGGCGCCCGCTCGTTCAGGGCGCCCCGACCCCTTGTACCGACGACAGCGGGCACACGTCGAACGAGTCGAACGCGCCAACGGGGTCCCGAAAGTGGCGCAATCGAGTGTTGCAGCCCTGTTTCGGGGGGCGCAGGTTGGAAGTGCGGGAGCGCTCCCATGCGCGACTCGCACCCAACCCGTACCCGCCGTCTCGGTAGGCAGGAGACCGTGATTTGTCATGAGCAGATCAAATAGGACCAAGGGGGTCCGCCCTCGCCCGACACTCGCTCTGAGCGTGCTCGCCGCAGTGCTGCTCTGCCTGATCCCCTGGAGCGGCACCGCTGCCGCCCACGGCTCGGTCGTCGACCCGGCATCCCGCAACTACGGCTGCTGGCTCCGATGGGGATCCGACTTCCAGAATCCGGCCATGGCGCAGGAAGACCCCATGTGCTGGCAGGCGTGGCAGGACAACCCGAACGCCATGTGGAACTGGAACGGGCTGTACCGCAACGGCTCCGGCGGCAACTTCGAGGCGGTCGTCCCCGACGGGCAGCTGTGCAGCGGCGGCCGGACGGAAGGTGGCCGGTACAACTCCCTGGACGCCGTGGGCTCCTGGAAGACGACGGACGTCGGCAGCGACTTCACCGTGCGCCTGTACGACCAGGCCAGCCATGGCGCCGACTACTTCCTCGTCTATGTCACCCGCCAGGGCTTCGATCCCGCAACCCAGCCACTGACCTGGGACGACCTCCAGCTGGTCGCCAGGACCGGCCATTACGCCCCCAGCCAGAACTACTCGATCGACGTGAGCACGTCAGGCCTCAGTGGCCGCCATGTCGTCTACACGATCTGGCAGGCGTCGCACATGGACCAGACCTACTTCCTGTGCAGCGACGTGAACTTCCGCTGAGCCATCGCTGCCGTCGGCGGAAAAACCGCAAACCTGCACACCGTTCACCGATAAGTCGAGGAGAACCTGAACGGTAGTCACAGTTGTGCCGCCGCCCGGCGTTTTGGTGGGGGAGTGTCCGTCTTGGAAACCTCTTGGCAACGCCTGAAGGTGCAGCGTGGCGGCAATTAACGTGAAGGAGTTGGTGAATTCGGTGACCGCGGTTTCACACTCGTGAAGCGAAATGCCGGAACACCCTCCGCATCGACGGCGGGCGACTGGCCGTCTCCTCTTCGACGTGCTTCGATCCTGCGCATGGCGCGAGCCGCCCGGAACGGGTTCCCGTTTCGGGAATCGGGCGAAGACCGCCGTAGAGAATTTCTTATGCGAAAGGAACCGCGCGTCATGAACTTCATTCCTCAGGTGGAAACGGCCGAGATGTCCGACGTCGACCTCGACAACGTCTCCGGAGGTATGGCGGGCGGCGGCTCCGGCGGTCTCCTTCTCGACCACGTTCGACGTCGCCGTCAACCAGTCGCTGGCCGTGCTGAGCCGTGCCGGCGCCTCGGACGCCGAACCGCGCTCCGTGCTCCGGCTCGCATGC